>CABVRQ010000046.1 GCA_902500695.1 uncultured Nitrospira sp. | reverse complement strand
CGAACGGCTATTTTTAAATTACCTGAATCGGGCGATATCTTTGCCAATAGCTTAATTAGCTTTTCAGATTTGTCATTTTATTTCATGGCATTCCTGATCAATAATTTTACCCCCAACGCACGATGGGGGTGTTCGGGGTGAAAAAAGAGGGTGAAATATCAGAGGAAGGATGGCAGAAGCTTCACTCAAAGATGGTTGAAGGAAAAGATGGTGTGACCCAATTGTCCCGATTACACATGCACCATGTGCTGGGCGCTTTCATTGGCGGGGAGTGGCGGTGCGATCCAATACCCTTGCATTGCATCGCATTCATGTTCTTCCAGGAAATCGGCCTGTTCTTGTCTTTCCACTCCTTCTGCGATGACTTGTAGGCCCAGGGCTTTGGCTAAAGAAATGACGGCTATGACGATAGCGGCATCGTTGGTACTGTGTGGGAGATTTTGAATAAGGCTTTGGTCGAGTTTGATGCCATCCACGGGAAATGATTTCAGGTATCGAAGGGAAGCATAACCCGCTCCAAAATCATCAATGTACAGGTGGACTCCCATCGCTTTGATTTCGCGGAGGGTCTGTATGGTTTCTTCCGTTTCATGAATTAGAAACGTCTCCGTCAGTTCCAGTTTGAGATTTTCCGGATCCAGATGTGAATGCTTGAGGATGTCTTGTATGAGTGCCGGGAGATGTCCCTGATGGATTTGCCTGGCTGAGAGGTTCACGGCGACATGAGGAGCAGGAAACCCTTGCTTTTCCCAGTATTTTGCCTGTTTGCTGGCTGAACGTAAGACCCATTCGCCTATGGGAATGATCATGCCATTTTCTTCGGCTTGGGGAATGAAATGATTGGGACCAATGAGGCCTTGGTAGGGGTGATGCCAGCGCAACAAGGCTTCCATGCCAATGACTTGCTTGGTGGAAATATTCATTTGTGGTTGGTAATGGAGGAGAAATTCTTCTTTTGCCAAAGCTCGACTGAGCTCCATCTCAAGCGTGGAGCCATCGAGGCCGGCTGTTTTCATGCCGGCGGTGTAAAACTGATAGGTATTGCCGCCTTGCGCTTTTGCTCGATACATCGCGGCATCGGCATGGGATAATAGTTCCTGGGAATTGGCACTATCCCAGGGATAAATGGTGATCCCGAGGCTTCCGGTCACATGCAGTTGGTGCTGCTTGATAATGACGGGCTGCGCCAGGAGGTGAAGAATGCGTTGCGCAACAGAGGCCACGTCCTCAATCGACACGATTTGTTCTAAAAGGACTGCAAATTCATCTCCTCCTAATCGGACACCCGTGTCAATTTCTCTAATACATTTTTTGATTCGTGCGGCCACAGTTTTGAGTAACGAATCCCCATATTCATGGCCGAGGGTGTCGTTAATACCTTTGAAATGGTCCAGGTCTAAAAACATTAGAGCGATTGCCGTGTCGTTCCGATGACAGCGAGCCACGGCACAATTTAATCGTTCATAAAATAGGCCTCTGTTTGCAAGCCCTGTCAAATGGTCGTAATGAGCCAATTGGGTAATGCGTTGCGTGGCCCTCTGGCGTTCCATGGCGTACCGAATGGCCCGACACAGAGTTGAGCTGCTGGTCTGGCCTTTGATTAAATAGTCCTGGGCTCCACTTTTCACGGCTTGAATTGCTTGGTCTTCCTCTTCAACGCCGCTCAAGATCAGAATCGGGACATCAGGGCAAAACTGCATGAATTGCAGAATGGATTCAAATGATTTCCCGTCTGGGAGATGGGAGTCTAGAATAATGGCTTGAAATTGGTTTTGTTGAATGAGGTCGAGAGCATCGCTGAGAGAAAGGCCATGCTCCAAGGTAAATTGGTTTTGGAGACCTTCTTTCAGCATGTTTCTAATAACCAAAGCTTCTTTTAGGTCATCTTCAACCAACAAAAGTGAAATCATGATTGCTGCTTTCTCCCTGTTTCAGCTCGTTCCTAGGTGCAGGGATTTTTTAGGTTCGAGCAGGCGGTCATAGGTTATCTTGTCGGATGTAGCAGTGTTTTCTTAATAGTTTCTGTAGATTTTGTCTCTTTGAGGGAAAGATCAGGAAGTATATTGAGCAATATTAATAGTTAAATTTTCAATGAAAACAATTGGTTAATCATTATTCGAGATTGGATGAGACTGATGAATTTTTAGTGAAATGATAAGTGTTTTGTTATAGGTGACTTTATTATTTACTTAGGAAATTTAACTTTACTTTACAGTCAAATATTCTATATAGTGTTATCAAATTGCGCCTTGTATTTTTACCTTCGCTTTTTTAAAACAATAGGTCTTTTTCCTGGTTTCGCCCAAAACTCGGTATGACGTACTTAATACAGACCTGAGGGCGATTTCTCTTCTTTATTATTGCCCACGTCTCTGGATGGAATGCCCTTTATTGGGAAGAACGATGAGGAAGGACCGATTGGGTTCTTGTGTTGAGAGGGCCCATTGGCTCAATACGAAAAGTGGTATGATTGGGTTGAGCTATTAATTTTTAAGGAGCTATGTTAATGGGGAAGACAGCGTCATTGCCGGAGGTGATTCAGCGATTAATTGAGATTGGTAAGCCCAAAGGGCATGTGACCATAAAAGACTTAACGAGTATTCTTCCTGCCGACCAGATCACCTCTGATCAATTACATACCATTTTAAGCGAGTTGCACGAAGTCAATCTCCAAGTGATTGATCCTTCAAAACGGACGGCCTTGCAGTTGGCGGCTCTAAAAAAGAACGCGGGGCAAGAGGAATCAGATGATTCAGAGGAGGAAACGGATTCTTCCCTGGATATTGATTTGACGCCAGGTGAACCTACCCGCATCGATGATCCGGTCCGGTTGTATCTAAAAGAAATGGGACGGGTCCCTTTGCTCACCCGTGAAGGCGAAATTGAGCTGGCAAAACACATCGAAGAAGGCAAGCGTGAGTTGGCATGTGCTGTCTACGGCATGCCGTTGAATATCAATTACCTGGAATCACTCCACGACCAATTGAAGCTTGAGGAAATTCGTGTTCGAGATATCGTGCTTCTTCAGGAAACCTTGGAGGAAGAGGAAGTTGAAGAGGAGGCCATTGCCAGTGAACAGGAGGATGAAGAGCTCCGATTACGAACGCTAGAGAGTCTGGCAACGGTTCGAAAGCTTGGGCGTGGATTGCTCTCACTTTACACCCAAAATCGAGATGGGCAAACGACTAAAAATTCGAAGATGCAACTTGAGAAGCGCCGGATTGGTCTGGCTGACCAATTTGTGGATCAAATTGAAGCACTTAATCTGCATCAGCGTGTAAAAGATCAAATGTTAAGGCGTGTCAAAGATGTTGGTCAGGAAATTCGGTCCGTTGAAATGATGACTGCCCGTCATAGGAAAAGGCTTGGTCTTGCTGGACAGGACGGCATTCAGGTGGTTGGGAAAAAACCACGCGCGACTACAAAAGGGAGTTCGCTGAGACGCAAGCAACAATTGACTCCGGAAGAAATTGAAAAATTACAACAAGAAGTGGAGGGGGGGAAAGCCGCCCTATTACGGATCCAAGACGAGGTTTTGGGTATGCCGATGGAAGAATTTACGGCTGCCCTGACTATTTTGGAAACCGCTGAGGAAAAGGTGAAACGAGGGAAAGCTCAACTGATCGAGGCCAATCTGCGATTAGTCGTCAGTATTGCACGAAAATATACGAATCGAGGATTGCAGTTTATCGATTTGATCCAGGAAGGGAATATTGGATTGATGCGGGCGGTTGATAAGTTTGAGTATCAACGTGGCTATAAATTTAGCACCTACGCAACCTGGTGGATTCGACAGGGTGTGACGCGTGCCATAGCCGATCAGGCTCGTACCATTCGTATTCCGGTACATATGATTGAGGCCAATACAAAATTAGCCCGGACGGCAAGGCAGTTGGTGCAACAATTAGGGCGTGAACCTACCCCAGAGGAAATTGCCGAGAGGATGGGCCTAACTCCTGAAAAGGTCCGCATGATGTTAGATATTTCTAAGGGGACCATTTCCCTTGAAACGCCAATAGGCGAAAAAGAGGATAGCCAGTTAGGTGACCTGATTGAAGATAAAAATGCAGTATCTCCTATGGATGCTGCAAACCGTTATGATCTGCAACGTCAGATTGCTAATGCCTTGGGCGTGTTGACTCCTCGCGAAGAGACTGTGATTCGTAAGCGGTTTGGGATCGGTGATAGTACCGATCATACATTGGAGGAAATTGGTCAGGACTTTGATGTGACTCGTGAGCGCATTCGTCAGATTGAGGCCAAAGCACTAAAGAAACTTCGTCACCCAAGTTGCAGCCACAAGCTTCGGAGTTTGGTGGACCATCTCTAATCTGAGTCTATTCTGAATTGGTAAGGCCCCGTCATATACATGACGGGGCCTTTTTTTTGTCATATCCCTAGAGCATTATGATATGGATATTTTTGGTTCTCTCTTTTCATGAATTCCTATTATTCATTTATTTGACGTTCCCCTTCTCCGTCACGGTATGTAGATGGTAAGATTTTTTTAAGATGCGCATTTTAGTGGTGGAAGATGAACCTAAGGTGGCTTCCTTTATCCGGCGAGCACTGGAGGAGGAAAGCTATGCGGTCGATGTATGCGCGGATGGACCAGGAGGGTTGGATTGGGCTCAAGCCGTAAATTATGACTTGATTGTTTTGGATTTAATGTTGCCAGGATTGCCAGGCCTAGAAGTGCTTAAACGTGCTCGTGCTGCAGGTGTCAAAGCTCCAGTGCTTATTTTAACGGCACGTTCAGAAGTGGATCAACGGGTCAAAGGGTTGGATGCGGGGGCTGACGATTATTTAACAAAACCATTTGCGATTGAGGAATTGCTTGCCAGGGCTCGAGCGCTCCTTCGTCGAGCTGGAGGGGCCCCAAGCGGAATTCTTCAGGTAGACGATGTGATATTAAATCCTGTTACTCGTGAGGTGACTCGTGCCGGCCAACGTCTTGAGTTCACGACTAAAGAGTATGCGCTCTTAGAGTATTTAATGAGGAATGCGGGTCGGGTGCTAACGCGATCCATGATTACCGAACATGTGTGGGATTTGGATTTTGATACATTTACTAATGTCATTGATGTGTATATTAGCTACTTGCGAAATAAAATCGATAAAGGGCGGGAGCGAAGCCTGATTCAAACGGTCAGGGGAAGCGGATATATGATGAGGTCTGACGGGTGAAAACGACCTCGATCCGAGTTCGTTTAACTTTGTGGTATGGATCGGCGTTGGCTCTAATTCTGGTTCTTTTTGCCGTCGCATTATATTTGGTGATGTCCCGCGCGCTTCGGGAACAGGTGGATGCCTCGTTGGATGAGGCGGCAGCTGTGGCGATTCGAACGTTGGGAGAACATCGGTTTGGCCCATTCTTGATCTTTGAAGATTTATCTCAGGACTTTCCTGAAATCGCGCTCTTGGATAAGTTTTTTCAAATTTTTGGACCTGCGGGGCAAGTGACGATTCAGTCGGCTAATATTCAAAGCCGAGAAATTCCATTGAGTCAGACATCGTTTCGTGCCTCTCTCGATGGAAAATCAACCTTTGAATCCGTTCAATTTGAAAAAGGGGTTCCACTGCGATTACTGTCGGTTCCTATTCGTCAAGATGATCAATTGGTGAATATTTTACGCGTTGGGACCTCCCTGTACCCCACAGAACGAATGCTGCATCGGCTCTTAGCCGGTCTCTACATTGCGTCTCCTTTGGCCTTGCTTGTATCGTTGGTCGGAGGGTGGTTTTTGGCAGGACGGGCCTTGCGTCCGGTTCATGCCATTACGCAAGCGGCCCAACGTATCGCGGCCGGGGATTGGTCCCAGCGGATTCAAACTCCTCATTCCAACGATGAAATTGGGCAATTAGCCTCGACTTTTAATGACATGATTGGACGATTAGAAGTGTCGTTCCGGCAAATCCGGCAGTTTAGTGCGGATGCGTCCCATGAACTTCGAACACCTTTAACCATTACAAAAGGGGAAACTGAGTTGGCGTTACGGCGACCACGGCAAGCAGAAGATTATCAGGTGGTGCTGGAGAGCAATTTGGAGGAAATTGACCGCATGAGCCGGATTGTGGATGAGCTGTTGTTTTTATCACGAGCGGATCTTGGGGAAATTAAGCTCAAGATGTATCCCGTTCAACTGGATGATTTAGTGCGAGAAATTCAGCAACAGGCGTTGGTGTTGGGCCAAGAACGCAATATTCACACGGTGCTCGAAGCCATTGAGCCCGTCGTTGTCCAGGGAGACGATCTGCGTTTGAGGGAATTACTCTTAAATCTGGTCGATAATGCCGTGAAATATTCTCATGAAGGACAAACGGTGGAACTCTCGTTGCTTGTTGCCGGAAACAAGGGAAAGCTAGTGGTTCGAGACCACGGTATTGGTCTTGCCCTAGAGGATCATGGCAGAATTTTTGATCGCTTTTACCGGACTGATGAGGCGCGTTCTCATTCGGCAAAAGGGACGGGATTGGGTTTGGCTATTTGTAAGTGGATTGTGGAAGTTCATCATGGAACCATTGAGGTTCAAAGTGTTGTTCATGGTGGTTCTTGCTTTACGGTTTTCCTGCCTTTGGCTCCCTCCGTAGCGACAGTGTAAGCCACAGACTTCTCGCACTATTAAAAAGTTTTAATTTTTCCCTAATTTCCCTTTCATCTCAGGGTGGTACACCTATACCTGTACTGACCAAACAAAAAGGGAGGCTCTACAGGTTAGGTCTACAGAGGTAGGTTCGTATTGGCCAAGCCTTGTTGCCTTTAACTCTGAAATGTCCAGAGGGGGAATTCATGATCACACTTCAAAGGAGTCCACAATTCAGCGAAACGCAGAAAAATCACGCACCGTCCTTAGATAAGGCCCGACCTAAAAAACGGGCTCCTCTAAGTTATCGAAATTCCTCAAGGCAGGCAGGTTTGGATATGGATCAGGAGGAGAGCTCCAAATCCATTGCTGAGCCTGGGTCCGTAAATTTAGAATCCATGTATTTCCGGGGGTTTCGCTCACGCCCGCTTTTGAATGCCAGGGAGGAGTTAACATTGGCCACCAGACTATATCAGGGTACGGCCGATCTTCGATCTTTGTTACAGAAAGCTTTTGAGCTCACCAATGGGCTGAGTCAAGGTCTAGAGGTTAAATTGTTTCAAGATGAATTGACAAAATTTTCAGAATTAAATGGGTATTCAGCTCCGGTTGTGGAATCCATCGTGGAGTGTTTAAGCAATATCGAGGCTTTCTCAGCGATGAATGGCAAGGCAGGCCAAAAGCTCAGTCTGCAGTTTTCGAAAATTCGTCTTTCGATTGGTGAAGTTCGAGTGGATATTGAAGAACCAAAAGATGCCTTAGTGCAACGGAATCTCCGTCTGGTAGTGGATGTCGCTAAGCGATACTTAGGGCGAGGGATGAATTTTCTGGACCTTGTACAAGAAGGGAATATTGGACTGATGAAAGCGGCCGAACGCTTTGATTACACCCGTGGGTTTAAATTCAGTACGTATGCAACCTGGTGGATTCGCCAGGGCATTTCGCGAGCGGTTGCTGATCAAAGCCGAACGATTCGTGTACCGGTGCATACGAATGAGGCATCTACCAAAATTGCCAAAACTGCGCAGCGCCTCGCGCAGCAATTTGATCGAGAACCCACGTTTGAAGAAATTGGACAACGGCTGGAGATGACCGGCGATAGGGTGAAAGAAACGATTGAAGCCTTTCAGGAGCCGATTTCCTTAGATGCTCCCTCTGTGGACGGAGAGACTGAATTAGGAGAATTAATTCCTGACTTGGCGTGCCAGTCTCCGGACGAAGAAGTGTCCCGTAAATCAAATGCACAGTGGCTAAATCAAATTTTTCAGGTTTTGACTGTTCGGGAGCAACAAGTCATTCGTTTGCGTTTTGGGATTGGAGTGGATGAAGCTTGGACTTTAGAGCAGGTGGGACGGTCCATGGCCGTGACTCGTGAACGGATTCGTCAAATCGAGGTTGTGGCATTGAAAAAGCTCAAAGAGTCGCATGTCAAAGCCATGCTGGCTGAAATTCAGTGACCTGCTTTGGTTGCGAAGTTCAAATTGTACAGGATACAGTGGCATGCTAGAAGATTGACGTAGAGGTCCAAAAAGTAGAGGATTTAGAAAAGCAGGAACCTTAAGGTTCCTGCTTTTCTTTTTGCGAGGGTGGTTATCCTGCTAATTAATCTTCCGGGATATTTGAAGTATGGCATCATCCCATGGGGAAAAACTCAGTGCAGGGGAGATGGAAGCCGTCTGGTTTAGCGTGAGGCATCAGGTCGGTGATGTGGAAATTATTTCTAACGTAGGCACAATGGAAGAAGAACAGACTCGTTTTTGACCGGATAACAGTATGCCAATTGTGATCACTCCCCATCTTTCCATTCCTGATTCTGACGTGCGA
Source organism: uncultured Nitrospira sp. (assembly GCA_902500695.1). Lineage (GTDB taxonomy): Bacteria > Nitrospirota > Nitrospiria > Nitrospirales > UBA8639 > Nitrospira_E. The sequence goes on along the minus strand of CABVRQ010000046.1, from coordinate 24,249 downwards.
TTTTCAGCAGCTCGAAGCGCAGGTCCTGGTGGGCAACATGTTAATAAGGTGAATAGTCGGGTCATTTTAGAGTTTGATGTCAACCATACGTCCGTCCTTAGTGGCTACCAAAAACGAAGAATTACCGAAGCGGTTGGGCAACGCATGAATCAAGAAGGGGTTCTGAGGCTGCAGGCTCAACGACATCGAACCCAATCAGCTAATCGCGCTGATTTATTGGAAAAGTTTGTGAAAATCCTGCAGGATGCCTTGCGCCCTGTAAAGATCCGGGTTCCGACCCGAGTGCCGAATCGAGTGCGTGAGAAGCGTTTGGAAGAGAAGAAACTTCGCACTCGCGTGAAGCGGGTTCGACAAAACCCCAAAAGTTTGGATGAAACGTAACGATCTGCAATTTTTGACGATAAGGGAATTTCATGACGACCCGTTCCTCCCATTCTAGTCCTTTGATGCCAACTCCACCTCGTGCTAAACGGGTCCCGCACCGGTTAGAACATCACGGTCACGTTCGAACCGATGAGTATTATTGGCTCAGAGATCGTGAGAATCCTGAAGTCTTGGCTTATTTGCAGGCTGAGAATGAGTATGCCGCCACGTTGAGGAGCCATACCAGAGAATTGGAGCAGACCCTGTTTGAAGAGATCAGTGGCCGCATTCAGCCAACGGATTTATCTGTTCCGTTTCGGCTGGGAGATTTTTGGTATTACACTCGCTATGAAGAGGGAAAGGAATATGCCCTATACTGCCGGAAAGAGAAATCCTTAGCGAATCCGGAACTCATCATGGTCGATGGCAATGAATTGGCTCGGGGGCATGATTATTTTTCATTGGGGAATTGGACGGTAAGTTCTGGACAAGATATTCTCGCTTATGCCATCGATACGCAAGGTCGGCGAATATATACCATTGGCTTTAAAAATCTGACAACGGGCGAGACGATTGATGAATGTATTCCTTCGGTGACTGGAAATATGGAGTGGGGCAATGACAATCGTACACTCTTTTATTCAAGACAGGACCCTGCAACCTTGCGATCAAATCAGATTTTTCGTCATCGGTTAGGGACGAATCCCAAGCTGGATACGTTGGTTTATGAGGAAACGGATGAAACCTTTTCCGTTTCTATCGAAAAAACAAAATCCAAACAGTATTTGTTGATTGGATCACATCAATCCATAACGAATGAGTACCGGTATCTGAATGCGGATAACCCGGAAAGCGATTTTCAGATATTGCAGGCAAGGAAACGGGGGCATGAATACGATGTGGATCATCTGGGGCATCATTTCTGGATTCGAACGAATGATGATGCCAAAAACTTTCGTTTGATGCGGACTGAAACAAAAACCACGAGCGCCATACACTGGGAGGAAGTGATTCCTCACCGGCTGGAGGTGTTTTTCGAAGGATTTGAGCTATTCGAGAATTTCCTAGTGCTAGAAGAACGGAGGCAGGGTCTCATCCATCTTCGAATGCTTCGGACCAAGGATGGCTCTGAACATGAACTGAATTTTGGAGAGCCGGCCTACCTTGCAGCTTTGGGGGATAATTTAGAAGCCGATACTCCTTATCTACGATTTGGGTATACATCCATGACCACCCCCATGACCATCTATGATTATCACATGGAAACACGAGAAAAAATTCTTCTCAAACAAGAGCCGGTCCTCGGAAATTTTCACATTAGCCACTACCAGACGGAACGTCTTTTTGCTCCAGCATCAGATGGTACCTCTATTCCTATATCCCTGGTCTACCGAAAAGGTTTTGCCCCGAATGGCACGCATCCCCTGTTGTTGTATGGCTATGGTTCCTATGGTGCGAGCATGGATGCAAGTTTTAGCTCCCCCCGTCTCAGTTTGCTGGATCGCGGGTTTGTCTATGCGTTAGCCCACATTCGAGGTGGGGAGGAACTGGGCCGACAATGGTATGAAAACGGCAAGTTATTATACAAGAAAAACACCTTTACGGATTTTATCGCTTGTGCCGAATTTCTTATTCAGCAAGGGTACGCTGCACCTCAGAAATTATTCGCTCTTGGTGGAAGCGCTGGTGGTTTGTTGATGGGGGCGATTATGAATATGCGGCCTGATTTGTTTCACGGTGTGGTGGCTCAGGTACCTTTTGTGGATGTGGTGACCACGATGTTAGATCCCAATATCCCATTGACGACAGGTGAATATGATGAATGGGGTGATCCGAACCAACAACAGTTTTACGAGTATATGCTTTCCTATTCGCCTTACGATAACCTTCAACCCCAGTCGTATCCTCACCTTTTAGTGACTTCAGGATTGCACGATTCACAAGTGCAATTTTGGGAGCCGACCAAATGGGTTGCGAAACTGCGTGCGCTGAAGACCGACAATCAACGCCTTTTGCTCAGAACCAATATGGATGCAGGCCATAGTGGAGCCTCAGGCCGTTTTAAACGTTATGAGGAAACCGCGATGATCTATGCCTTTTTATTGGATCTCGCCGGTTCCCTTGACCTGTGAGATCCTCACCTTTTTTTCAGGAATCTCATTAACTCGTACATTCTTCTTCATCCCCAGTCCACATTTCCCCAAGTGAGTCAAGAGGAGCGTGAGGAGCATCTCAGTATTGGTTGCCCTGTCCGGATGGTTGCTGTCCTCTTTCAATTCAGAGCCTAGCTCGATCCACGAAGGGTCTCTTCAGCCCTTGGTGGAAATGGAAAAACCTCGATCCTAAGCTCTTGCCAGATCAAACAAGATTCTCTACATTCTTAGGCATGATCCCAAGACGATTCCGGGCCAAGGTTCTCTGTGTTCGGCATTTGACTCAAGATGTTCGAGAATTAATCTTGGAGTTAGTGGATATTCCGAGCTTAGAGTTTCTTCCAGGCCAATCAATTGCCGTGAACATCCCTGATGGAGCTTCGGGCCTCTCGTTCCTGAGATACTATTCGCTTACCTCACTTCCCAGTTCTTCTCATCAACTCGTGTTACTCTTTAACGCCGGAGAGCATGGGAACAGTGCGGCGTGTGTGTTGGAATATTCAGTTGGTCACGAACTGGAATGCTCCGGGCCCTTCGGGTCTTTTCACCTTCATGAGGACCCGGAACGAGATCTGTTATTTATTGGGACGGGAACCGGCATTGCGCCTTTATGGTCTATGCTATCCAGTCTCTTTGAGCAATCGTGTTCCCAGCCCATGACTTTGCTGTGGGGACTTCGGAGTGAGTCGGATATCTACTATTTGGACGAGTTGCAAAAGTGGGCCGATTGCTATAAAAATTTTTCCTTTAATCTGACCCTGTCTAAACCTGCTCATCATTGGAGGGGAAAGACGGGACGGGTGACGCATCTGCTTCAGGAGTTTCCGGATGTGGATCATCTGGCGGTGTATGTGTGTGGCAATCGAAAAATGGTTACGGATGTCACCAGTCTCCTTCAGCGAAAGGGGATATGTCCTGTCTATCGTGAACGGCATCATGAAGAGAAATAATAGGTTGGTCTTTGATTGGCGGATTTGTCCCTTCATGGGTAAGTTTAGTTCCCTGCTTTGCACGTCCATTCAGGTTCATCTTCCTCTAGCCGATGGCTTTCGGGAGGAATATTGTGAAAGGTCGTTGTTATGCAAGATGAGATGAATGTCACGAAACAGATGAGTGAGCGATCAGGGGAACACGATGATCTCCCTGCTGATCTTGGGATTTATCTACATGTTCCTTTTTGTATAAAACGATGTCATTTTTGTGCTTTTTATCTCGTCCTGCATGAAGAGCAACGGGTGGAACAGTTTCTTCAGGCCATTGAACAAGAAATCGTGCTGTATGCTAGCCAACCGGAAATGAGGGAACGAACTGTCGTAACCGTCTATGTTGGGGGTGGGACTCCCACGGTTTTACGTCCTGAACAGTTGGCCCGTATTTTTTCCAATATTACCTCCAGGTTTTCCCTCTCGGAACAGTGTGAAATCACGGTCGAAGCGACACCGGAATCTCTTACGGACAAGTATGTTGATTTTCTTCAGCAAGCAGGCGTGACTCGTTTAAGTATAGGGATCCAATCTTTTGATCAACAGGAACGGACGATGTTGGGACTTTCAGCGACCAGTGCGAAAGCTAAAGCCAACGCTCAAAACGCGAAACAGGCTGGTTTCTCCAATGTTAATCTTGACCTCATCTACGGGATTCCTAACCAAACTATCCAGTCATGGGAAAGGACTCTGGCTTATGCGCTGGAGCTGGATCCTTCTCATCTGTCCTGTTATGCGCTTTCCCTTGAAAAAGGGACTCGATTCTATAATGAATTTCGACGTGGGTTATTTGAGGTGATGGACCCAGATCATGAGGCGTGTTTTCAGGAGCAGGCTGAAGTTCAATTGGAGACCCTGAATTGGTCTCGCTATGAACTTTCCAATTGGGCGAAGCCCGGATTTGCCTGTCTGCATAATCTTCGATATTGGCGAGGGTTGGAGTATTTGGGATTAGGTCCAAGTGCCCAATCATTTGTTTCGGACAACCGGTTTGGAAACGTGTCCAGTCTCGAGCATTATTCGAAATACTTGATGACCGGGCAATTGCCGATTGCCAACAGAGAACTGTTGTCGCCGGCTCAGCAAGATAAAGAACGTATTGTGTTCGGGTTGCGTCTACTTGCGGGGGTGCCAATTGATTGGGTTTATCGGGCATCTCAGGACGAATCCTGGGCGGCATCTTATGGGACATTGGTGGAAGAGGATTATCTTCTTCCGACTGAAAGATGTGTGCAGTTAACGCGGAAAGGTCGCCAATTCGCCGATACGGTTGGTATGCGATTATTATGAGAAAAATTTTTGCGACTTGAATGGAAATCTTGAAGTGATGTCGATGCTCTTTAGAGAAAGTGCCTGCTATTGAGGCGTTTTGCTGAGAGAGGTGTATAAGGAGGATTTGGTTGGGTTATAAACAGGGTTATTCAGAAATCTTCCCCAGCTTTTGTGGATAAAACACCTTCTGATCTTTTTGGAATAGGAATGTGGTGAAGATTTTTTTGTATGTGGAATTATATGGAATCTGTGTTGAGTCGAATGGTAAAAATCATTAACAAACAACTAGTTATGCGATGCTAGGATGCTTTGCAAGCCATTGGCAACCTTAGAGGAATCGTTACTGAAAACTGAATTGATGGTGTTTTTTCACGGGGCATGGGGGTATATGTCAGCCACTCGAATTTTTCCTGTGAAATGTACCGGGGAGGATGGAATAGCAGACATGTTGCATGGGAGGAAAAAATTGAGCAGTATGCTTTTATCCAAAAGAGGCCAAAATCATGGATGGGTGCTGATGCTTAACCATGACTTTTTAAAATTGGGGTATTCCTCTTTATTCCCGTGGGACCTCATAATCCCATGAATCCAATTTCTCCTATGCCTCCTGTTACAGGATTAGAAAAGCAAACCCCATCTGTATCAACGCATCGTTTATCCAAAAGCCGCTTCCTGGCGGGTTTGCAATGTGCCAAGCGGTTGTATTTGGAAATCCATTCGCCGGAATTAGCCACCCCGCCTACGCCGGATCGCCGGGCCATCATGGATATGGGCACAGATGTTGGCGTCGTTGCGCGTCAATATTTTCCTCACGGCGTTCTGATTGAACAAACACACCGGCAAATTCCTGCAGCTCTTCTTCGGACCAGTGAGGTCGTGAAGGATGGAGGCATCCCGTCTCTGTTTGAAGGGGCGTTTGTGTGGCAAGGCATTTTGGTTCGTGTGGACATCTTGGAGCGGATTGATGCCAGGCGTTGGCGGTTGATTGAAGTGAAGGCGACATCGAAAGTGAAAGCCACGCATCTGGACGATCTGGCCATTCAAGCTGCAGTCCTGGAGGGAGCCGGCATCGAAGTCAGCGGGTGTTTTTTGATGCATCTGAATACGCAGTATTCTTTTCTTGGCGGAGATCTGAATTTAGGAGAAATGTTTGTCTTAGAAAATAAGACCGAGGAAGTGGAGGCGCGTCGGGCATTGATTCAGGCACAGCTTGAAGATATGTGGAAGACGTTGGAGCAGGCGACGCCACCCTCCATTGTCCCTGATAGTCATTGCCATCAGCCGTATGAATGCCCTTTCTGGAACCATTGCACGAAAGAGAAGCCTCAGCGTTGGGTGTTTCATCTCCCTGGCAGCTCGAAATTGCAAACGCTCTTCCTGGAGGAGGGGATTGAAACCATTGATGAGATTCCAGGCCATATCCAATTGTCCGCAACTCAGCAACGTGTGAAGGATAATGTGGAATGGATCTCACCTCTCCTTCGGCCTCGTCTGCAATCAGTCAGGTTCCCGGTTCATCATTTAGATTTTGAAACGTTTATGCCGGCGATCCCGGCGTTTGCTCATACTCGTCCCTATCGGCCGATTCCCTTCCAGTGGTCAAACCATATTGAATACCCTGATGGCACAGTGGTCCATCATCATTATTTGTGCACTGACGGCCGGGACCCTCGAGAAGAAGTGGCTTTGAGCCTGTTGGAGAGCGTGGGAGAAGCCGGGACCATTTGTGTCTATTCGGAATATGAACGTTTTCTGCTTTTTGCGCTGGGAGATGTGCTGCCTCAGTTGAAGCCCATCCTATCGAAGGTGGTTCGCCGGTTGTGGGATCTCCTTTCGGTCATTCAGCAACATTATTATCATCCGGACTTTCACGGATCCTACTCCATTAAAACCGTCTTGCCAGCTTTGGTGCCTGCCTTGGCCTACGATGATTTAACCATCCAGAATGGGGCCGTGGCTGCCGTCATGTACCAGAAAATGGTTTTTCATGAAACAGACCTAATGGAGCGTGCTCACATCGCTCAGGCATTACATGAATATTGTGGCCGGGACACATGGGCAATGGTGGAGCTGAGACGGGTTCTCCTGGATCGTGCCGGAGGTTGCTTACCCTGAGAAGTACGTCAAATTCCGTTGACCCATTCGTCTGTCGCTGCTAGAATTTCACCGATTCTGTCTTTCCCAGACTCCACCAGTCCAATGATGCCCGTGTCCTAGATATTCTGCCTCCTCGCCAACATAATTTATTGAAGGAAAATACCTAGTGAATATCCTGATTTTACATGGGCCTAATCTGAATTTACTTGGAACTCGTGAGCCGACCATCTACGGAACCATCACCTTGGACGAGGTGGATATTTCACTGAAAAATTTAGGGAAAGAGTTAGGTGTCTCAGTCGAAAGCCGGCAATCCAATGTGGAAGGGGAATTAATTACCTGGATCCAGGAGGCCAAGGCACGATTTGAAGGGCTGGTGTTTAACCCTGCTGCCTATACCCACACCAGTATAGCCCTCCGAGATGCGATTGTGGGCGTGGGAATTCCTATGGTCGAAGTCCATTTATCAAATATCCATCGCCGGGAAAGTTTTCGCCGGCGGTCTTACCTTGCCCCGGTTTCACTTGGGCAAATTTCTGGGTTTGGACCACAAAGTTACCTGCTTGGACTGAGAGCGCTGGTTGATGTGCTTCAGCGGACCATCCCAGTACACTGCTAACATTTCTGTTCACGTTTATTGAATGAGGAGTTTGATGCTGTGATAACGACTGCAGATTTTCGAAATGGGTCGCGCTTAGAGCTGGATGGGCAACCCTATTATATTGTGGAATTTCAACATGTAAAACCCGGAAAAGGCGGAGCCTTTGTTCGAACAAAACTGAAGGGCTATAAAACGGGGAATGTCATTGATCGCACATTTCGTTCTGGAGAAAAATTTGACGAACCCAATCTTGAGGAATGCGACATGCAGTTTCTCTATAATGCTGGCGAAGAATATGCCTTTATGGATATTAGTAGTTTTGAGCAGTTTACTTATCTTAAAAACCAATTGGGCGAAAACGTTGATTTGCTCAAGGAAAACACCGTCGTCAAAATTTTGTTGTATCATGATGAGCCGATTGCGGTAGAGTTGCCCGTCTTTATGGAGTTGAAAGTCGTGGAAACTGATCCCGGGATCCGAGGAGATACGGCATCCGGTGGGACCAAGTTGGCGGTTGTCGAGACCGGGGCCTCTGTGAAAGTGCCTCTCTACCTGGTAACCGGAGAAGTTATTAAAATTGATACGAGGACGCGCAGCTATGTAGAACGGGTTCGGTAATTCGGGATCCCTGTCCTCCAGAAATACACGAAATAGGAGATTATGGCTGATTCATCCAGAAGAGAAATCGAAGACCTTGTCGAAGTGTTAAACCGGCACCACCTGACCGAGTTGGAATTCGAAAAAAAAGGTGTGCGAATACGCATTAGACGGGATCATGTGCCGGCTGTTTCTTCCCACCAGGTGGACGGATCAAAGACAGTGGACACTGGTTCTCCCTTGGAAAGGCCGGTTCCCATCCTCTCTGCCGAGCCCGCACATTTCTTGACTGTGACCTCGCCCATTGTGGGGACTTTTTATCGTTCTCCTTCTCCTGATACTGATCCCTATGTCGAAGAAGGTGATCTCATCAAAAAAGGGCAGGTGCTTTGCATTGTCGAAGCCATGAAACTGATGAATGAAATTGAGGCAGAAACCGATGGCAAAGTCGTAAAAATTCTCGTGGAAAGTACGACTCCGGTTGAGTTCGGCCAGCCGCTCTATTTAATTGATCCCTTGTCGGGATCTTGAAAACTGGGTTGTCCTGAGAGTGATTTGGAGAGTTACCGTTGCTCTTGATGATTAGGATGGCTTCCTGCAGTTGTTTTATTTTAAGGATACGACGTGTTTAAAAAAATTCTTATTGCCAATCGTGGAGAAATTGCTCTGCGGGTGAATCGAGCGTGCCGGGAGTTGGGTATTCGCACCGTCGCGATTCATTCAGATGTTGATGCTCAATCACTCCATGTCCGTTACGCAGACGAACATGTGTGCGTCGGGCCTGCCGAAGGGGGGTTGAGTTATAGAAATATCCCGAATGTCTTGAGTGCTGCGGAAATCACCGGAGTGGATGCGATTCACCCAGGGTACGGGTTTTTAGCCGAAAATGCCCATTTTGCCGAGGTATGCGAGTCGATTGGGATTACCTTTATTGGACCAACTTCTGAGCATATTGCCCTACTCAGCGATAAATCAAAAGCCAGGGCCCACATGAAAAAGCGGGGAATCCCCGTGTTGCCCGGGAGCGATGGTGAAATTGACGATCCAAAAACCTGTGTTGCTATTGCCAAAAAGCTTGGGTTTCCGGTTATTGTGAAAGCATCGGCCGGTGGCGGGGGGCGAGGGATGCGGGTGGTCTGGCATGAAGAAGAGTTGACCCAGGCGATCGAATCCGCTCAATTAGAAGCGCAAACAGCCTTTGGGCATGGTGGTGTGTATCTCGAGCGTTTTTTTGAAGATCCACGGCACATTGAGTTTCAGATTATGGCGGATAACCATGGGCATGTTGTGCATTTTCATGAACGAGATTGCTCCATACAGCGTCGTTATCAAAAGGTGTTGGAGGAATCCCCCTCTCCGGCGTTGGACGATTCGTTACGACGCAAAATGGGTCAGGTTGCAGTTGAGGCCATCAAGTCCGTGAAGTATCGAAATGCCGGAACCGTTGAGTTCCTCATGGATCAAAGTGGAAAGTTTTATTTCATGGAAGTCAACACGCGTATTCAAGTTGAGCATCCGGTCACCGAAATGGTGACGGGAGTCGACCTGATTAAGGAGCAAATTCGTATTGCCGCCGGGGAGGAACTGTCCTATCGACAAAAAGATATTCAATTGACCGGGCATGCCATCGAATGCCGAATCAATGCCGAATGTCCGGATCGATTTACTCCTAGCCCCGGTACCATCACAAAATTCTGTCCACCCGGCGGACCAGGGATACGCGTTGATACGGCCATGGATACAACCGGTATTGTCCATCCGTATTATGACTCGATGATTGCGAAGCTTATTGCCTTTGGGCGAGATCGAGATGAAGCCATGGCTCGTACCAGACGGGCGTTGGATGAATTTGTGATTGACGGAATTAAAACCAGTATTCCTCTCCATCGACGGATTCTTGATCATCCTGATTTCCAGAAGGGCCCCGTGTCCACTCGATTTTTGGACCGGCTTGTTGCTTTACAGTCCCCATGAACGCAGTTCCTGCTTCCCGGATTTTCCCTCCCGCTATTTTTTCTCGATTCTATCTCATTGTTGATGAAAGCTGGGCTTCGCGATGTATATTGGCGGAGGTCGTGCAACAGGCTGGCGAAGCGGGGGTTAAGCTTGTGCAATATCGCAATAAAACCGGATCGATGAAACAGGCGTATGAGGCCGGCCGGGCCCTGCGAAGTGTGGCGGCAGAAAGGGACATGACGTTTATTGTAAATGATCGATGTGATTTGGCGTTGGCTCTCGAAGCTGATGGTGTGCATCTTGGTCAGGCCGACCTTCCCCTACGTCTTGCACGGAAAGTCGTCGGACAGAAAATGTTGATTGGCGTTTCGACACATAATCCTGAACAGGTGCGATTAGCCACGGAAGAAGGTGCGGATTATTTAGGATTTGGCCCCATCTTTACGACAAAAACCAAAGCGAATCATGAGCCCGTTGTTGGTATTGAAGGACTGGCTGGTGTTCGAAACCTGACCCCCCTTCCCATCATTGCCATTGGTGGTATTGTTTCCGAATCGGTTCCGGCACTCCAATCGGCAGGTGCCAATGGCGTAGCGGTCGCTTCGGCCATACTCAATGCCATTGATCGCCCCAAAGTCTTGGCGCGGTTTATGGCTCATTTTCAATAAGATGGTTGGCCAATCGTTGAATTTCATGATGGTTGGCTAAGTTTTCGATTCCCCTTCGCCAGTCCGTCTGCACGGTTTCTTGATATTCCAAGGGGCCAAATACCCGCACTCTCGACCATTCCTGAATCAGACCAATCGTGGAGGTACGCTGCTGAATGAAACACTTGTTTTGGGTAGAGGGCAGGGGATCATTCAGGACGATTCCGCACGGCTTTATTCCGGCACTGTGCAGTGCTTCCAAAGTCAGGAGCAAATGGTTCACGCTTCCAAGGCTTGTCCTGCTGACCACGATAGCAGGAAGATCCAGTGACACGATCAGGTCTCGTATGGTGTGTGTTGATGAGAGTGGAGTAAATACCCCTCCTGCACCTTCCACGAAACATACGGAGTGCTGTTGCCTGACGACATGAAAGGCGGTGGCAATCCCCGCCACATCAATGGTTGTTCCAGTTGCGCGCGCGCAAGCTAACGGGGCAATGGGCTGAGGAAAGGCATAAAGGCAGACTGACGCGAAGGGAGGAGGAGGGGAGAGCAGACTCTGAAGACGACCTGTGTCGGAAGTCTCTGGCTGTTGAAGATCGAGGCCGGTTTCTACCGGCTTCATGACCCCCACTCGATGCCCTTTTTTTTGCAACGCCAGAACCAGAGCGGCCGTGACGGTTGTTTTTCCGACTCCGGTGTCAGTTGCGGTCATGAATATGGCGAGATGGTCAGATTGAGCATTCATGGTCAGGGGGATGCTCGAGTGTAAATAGGCTCACCAAATCCGGCTGTCCAGGTTCCATATTTGTCCAGACGTGTCAGGCGACAAGGCCATGTGATAGACAGTAGTAGCCACATATTTTAAGGAAGAAGGCCTGTGGAGAGTATGGTTGGCGGTCTTCATTGCCGACTGCCATCCCGGTTCTGACAATGGTGAGAGGTGCCATCCTGGGAACACCATATTTACTCGTATATTGAAGGCTCCCCATTCTTTTGCCACTGTCTGCATCAACCCAGTCAGTCCTGCCTTAGAAGCCGCATAAGCGGCCTGCCCTGCCACTCCTTGTTCAGCGGAAAGAGAGCCTACAAAAATCACGGACCCATCATTTTGGTGTTCAAAGATGGGGGCGATGGCTTTGAGCACAGTATAGGCACCGGTCAAGTTCGTGTGAAGGGTGCGGGTCCAGTCCTCAGGGGAGGTTTTGAGTAAGAGCTTCGAAGGGTCCACACCAACCGCCCACACCAATACGTTCAGAAAGTGATGGGACTGTATGAATTCCTGCAGAATGGCCTGAATTTGTGAGCTGTTTGAGACGTCGGCTTGATATAGATGACTTTCTCCTCCAGCTTTCTTGATCGCCGCCGCAGTTTCATTTGCAGTGGTTTGATGTTGATGGTAATGAATGCCGACTCTCCAGCCCTGGTGTCCGAAAACCGTCGCAATGGCTCCACCAATAATTCCCGATCCTCCAAACACCATGATGTTCGAACGGGTGTTCATCTTGCCGGCTGTTGATTGGTGGTGGGGTTCATGCGTATCTGGGGAGTTACGCGTGTCACTACCATGCAGCGTTGAAACATGAAGATAATGAGATAAGGGGTAGGTATATGACTGACTTGGTGTCGTTTTGTATTGATTTCCATTCCGTCTCCTTGGTTCTTAGTCTGCATAGGGCGGAGAGATTGTCAATCCTTGAAATAGTCTGTCAACCCAAAAGGCGGCATTTTCAGGGGGAATGGGACCTGGATCGGTGATCCTTGCTTGGTATCTTGCCGGTTTTGATGATCCTGTGGTAGGTTCACATCACTTTCTGCCTATGAATATTTCCTTTACATTGTTTGGAACTTCCTACACAACTGGGGCATTGGTTTGCCTTGGTTTTTCCTTGTTGTGCATGCCCGGCATGGTCCATTCCGCTGATTCCACGAAGTTTGTGGTTGATAAAAGCCATGAATATTTTCCTGATCAGGTGGGAAATGAATGGGTGTATAAGGGAACGATGATCGAAGGGGGCATGGTCCAGATTAAAAATGAGGATACGCGGTTTACGAATGTCTCAAAAGTGACCGGGACAGAAATCTTAGAGGGAGTGGAGGTCACGGTTTTCAACGATACCAATCCTGGCAATCAAGGTCCGTCGGATAGTTATTATCGCCGTGATATTGCAGGGATCCGGTATTATGGGTCGAAGCCAGGCACCACGTTGGAGCGCCAACTGGTACCCTATCAAATCGTGCGATTTCCCTTAGAGGTACCCAGCTCTTTTGAGCAATTTCAACGGACCGGGTTGGATTTTGGCATGGATGTGGATCGTGATGGGGAAAAAGAAACGGTAGATATTATGGCAACTGTCTCCGTTCAAGGCCAAGAGACCGTGATAGTACCGGCCGGCACCTATCCGGAAGCCATTCGCCTTGAAGCCAAAATGATCATGAAGGTGCATTTGTCTGAAAGTGGTGAGACAATCCAGGGAACAGATACGATGACGGCCTGGTTTGCTCGTGGAGTGGGATTGCTTAAATATATTGAACGCCAAACCATTCCTTCCGTTCGAAGTCAGAATGAACGGATGGTCGAAGTGATTGAGGAATTAGAAAAGGTGACTGTCGCATCTGAAGTGGCATTATTGGGTCGGAGCGAAGCCACGGCGAAGCGTGTTTTCCGTAATCACCTTTTCCACCATGAATTGCTCAAGATACCCGCTTCCTCCGGCCTTCCGGCCGATTCCTGATAATCGATGCCCTCCAAATGGTTGCCGGTTCACCAATGATCCGGTAATCGGTCGGTTGATATACAAATTTCCCACATCAAATGTGTCACGAGCCAGTTGAATATTGGCAGGACTGCGTGAGTATATTCCTCCGGTAAGGGCATAGGGGGAATCATTGGCTAATTCCAGGGCTTCCGAAATTGTGGAGACCTTCAGCACAACCATGACCGGCCCAAATATTTCTTCCTGAACGACAGGATGGGAAGGTGGTAGATCTGTCAGTATCACCGGACCCTGAAAGTACCCAGGTCCCTCAATCTGGCGATCGAGGATGCAGTTGCCATCTGTTTTCCCAAGTTGCACAAAGTGCCGGACTCGTTCCAGTGCCCGTCGATCAATCAATGGTCCCATCCGGTTTCCAGGGTGTTCCGGTGGACCAATTGGAATGCTTGAAGCCGCCTGTTTGAGCCGTTCAAGAAATAGGGGGTACACGTCGTGGAGGACAAGGATTCTGGAACAGGCGGAGCACTTTTGTCCTTGGTAGCCGGTTGCACTGGCTAAGACCCCAATCACTGCTTCATCTAAATCGGCCGTTTCATCAACAATGATCGCATTTTTTCCGCCCATTTCTGCAATGACATGTTTGATATGTCGTTGTCCAACCGAGACGTGACTGGCCTCTTGCATAATACTCAATCCGACGGTTTGTGACCCTGTAAAGGCGATGAGGTGGACTTTGGGGTGCTTGACGAGGGCCTGTCCCACGTCCGGTCCACCGGGTAGAAATTGTAAGACCCCTTCAGGTAAACCAGCTTCCATGAGTAGCGTGAAGAGGTGATACCCCATCATCGGTGAGCGCTCGGAGGGTTTAAACAGGACAACATTTCCGCTGACTAAGGCTGCCGAGACAAGACCGGTTGGAATGGCTAACGAAAAATTCCACGGCGCAATCACCACGGCCAATCCTCGTGGTTGGAAGATCCGTTGATTGTATTCCCCTGGCTCTGTTCCCAGTCGCTGCGGAGTGCCTAGACGAATCATTTCCCGTCCATAAAATTCTAGGAAATCGATGGCTTCAGCGACGTCGGCATCGGCTTCCCGCCAGGGCTTTCCAGTTTCCAAGATTTCCCACGCGGCTAATTCCGATCTGCGTTGTCCCATCAGCCCGGCTGCATGAAATAAAATCCGTGCGCGGGCCTGCGGAGAGACTTTTCCCCAGGTACCCATATGGTTGTGGGCGAGTTGGACAATGGAATCAATCTGGTCAGGGGACAGAGTTGGAAATCTAGCAATGATTTGGTCAGGAAAACTGGGATTTGTCGAGATCAGTTCTGGTCCAAGCCAGGGCATGGGGGTCGGAACCGGATAAAAATGGATTTGTCCCAGGAGGGGAGCGATGTGCGCGAGGGCTAGAGAAAAATCTCGTTGAACGACCTGTTGAGAAAAATCAGAATGTGGTTCGTTGGAGAACCTGTCAGGATTGTCTCCATCAAGTAAAGTGGCTTCAGACTGACGTTCCAGAGACATCGTCTCCTCTCCATTCCTGTTAGCGTTCGAGGGTGACAATAGCAGATGCTCTAGTGACTCGGCAGTTTCATATTGGCGTCGAATGAAGCTTTCATTCGAGGTATTTTCCAATAACCGACGCACGAGATAGGCCATGCCGGGAAGGAGTTCCCCAATTGGAGCATAGACCCTGAGCCGAAATCCCTGTTGCACCACCGCATCACGTAAAGGTTCGGCCATGCCATATAACATCTGATATTCAAACGTTCCCGGCGGGAGATTGAGTGAGTCGCCCATCGCCTGGACTACGGCTAAGGTTCGAATATTGTGCGAGCCAAAGGCCGGGCGAATGAAGGCTCGGTGTTCAAGAATTCGGTGAGCGAGGTGTTCGTAGTTCGCATCGGTGTCGGTTTTTTTCAAGTAGACCGGGATGGGCCAACCTTGTTGTTGATAGCGAATTACTTCAGAGTCCCAGTAGGCGCCCTTAACGAGGCGAATACCGAAGGGAGTGTTTCGCTGTTTTCCCCATGCTAGAAGAGTATCCAGCGTGTGGTTCGTGTGCTTGAGGTAGGCTTGTATGGCGATGCTGGCATGCGGAAAGTGTTGGTAGGCAGGTTCAGAAAATAAACGCATAAATACCGTAAGAATGAGCGGCTCCAATTCGGCCTGTTCCATATCAAACGTAATAGAAGCAGGCAGGGCCTGCGCCAGGTCCAGGATCGATCGTAGACGAGGGGCAACTCCTGCGTAACTGCCCACAGGATCAATCGGGTCTAATTGCGAATATAAGGCGGAGAGTTTGATGGACAGATTGATCCTGGGGAGGGAACCGAGATGATCGGTTTCTAATAGAGGTTGATGGTTCCATTGTGGGATAACCTCATGTAATTGGGTCAATGTCTGAAGGCATCGCGTGTGATAATGGTCGGCCTCCTCTTCACTGACCGTGGATTCTCCAAGCAAATCAAGCGAACATGCACTTCCTGCATGCCAAAGTTGAGTGAGCGTGGGGACAGCGTGACTGACGGTTTCCCCTGCCATAAACGTGTAGGCCATTTTCAAAAACTGGCGCCGCAATATCCGTGTTCCCACATGGGCCGTAAGGGAATTGTTTGAAAACCGATGCAGGAGCCACTGCAGGGGACCAGGGAGAGACGGCAGATCTTGAAAGTATTCCTTTAGGATACGCACAAATTGTGCGTCGGTCTGAAGGGAGGGAAGGACGTCAATAAAGCGAAACAGTTGCACTTTGAACTGTTCATCACGAGTTCCCCAATCTAGAAGAAGTGAGGTCCACCACCGATGATCCCAAAATCCCGGTGTATGATGATGAGCGTATTCGGCTAATGTTTGTCCAAAGCGCCGGATGTCAGATTCTAACGAATCATGCGCAATCATCCTCTTTTCCCTCCTTAAGGTATTTTACACCTTTTCGGAGAATGGGGAAGAGAGATGAAGGAGAGTCGAACCGGGGAGAAAGGTTAGGGTTGGCAAGCCGACAGACGTTTACCGGAAATACTACCATGAGGACCTAGGGAGTTTTTGAAAGTGCCTTCCAAATGAGTGTCATTGTTGCTGAGCAGCAAACTATCTTCCTGAACTCCTTGGGGAAAGGTCCATTTGAGATAGACCGTATCCCCGTGAATTTCAATGGTGGTCGGTGCGATTTGAGACGGCGAGGATTGGTCCGGGGGTGAAAAGGTGACAGTCATTTTACGATCGCCATGGTTTTGGTGGTTATGCACGATCCATCGCCAGGTACCACACAGCCGGGTGCTGTCAACATTGGTTTGTTCCAGTTGTTGCCACTGCTGAATATTTTGCCAGGCTTCCCATGCTGTCCTATACGCGGTGGCCTCCAACTCGCTGGTTTTTGTGAGGAGGGTCATTCTAAACATGGGGAGGAGCCGGGTTTCAATATAATGCTGAGTAAAGGCATCACGAATGGGTTGGGCGGATTGGTGCTGATTGGCCATGTGAGTGGAGGTTTGCCAATACTCGAGTAATCTATCCTCGATTCCTTGTTGGCCGTGCTGTGTGAAAATACTCGTCCAGGATTGGGGACTATCATCCCATTCCTGATAAGTTTGGTCGTAATATGAGGCAAATTTGGCAAATTCTTCGCCAGGGGGAAGTGGGTGAGAAGTCATCGTGTGAGACCAAGCCGATACTTGTTGGTAGCCATCAATGACAGGTTTCAAAGCTTGAAGGGGGGAGTGTTTCGTGATCCATTGCAGTTGCGCATCGCCGGGGATGATGTCGGAAAGTGGTGGAATGCCTGTTTTTGGCTTAACAAGAACTTCCCGAAATATTTGCGCATGACTGGTGGTAGCCAGAGATTTCAAATAGATGGTGATGGCCTCCTCGATCTCTGCTGGGAGGTTCAACTGGGTAGGTACCGGTTGTAATTTCATGTGAATGCGTGAGTCCGCTGCCCCTGCAGTGGTTGTGGATTTGAAGAAGGCCAAGGCCTCGTCATCTGAGGCAAGCTGAAGAATTTGTGTATGGTGCTCTTTAAGGAAGGACCAGGGGAGTCCAGTTGATTCCTGATTGGCAAAGGCAGGGGAAAGGGACCAGAAAATCAAAATTTGCATACCAATAAGACGGAAGATCGAGCATCTATTTCGATTGGCATGGCACATTATGATATTCCTCAAACCTTAAACCTTGAGTTCGCGATGGTGGGGGATGAAGTGATGAACACTCTCAGGGCAGTTTTTCGACAATCATTTTGGGGTCTATGGGGTTTTGTGGATGATCCTGTTAATGAAGTCTATTGAGGTTTGCAGTGTTTTTTCCAGATCAGACGCCCGGTAGGCCGGAGTGTTACTCTGCCAGAATTCATCAGAGGCTTCAGGATAAGGTTTGACTTCTACTGTTTTTCCGGCCTGTTTGGCAGTTTGACAAAACTTGTCACGTTCTTCTGCTGAATTGAGTACGCTTTTCCCAGGTGTCTGGAGCAGCAGGGGGCAGTACAAACGTTGAGCCAATTCCGGGTCGGTTGGCAGAGTGCCACAGATGGCCACTGCAGCCTGAAGGCGACGTCGATGCGCAGCAGTTTTGATTGCCAGGGATCCACCCATTCCAAACCCGATCACAGCATGCGCATTGCGGGTGGTTCTTTCCAAATTAATATCCTCGGTCAGGTTAGCGTTGAGAAATTCAAAGCTGGCGTTGATGTCTTGCAAGGCCTGTTGTTCATTGACTCGGTCCATCAAGGCCTCGGCGACTTCGGCATTGGCCGTCACCATCCCACCCTGTCTTCCATACAAATTGGGAACTAAGACCACGTACCCTTGGCAGGAGAGGTTTTTTGCTAATTCCTGAATATGGGACGTGAGTCCATAGCGATCATGCAGGAGAACCATAGCCGGTAATATTTTATTGGCCTCTTGGGGTGCGAATTGGATTCCCTCTACCTGCGGGCCTTTAGGATGTCGTGTTTCCGCATAGGGGTCCACCATGTGATCTTTGTGTGTTTCAAAAATTCCCGAACTATTAAATCTCACAACGGTATATCCAATTTGTTCAATGTCATAGGGGGTGGTGTGTTGGGTCATCAAAATAGCCTTTGGATAAGAATGAGCAGGGCTTGCCGAAATGAAAATTTCATTGAAAATTCAATGGGAAAAGTCAAAACACTATATCGGTGGGTTCTTTGGCCTGTCAATCAATCATCGATTGTCCAGGGCAGGAAGCGTTGAACTAATATTTTTAGTGGTTTCGTCTTTCAGAGGAACGATTCGTTTGGAATTTATTCTCTGGTGATTAGATTCCAACCATGTCAACCTACGTCCTCACATGAGAAGCCAACTCAGAATAATTGGCACCTCTTTTTCGAGGCGAAAAAGGCCACCGAATTCAATCACGAAAAAATCAAGCCAATGCTATTGTCCATGACCGTGATTTTGTAACCTGGCATCTCGTACTAATTCCTAGAATGATCAGCTTGAGCACTCTCCAAATACATTTTTTGTTGATAAAAAAATTACTTCAAAAATCCTAGAAAAGTTCATTAGGGAATATTGCCAATGTTCTGGTTTTTAGTGTAAGCTATCGCCTGCAGTGGAATGTTAGAAAGTTTGATATCGGGACAAGGAAAGGAGTTGAGCATGGAACGGCGAGTCACTTCCCATACGGAAGAAGAAGAAATGAATCAACGCCGTCGCCTTCTCACGCTTGCACGGAAAGGGGATCAAAAGGCGGTTGAATCGTTATTCGAATTGTATCAAGTTCGGGTTTTTTCAGGAGACGCCCTGAAAAAAAAGAAGTTGCCAACTTTTCCATTGCCCACACCAACAGGATCTTCGGGGAAAGGCTTGGGGAAGGGCGGGAAGAAATTGGGTAAAATATCCAAATCCTCTCCATCAGAGATGACTTCTCTTCCGTTAGCCGCCAACCTACAGCAAGAGTCAAAAATGATGTCGGGAGGGCCCACCAAGAAAATTGGAAAGATTAAAGGGGCCAAGCCATCTGCAGGAAAATCTGTACAAACTGCTCCCAAACTTGGAAAAAGTAAAAAAGGTGCTCCAGTCGCTAAGGCCAAGCCTACGAAATCCACCTTGTCTGTGAGACCGGCCAGGGTGAAGAAAAAATAATGTTCTTAGATAGGGCAACTCCGTCGTGTGGTGTCAGAATTCAGTAGCGGACTTCAACTCTCAATCCACCTGCTGCCAACTGCTTTCCAATTATATCAGCGTCCTTAATGTCCCCCTGATAGACGATTGCACTTCCGTGGTGATCAATCTGCCAGGCTAATTCAAAGGCTTTTTTCGGGTTCATCCGGGGAATCACCTGACAAAAAAGGCTGACGACTTGTTGGTAGGTATGGCAATCGCAATTGTAGACTACGACTTCGGCTTCGAAATCTTTCCCGGTTCCTATGTCGATGATCTCTAGGGTTTCGGGATCTTTTACGATCCCACAGATAAAAGGGTATAGCATTCTGCATTGTAGCAATGGAGCTGAGGTCCCTCAAGTAAATGCTGTAGTGACCCATTATTTTGACGAAAGTCTAATTGGAATTAATCAGTTGAGCGAGGGTTTGAGATGCTCAACCGACGATTATCCTTTTTTATCAAGCATGACAGGATAGTTGCCGAAGGAAATTCATACAGATATCTTTCAATCTGAAAGCCAGGGAGAAAGTGATGTGCTAAATATGAATCTTTTAGGAAACATAAAGGAGTGTCCGTGGGTAAAACGATACTAGTAACCGGTGCTGCGGGGTTTATTGGAAGCCATGCAGTGGAAGCATTGATCAAACGAGGAGATCAAGTAATTGGACTCGATAATCTCAATGACTACTATGATCCTTTGCGTAAAGAAAAAAACCTTCGAGAGGTGACCGAGCATGCTAAAACTGGACAATGGCCTGGCACATTTCAGTTTCTCAAAGGCGACATTCGCGATCGAGAGTTGGTTGCAAACCTTTTTTCTGATCATCGTTTTGACGCTGTCGTCCATTTAGCAGCGATGGCGGGAGTTCGGGTGTCCATCGATGATCCTGGGCTATATTACGATGTCAATGTGATGGGAACGATGGCATTATTGGATGCGTGTGTGGGGCGGATTGGTTCACAGGCCAAACGCTCAACTTCTCCGACGTTTGTGTTTGCATCAACCTCTTCTGTGTATGGCAATACCAAGACGATTCCCTTTGTTCCGGAGGATTCGTGTGATAAGCCGCTTGCCCCGTATGCGGCGAGTAAGCGAGCAAGTGAATTGCTAGGTTATACCTATCACCACTTGTATGGTTTGGATTGCACCGTATTTCGATTTTTTACCGTGTATGGCCCACGTGGTCGCCCAGATATGATGGCCTATAAAGTATTGGATAATATATTTACTGGCTGTGAAGTCCCTCTCTATAACAATGGGAACATGCATCGAGATTGGACGTATGTCGAAGATATCGTCAGTGGCCTTGTCGCGGCGGTTGATCGTCCTATGGGTTATGAAATCCTGAATCTTGGACGAGGTGAACCCGTCCTCCTTGTCGACTTTGTGAAAGGCATTGAGCAATTAGCAGGACGTGCGGCGCAGCTAGTTCCGGCACCCATGTTAGATGCCGATATTGCCTACACCTTTGCTGACATTTCCAAGACCCGCAAGCTTTTGGGATATAATCCTCAAACATCTGTGCCTGAAGGAGTCGCGAAATTTTGGGCCTGGTATCAATCGGAGATATTGCCGGCTTCAGCCTCAAAGCCCTAACCCCGAATTTCTCAATTCCTGCTTTTTCCCCTGTCATTCTTTCAGGATGTGCTCCTATTCCCCGGTTCAACTGGACCGGGGATATTTATGCCTCTATTACTCCTTGAAAACGAGCGACGGAAGGTTTACTCCCATTTCATGCCTGTTGTTGACGTCGAATAATGATACCTGGTCCTAACGGTATGATGCTCAAGGGGACCTTTTTCCGTATGTTGTGGGCCAGCCTTAACTTTTCTCCAGAACTACCGAAAAGGATTTACACATATCTATCGCGGAAGAATAAAGACAATTTTGTCGGTCATTTTTCAGAGGCCATTCCGTATTGGAGATGAAAGAGAAATCTTCCCCTTTATCTCATAATACGAATAGTCACCATTGCACCAGGAGGATCTCATGTGGGTTAGTCCAAAACGTAGCACCTTATTTGTCGTTGTCACGCTGGGGGTCCTTATGGTTTCGGGATGTAGTAGCCATTCGGTTCGATCTGGGGCCAACTCGCAAGGGGATGGGATGGCTTCAAGTGAAGGTGAAAGTGCCGTCGGCACCAATAGGATCATGGGCCAGACAAATGGATCAGTTGAGGGAAGAGGAAGAAATGGCGGATTGGTCAATGGAGTCAAGCCCTCTCAGCATTCGAATGGTTCGAATTCTCAAGATATAGTCAATGGGGCAGATCCTAATTCGAATCCTGAAGGGATGAGGGGAGCAGAACGAACATTTGGTCAAGGTGGCTCAAACTATGGTCATCAATATCCTGGTGTAGATGGATCGGGTCCTAATCATGGACCTGTTTCTGGATTTGAAAATGGAATGGCGTCGAGTCAAAATCCTGATCCAGAAGCTTGGGCAAATGCCTATCTGGGAAATGGTAAAAATAGCCGCGAATTTTATGGGGATCCGTCAGAGTCCGGGGTTTCCAATGATGGCTCTTCACAAG
This sequence comes from uncultured Nitrospira sp., assembly GCA_902500695.1. GTDB lineage: Bacteria > Nitrospirota > Nitrospiria > Nitrospirales > UBA8639 > Nitrospira_E. The sequence goes on along the minus strand of CABVRQ010000046.1, from coordinate 2,207 downwards.
GAGGTGTGAATCCTGCGAACTGGGCCGAAACGTATAGGAAGGAACATGGCGGTCCTTCTCCTGAGTATGTCGATCCCGATTCGAGCATTGCCATTGGCCATGGCCAGCAAGGGCGGGCCTCAGTGGGAATTGGGAGAACCGATACTAATGGCTCGATATTTGAGTCAAATTTTAGTGGTTCCATGGGGATCCACCATGGTCCGGTGCAAGACATTTACTTTGCCTTTGACAGTTGGAGTATTTCTAGCAACGCCGCCGAGTTTCTTGAAGAAGGGGCGCAATGGTTACAAGCGAATCCTGGAAAGGCTTTGACGATTGAGGGGCACTGCGACCAAAGGGGGACTCAGGATTATAATTTGGTGTTAGGGCAAAAAAGGGCCGATGCAGCACGGGCATATTTAGTGAATCTGGGTGTGCAACCGGACCGGATTAAGATTGTCTCCTACGGCAAAGAACGCCCATTTTGTCAAAGCGACAGTGAAGATTGTTTTCAGGAGAATCGGCGGAATCATATGCTTGTTCGAGTCAATTAAAGATTCGGCTCCCCTAGGACCCACAACGGTTTTCGAACAAGAGGATGCGAAACACTCGCATCCTCTTGTTTTTTGACCTGTACATCCGTCATCCAAACAAAGGGAAAGAAGGAAAAAGACTAGCGGATGCATGGGTTATCCTCATGCCGATGTTTCTGTTTGAAAATCTTGCACCGATTTTTAAGGAGTGGTACAGTCTCGTCGCCATTCTGTGCGATGCCGGAGTGGCGGAATAGGCAGACGCAAGGGACTTAAAATCCCTCGGGCTTACCAGCTCGTACCGGTTCGACCCCGGTCTCCGGCACCAATTAAATCAACAACTTGAGGCAAGTTTCTCCCTTGGATCGGGAAGGGCCTGAGAAGAGGTCTGATGGGCTAGTGTTAGATAGGTGTTAAATTGGTGGGCCGCAGCCTAGAGGTCAGGCTCTGGGAAGCTATTGGACCAGGTAAATCAGGGCATCGTTTTATTCCCGGAAATGCGCATAATGGTCACATGATCCATCTCTGCCCGTCGCTTATTGCTGATCGTCGTATGCCGGAAATCATGAAAACTAAATCTCTGAATGCCAGAATCCTGACATGCGGTCTTGAATGCCTCCCGCATACATCGAATAGGATGCCCCTTCCGTAAGAACACCCGAGAGCTATGGAGGGAATGAACCTTGTGCAGATTCTTGAAAATGTCCCATAACTCCATCGAAAAATTTAAGGGAATCGTGCGCCCCTCTCGGGTTTTGGTATCCTCAGCCCGGAGTCGAATGAATCCTCCCTTTAAATCGACCTGATCATACGTAACGCTTAACGCCTCTCTCCCATACACGTAATATTGGATTTATATTTTATAAATCCTTTGGCGCTGAAGCTTAGCATCGGATACACAGGTGACGGTTCAGAATTAAAAAGTTGTTGGACCCTTGATCCGCTCGCTGCCAAAAATCTTCACCATCAAATGAATCAAACCAGTTTTATCTTGGCCTGCTTGCCCACGGTCTTGTTGGTTATGAGAGTTTTTTAACGCTTGAGCTTGACTTTCGTTGCCCCGGTCGCGAACTGCTGGACCTTCCCATTATCACGATGGGAAACTTCAGGAAATATGCCTCCTTTCTTTTGATCGGTTCATTGGGACCACTCTCCTTTTTGAGTAGGTTGCTCATTAGGCCCACCGATACCTATGTAAGCTTCCCCAAAATATGGACAGGCGAAAAGTAGAGCTTTCTGGCAAAATTCATCCAGGAGGTTCTCATGAAAACGAGTGGATTCAGCGAAACGCAGATTTTTGCCATCTTGAAACAAGCCGATGCTGGAGTCAAAGTCAAAGACCTGTGTCGGCACCATGGCATCAGCGATGGCACCTACTACAACTGGAAAGCTAAATATGGTGGGCTGGAGGTTTCGGATCTCAAGCGGCTCAAGGAAACCGAGAGCGAACTCGCAAAGCTCAAACGGCTGTATGCGGACCTGGCCCTCGAGAATTAAGCTTTAAAGGATTTGCTCGAAAAAAAGTTCTAACGCCGTCCGACAAACGGGCGGCGGTCACGACGATGCGAGAGACGCATGGCCTCTCGGTGGTCCGCAGTTGTCCGGCGGTGGGCCTGTCCCGCTCCTCCTATTATCAAACACCTTTTGATTGGCAAACCCGGGACAAGAAAATTATTGACGCCCTGAATCAGTTGG
>CABVRQ010000045.1:29242-32703 GCA_902500695.1 uncultured Nitrospira sp. | reverse complement strand
TGTAAGTATTTTATTTTCTTTTCTCCCATCTTTGTAAATGAGGTATTTTCTAATTTTCAAGCTTGCTTAAAGTGTAGAGATTACAATTCATCAATTATTTCTTGGGGTATTTGGAAAATCTCCTCTTCATCTTCATCCGTTAATGGACCATAAGTAACCCGAGGGGGATTAACGCTCGACTCCATAGGTTTGGATTCGATTTGGTCAGAAAACTTTTCGAGAAAAGCAGCGATTGTCATATTTCTAACTCATCAAAAGATAATTCAAGAAAGAGTTTACTTTAGTTTGTATTACTTACTCGGAAAAATAAGTCTGTTTATTTAGGGCAAAAACAATTATATAGAATTCTCACACTAAATCATGCAACGTCAACTATTAAGGGTAATTACCTTTGCTCTAGGTGAGTCCCGCGCTTTGGGCATTCAGGAGGAAACGCCTCAGCGGAAAGAAGTCCTATGCCCATTAGATCATTGAGAATGCTATGAACAAAAAACCACAATTTCCTGACGAACAATCCAGCGAAGGAGCCTTTACGCGTCAAGGTGATGCGTTCCGGGAGTGGGTGACCGTCGATGGCAGTTCGGGATATCCCCCCGCGCGTGGGCGGTATCATCTGTATGTGTCCTGGGCATGTCCCTGGGCGCATCGCACGATTATTGTGCGAAAGCTGAAACGGTTGGAAGACGTGATTGGCATGACGGTCGTCGATCCGATCCGGGACGACCGGGGTTGGGCCTTTCGTGACGGACCGGCACATTCGACCGACCCCGTCAACGGGTTTCAGTTTCTGAGTGAGGCTTATCGTGCAAATGATCCGGCCTATCGCGGACGGGTGACTGTGCCCGTGTTATGGGATAAAGAATCCTGCCGGATTGTGAGTAATTCCGATGACGACATCATGCGGATGTTGAATACGGCATTCAATCGGTTTACCGCCAGCAAATTAGACCTGTATCCGGTTGATCTCCGACAGGAGATTGACCAACTGAATGACGATATTTATGAACAGGTCAATGATGGAGTCTACCGTGCAGGATTTGCGACGTCTCAATCAGCCTATGAACAAGCAACACAGCGTCTATTTGAGATGCTGGATACATTGGAATTGCTGTTAGACACGCAGCGGTATCTCTTTGGCATGAACCCGGTAGAGACGGACTGGCGCCTGTTCGTGACGCTTATCCGGTTCGACGCGGTGTACCACGGACATTTCAAATGTAATATCCGGCGCATCATTGATTATCCTAATTTGTTTGGGTACCTCAAAGATCTCTATCAATACGACGACGTGGCGGAGACCGTCAATATGGATCACATCAAACGCCATTACTACATCACCCACGATGACATTAACCCCACGGGGATCGTTCCCCTCGGCCCGGATCAGGATCTTCGTTCCCCCCATGGCCGTGAACATCTGTAGAATGCCGGCCGGCAACCGTGTGAATTGATAGTGCGTCTGCCGGAATATTTGATGCTCAGGCAGGCCATGACCTCATTCCTAACGGCAGCAAATTCCACGGCCCCTCCCATTTCTGCCCAAATACTGCCTGAATACCTGAAAAATACAAGCGAAGTCGCTAGAATAGGGCTCACATTTCCATCCCGGACTTGCAGAAACTTGGCAGGGAGAAGACAAACCCGGGTAGGTCGTTGAATCTGGAGGAATCGTTATGACTTTAACAGCACACAATAATGTCCCACTTCCCTCCTTGATGTATGGCACGGCGTGGAAAGAAGGCGCCACGACCCATCTGGTGCAATTGGCGGTGGGTTCGGGGTTCACAGCCATCGACACGGCCAACCAGCTCATTCATTACCGGGAAGACCTGGTGGGTGAAGCTCTGCTGGCACTCGACAAGATGGGAGTTAAACGGGAGACCCTGTTTTTACAAACGAAATTTACGCCGGTGAACGGACAGGACCATCGTACCCCCTATGATGCCTCGGCCGATCTCACCACTCAGGTGCAGCAATCATTTGCCAGCTCGCTCACCCATCTCCATACCGACTATGTGAACTCGTATGTATTGCATGGTCCGTACTCACGATTTGGCTTGGGAGATGCTGACCGTGAGGTGTGGGCGGCCATGGAGGACCTCTATCAAACAGGGAAGACCAAAATGATTGGCATTAGCAACGTCACGGCCGGGCAACTCACCCAACTGTGTGAAGAGGCGAGGACCAAACCGATGGTCGTGCAGAACCGGTGTTATGCCTCCCATGGATGGGATAGAGAAGTGAGGGGAATTTGCCAGGCTCATGGCATCATTTACCAGGGCTTTTCGCTCCTGACGGCCAACAGAGACGTGATGGCCGACCCCGACATTCGGACCATAGCAAAACGATTGGGGACGAGTCCCGCGCAAGTGGTCTTTCGTTTTGCCATGCAAATCGGGATGCTCCCGTTGACCGGAACGACCAGCCAACAACACATGGAAGAGGATCTTCAGGCCGAGCAGTTGTCATTATTGCCTGAAGAGATCGAACTGATTGACACGATCGCCGAATGACCAGATCACTCCTCCCTTGAGAGAAGATAATGAAGACCACCCCCTTCCTGGATCATCCCCACCAAACATGACGCAGGATAGCTTGAGCATGTCGGAGTCAGGCCTCAGGCTTCAGAACCGCCTGTTTCCGGTCATCCTTCTGATCATTCTTCTTCCCTTCGCTCTCACACAAGCCGGCACCATACCCGAACTGATGTTGGCTGACATCTACCGAGAGGGTCTTGATCTCAGCCAATACCGGGTCAGCGAAAAACTCGACGGCGTGCGCGCTCGTTGGGATGGCACACATTTGATTTCACGAGGCGGTAACGTGTTTGCGGCACCGGAATGGTTTATCAACCGGTTTCCTCCTATTCCCTTGGATGGGGAGTTATGGATGGGGCGAGGCCGATATGAAGAGGTGTCGTCCATTGTCCGGACACAACAATCCCATGATGGATGGCGAAACGTGCGCTTGATGGTCTTTGATCTCCCGGCACATGGCGGAATATTTGCCCAACGGGTCATCGAGATGAATCGCCTCAAGACCGAAAGCGACTCTCCCTATCTGGGGATCATTGAACAACAGCGGGTCGGGAGCGAAGAAGACTTGTTGAAATGGTTGCACACAGTGATTGATGAAGGTGGGGAGGGGTTGATGCTGCACAGGGAAACCGCGTTGTACGCCAGTGGGCGTAGTCAGGATTTGCTGAAGCTGAAATTATTCACCGATGCCGAGGCCACAGTCATCGGGTATCGGCCAGGCAAAGGTCAGTTTGATGGCCTGATTGGTTCACTCAAGGTGCGCACGGATGATGGGGTCATCTTCTTTATCGGAAGCGGGCTTAGTCATGAGGAACGGCGTCGCCGGCCGCCGTTAGAGAGCCGGGTCACGTTTCGTCACCAGGGGTTAACCGAAAACGGCATCCCTCGATTTCCGGTCTTTCTACGTATCCGCGATGAAGAGCC
>CABVRQ010000045.1:25166-29142 GCA_902500695.1 uncultured Nitrospira sp. | reverse complement strand
CCCCCAAGAGCTCGGAATCGGTGGGAGCAGTCATCCTGCCTTGGCTATCCTGGGAAAACGCCACTAACCCTCGCTGAAAACCTCGATCATTCCTCAAGGCCTCATGAAAGATCAATCGCCAAAGAGGATCGATTAGATCCCGATTGACTGCAGTGGCGATCTCCGGACTTAACTGCCCACTATCATCATATCCTTGTACAATTTTGCCGTTCTCTAAAAGATCAGGATAATAATCTCCCATCCGGTCCGGAAACCCCGTTGTCCCCATAAGGGGAGTCAATTGCAAGGCCATGAAATCACGAAAATGGACATGGGAATAGTCTTCCAAAATCTGATGGAGAGTCTGTTCGTGACATAAATGAAAGGGGTAATACAACGCGTCCATTGGGAGAGTGCCTGGCAAATTTGACTCAAGGAATTGGGGTGAGTTCAAATCTGTTCCAGTGTGTTGTGGTAGTGGAAAAATAATTCCGGTGCGAGCCCTGTCTTGAGAAAGGCGATTAGCACTCAAGGCATAGCTTGCTTCCCACCGGTAGAAAACATTCTACCGGGATTCAGGCCAGCGTTGCGCCTCAATACGGGAGCTGTAAGCATGCCCGAAAAGTCCCATGATAACCCCCATGCCTTACTGGACCAATCTAAACGGGAGTATTTCACCCGCCCACATGAGCCTGAAGAATTTGAGAACCGGCAATCATCGGATCAGCCGGAGCCAGCTGCAAGGCCTTTTTAAAATGCTTCGTGGCGTCACCGTGATTCCCCAACTTATCTAATGCGAGCGCAAGATTGTAATGAGCTTCCGGAAGGTCAGCATTCGCGGCTATGGCCTTCGAAAAATGTTCTTGAGCCACATCCCAATGCCCCTGTTGAAAATGATTGACCCCTTCCTCATTTTCTGCTGCACCGGCGACTCCGGCAATTGCCATCAGAGCACCTTCCACCTGTGGAGTTTCCGCCATGCCAGGAACTTCGGCCGTCGACATTGGGATACTTTCCGTTTTGGGCTCCGGCTTCGTTTCTTTCCCGTATTCGCCTGAATCGCATCCACTCCATACCAACACCATGAGGAACAGTAATCCGAGACCCATAGATCGCTGATTCATTGAGTCCTCCCTTTTTGAATGGTGAGCGGCGTTAGACAAAGGGCAGTAAAACCTGGGAAGTAGTACATTCACGATTTGGGTTGAGCAATGTCAATAGCGGCCAGATGTCCATCATCATAACAGTGATAGCGCGAAAGGATAGAGAGACTTAACGGTATAGTAAGGAAAGGGCTGTTTATCTGATTGCTTCATGTGTTGACGAACACCTTACAGGGTGCACCATCCCTCCCCTTGATAATGAACGGTTGTGATGTCATGTCCTTCCAAATACATGCATCAACCAACCACTTTTTTATCAGTGAATGTTCTCTGAGAATGCTGCTCAGGAGCTTGATTAAACCTCTGATGGTATTTCATAAATATGCGAGCATGACTACTTTCAGAAAAAATTCCTGCTCCTCCTTAAATGAGAAATACACCTCCTACATTTGATGCATTTTCCCGAATTGCGTCAGCCTACTTGACTCCCTGGATTTTGAAATTATCTTTTAAGCAACATCGATGCATGTTTTACCTTCGAGGGTATCACGACGAATCAACAAGGATCTGAAGGAATGAGCAATGTTACGAGAGGTACAATGAGGAGGGGTAAACTATGATCATTCGAAGATTAGAGAATTGGCCTTTTGAAGCGTTACGCGGTGAGAATTCAGAATTCGATCAGATTCAACGTTACCTTGGTCGGCTGTTCAGTGATCGAAGCCAAGCCAATGGTCGGGAAACCCCGGCAGGCGTCTATCCGCTTCTGACTGTCTCACATGATAGCGAGAATGTATATGTCCGATCGGAAATACCCGGTGTGACACTCGATCAGTTGGATGTTTCGGTCACAGGCCGAAGTCTTACAATCACGGGTGAGCGGGCGATTCCCGATGAAGGTTCGAATGTGCGCTATCATCGCAAAGAGCGGGAAGCCGGAAAAATACGGCGACAGTTAACGTTACCCACGGATGTGGACCATGAGCGAGTACAAGCCAAATATCAACACGGCATGTTGATGGTGGTCTTGCCTAAATCAGAAAAGGCCAAACCTAAAAAAATCGCCATTAGCGGATAAAAAAATTGGCATGAAGGTGAGAGATGGGGGAAGCCCCATTCAATACCAAAGGAGGATGAACACATGACCACACAGACTCAGGACATACAAGTGCGGGATAAACGGGAAGTGACGTCGGATGCGGAACAAACGATCCCTGGTCGGGTATTTTCACCCAATGTTGACATATTTGAAGACGATCAAGCCCTGACAATTGTGGCGGATATGCCCGGGGTGCCATCCGAAAATGTCACAATTGATCTTCGTAACGATGTGCTTTCCTTGAGCGGTGTGCCATCAACCTCTGTTTCTGAGAAAGAGGAATATGTATTACAGGAGTATGCCACCGGGAAATATTTTCGACAATTTACCCTGTCTGAAGTGATTGATCAGGAACATATTGATGCCAAGCTGAATAATGGAGTTTTGCGAGTGACTCTGCCAAAAGTCGGGCCTGCCAAACCTCGCAAAATTGAAATTACGGAAGGATAACCAGGTCTCAACATGAGAGGGGAGCCGTTCAATGAAGCGGCTCCCTTTCTTTGCGTGCGTGATCGTTGATTGATCAAATCGTTTCCACTGATACCCTTCCAGGAAGACCGCTTCAGTATGGAAGGGTCTGCAAGAAGACCGAAGCCCGTGGGTGAATCATTGGAGAACCTAGGGTCCCCTATTCCTCCTCCATGATCATCTTGAATTAGTAGTGTGAGAGAGTGAGTCCGCTTTGTCCCATTCCATCGTGAGCGACAATATAAACCGCATCTCCATCGTAGACTTTCGTCTCTTCACTCGCGATTCGCTTATTGACCGTCACCATGACTTTTTTTTCTTTTAACAACTGAAAGATTTCCCGAAGCGGTTTGCCTTGTTTTCTGATCAGTTGCTTCACGGAGATGGAGTCCGCAATCTCGCATCCAAGGGCTCGCTCTCCATCAACAGTTTGCAAATCTCCCATTAACGTAATCGTAACCATAATTTCCTTTTGTTCATCATCAATAATGCTCCGGGTGTATTTGAGAGATCGAGAGAATCTTTCGTTCAGCACGTGAAATAAACAGCCCCCTACGGCACGGTTGCGATAATTCGAACCGGGCCTCCTGTACCGCCTTGAATCTTCATCGGGAGAGCCGTCACGCGAGCGCCCCGAGGTGGTAATCGTCCAAGATGTGCCACATTCTCCAACGCAAAATGATTCGCTCGACCAAGAAGTTGATGAACCGGAAAGTCTCGTGACTGCCCGGCATCTATGCTGGCTGTATCTATGCCAATTCCCAAAATGTCCCGTTTCGTCAGCAGAAAGGTTACGGCGTCGGCAGAGAACCCTGGGAAATGGAGTGTGGTGGGATCCTCCGGGGTGGAGCTGCCAAGATATCGGGCTTTGTCCGGCCAATACTGTCCAAACCCCGTAAAGAGTAACACGATGGCTTTTGGAGGGATTGGACCGTAGGAGATTTCCCATTGGGCGATATCCTCAGCCTGTAGAGTGTAATCCGGGTTTGAATCCACTTGTGCTCGAATATCCAACAGGACCACTTCACCTGTTAACTGGTCGACGGGAATTTCATCCAGGCTCCAGCCTGATTCCGAAAAATGGATAGGCGCATCCATATGCGTCCCCCCATGTTCAGAGGCAGAGTACACCGCAGATGCATACCAGTACCCTTGTTGGGTAGGTCCCCAGCTGGTTTTCTTCCAATGAAAAGGCTCATTCGTGGGCCAATACACCGTGTGCTCATTAAAGGGATAGGTCAGATCAACGATCGTTCCCGTAACGGGAGGGCTCATGGTGCATCCACCCACTGCGAGAACGATGAGTATGGCTCGAATCAGCATGGAC
>CABVRQ010000045.1:0-25066 GCA_902500695.1 uncultured Nitrospira sp. | reverse complement strand
ACACTCAGCAGAGACCGACACATGAGCCCATCAATAGCCAATGGATTAAAATTATTCAACAAGAGCGTGTAGTAATGTTCCAGTTGTCCTGCCTCGTGTAATTCATCCCAAAAACGACTGATCGGCATATTGGTAATGGTATAGAGCCGGTTAAACTGAATCCCATATCGCTGCCCCAATTCTTCTTTAAAATCTTGTTCCAATTCGGCTTGAGGCGGTGGAAGAACCGGGCCTAGCGGGTTGTAGACCAGATCCAGCATGAGACCAGTTCCGTCCTTTCCATACCCTAAGTCATTGAGACTCTGCAGTGCGGTAATGCTCCGATCGAAGACGCCTTTTCCCCGTTGCTGATCGACATTGTCTGCTTCATAACAGGGGAGGGAGGCGACGATGTCGACACGATGGTCTGCAAGAAATCGGGGTAGGTGCGCTTTCCCTTTGACATAAAACACCGTCAAATTACAGCGGTCGATCACCCTCCGGTCTCGCGCCCGGCATTGCTCAACCAGATACTCAAAATGCGGGTTCATCTCGGGCGCCCCACCGGTGATATCGACCGTCCTGATCTGAGGGGTGTGATCGAGCACGTCCAAGATCTTATTTATGGTGACTTTGCTCATGCTTTCCGTCCGTTGAGGGCCGGCATCGACATGGCAATGGTGGCATGTTTGGTTACAGACCTTCCCGACATTGACCTGAAGCGTGGAAATTGCTTGAGCCTTGAGGGGAAGCGAATGATGGAGGGCCAACGCTTGCTCGAACGACGGGGCCATCCATGAATTTTGATCCAGGGTGACCATTGGGAGAGCTGAAGTTTTCATCGTCATGATGGTCTTAATTCCTTACACACAAATGGTGACTTCACATTGTTCTTAACAACACCCCGCCGAAGTTCCGGAAATGACAGGTTCGGCGTGCACCCCATCCCTGGATCGATTAATAGCCGCAAAATAGGGTTGATAAGAATCGGTCTGGAGGACCTTGTATGTTTTAGAACAAATTTCTATCGGCTCACCACATTGATACGTATGGTGGTCATCGTCACATACCGATAAGAATGGTCCGGTCAATACGGCAAACTGTCCTTCCCATACACAAGGCGCTTCTTCGGGATAGACGACCAGCATGCGGGGATCTTGAGCGGTGAGGGCCACAGGTCGCCCGGCAAGAATAAACCGGTCTTGATAGGGAGCTAACGCCAATAATGCGGCCGTCCGTTCATCGATTTGCTGAGGATTGCCTCGGGCATAGGTCGTACCCAGCTCATCGACCACTTGAGAGAATGGCCCGGTGAAGGTCGCAAAGGTCGAAGAGGGGGTTGCCGATGCTGAGGCCAGCTTATACCCGGTGAGCGTCACCGAGAGGAACTGGATGCCGTCAATCACTCTCCATGGAATTTGATTAACCTGATGGACCCCTTTAAACCCTGCGTCCCGAAGCCCGCCCCAATAGTCTTTGATGGTGAGGGCACCCGACAAACAATCGCCCCATTTGGCCTTGTCATAAATTAAGTAATTCGGAATTGGTTGGTCGGCGACAATATCGGATATTGTAAACCTTCCACCAGGTCGGAGCACGCGATACATTTCCTGAAAGACCTTCCCTTTGTCCGGAGCAAGATTGATGACGCAATTCGAGACAATGAGATCCACCTGATCGTCTTCCACCGGCATGGCGTCGGCAAAGCCCTTTCGAAAATCCACATTCGGCTCGGGATATCCCAGATTTTTAGCAACTGTTGGGGCATGCAGACGGGCCAACGCTAACATTTCATCGGTCATATCAATTCCAATGACACGTCCTTGGGGCCCGACTTTCCGGGACGCTTCAAAGCAGTCGATCCCGCCACCCGAACCAATGTCCAAGACCACTTCCCCCGGTTGAACAGTTGAAAGGCCAACCGGAGTTCCGCAGCCATAAGACACCTTCAAAACCGGTTCCGGAATAAACTGTCCCAAATCCTCATGATTATACCCGGTCGGGCAACACAGCTGTTCACCGTTGGTCACCGCTTTGGCATATCGTTGATTGACAGTCTGCGTGATAGAATGATTTTGCTCTTTTGTTTCATTGGCCATAGTACCCTCATGGAAATTTGAGTAATCCTGTTTGTTCCTTGCATCCTGTCATCTTGAGACAAGAGTTCACACCCAGATTATTCTGTCCTGACATGCCGAGAAATGTTACACATTTTAGCCACCAAAGAGAACACAGAATGCAGGGAGGAAGCCGGATTGTAAAAAAGCCCTCTCCCTTGAGAAGACCAAATCAGATAAGAGAGAATAGCTGAAGGTCAGACCCTCCACTTTATCTCTGATTTGGTTCAAGGAGGAGGAGGACACCCCATGCATTTACCCATAAATCAAGCGAATTTTCTAGTAATTGACTTTGCTGTCCTGAAAGACCATTAGAAGCATGTTTGAAAAACGCGTGATATAGCGAGAACGGAAATTCACTCCATGGCCCTTGTTCCTTGCCCTGAATGTCACAAAGAGGTCTCGACCGAAGCTCGGGCCTGTCCTCAATGCGCTTTCCCTTCGCCTGGGAAACATGCCTTGGAAGAGGAGCGTGCAGCCGGACTACCTACCTGTCCACAATGTCACGGTCTGGTGTCGCCGGATGCCCCCACCTGCCCATATTGCCGCGTGTCACTAAAAGGAGGACAGGCGCAGCAGGAGGACAATGGCGAATCAATCCAGGAAACACTGGTCTGTCCGCACTGTCGAGCATCCTATATCCATACTAGAAAAGTTCTTCAATCTGTGAAGGCAGATGCCAAGTCACCAGCGATGACACCCTCACCCTCAGTCACCCCAGGGAAACGGGTAACCCCAAAAGGCTCACGAGACAGTCACCTGGAACCTCTCAGAAAAACCACAGCACTTCTAGGACCCCGACGACCCTCTGTATTGTGGCAAGACCCATCGGGGTCCCAGAAAGCCGCTCCCCCACGTTTTCCGCGTGGCAATAGAAATTCGATCCTCATAGGTTTAATCCTCCTGGTAATTGTGACCTTATCCGTGGTCTTCGGGGCCATTTGGCAACTCAATGGACTCAATCCCCTGGAAACCATCTTTTCCTGGCGAATGTAACTCCACCGGATTTCCCTTTTCGCAATACTTTATCAATATCCTCATCCCCGGCTCACATTCGTCCCTTTCAAGGAGGACATGCGGACACACGGAAAAAGAGATTGTGACTGTCAATCAGGGAAGGAGGCGGGAGACGGGAACAACCCTATCAGCGATTATCTGCCAGAAAGAAGAGAGGCGGCCGCGGTAGGTCCTGCGATATTGGAGAACATGAGGGAGGCACTGACGGCCCAGTCGATAAAGGGGCCGGGGTACACACCCAACACCACTGTCCCGGCAATCCCGACGTACACCGCAACTTTGATCGGCATGGATGCACGAATTGGCGAAGGATCAGTGGGTTCGTTGATGTACATCTTTTTGACGACAATCAGATAGTAGTACATGGAGATGACGATATTGATCAGTCCCACAATCAGGAGCGTATACAGCTCTTCTTTCATTGCCGCAATAAATAAATAGATTTTCCCGATAAACCCGGCAAGCGGAGGAACTCCAGCCAGCGATAACAGGAAGAGCAACATGGCCGCCGCTAAAAACGGTGAGCGTCGATTCAGACCATTATAATCTTCAATTTCGTCGCTTTTTATGACCCGACTCACGGCAATGATGACCGCAAACGCTCCCAAATTCGCGAAAAGATACGTCAGGAGGAAAAACATGATCGCATCGCTGCCTTGTTTCGTCCCTGCGGCTAATCCGATCATGATATTTCCAATTTGGGCAATGCCGGAATAGGCCAACAGTCGCTTAATATTCTTTTGGGCAATGGCTACGATATTGCCGTAGGTCATCGAGAAAATGGATGCGACCACAAATAACAACGCCCACATCGGCTTGAATGAAGCCAAAGACACATAAAACATCCGGATAAGGATAGCCAATGCTGCAGCCTTCGGTGCAATGGAGAGGAAGGCCGTGACAGGAGTCGGCGCGCCTTGATAGGTGTCAGGAATCCAGGCATGAAAAGGGACTGCACCGATCTTGAATCCCAGGGCGGCAAAAATCAAAATGTAGCCAATCGCCAACCCATAACTTCCAGGGGTGCTGGTCATTTCAGAGAAAATTAAGGTCCCGGTTTCGCCATAGACCAAACTGATGCCATAGGCTAATAATCCGGCCGCAAATACCCCTAAAATGAAAAATTTGAGACCGGCTTCCGATGAGCGTTGGTCATCCCTGAGATAGGCGACCAGCACATAAAATCCAAAAGTTGAAAATTCCAGGGTAACAAAGACAGAGAGAAGATCATTTGATGAAACCATAAACATCATGCCGAGGGCCGACATCACGACCATGACATAATACTCGCCACGGAAAAACTTGAAGTCCTGCACGTAATCCATCGACATAAACAGAACAAGGACGGTGGCGCCAACAATAATGAGCTTAAAGACGATGGCCATCCGGTCCAGCACGAACATGTTCTTAAACAAGGCGCCTGTGGTACCGGCTTGGTCAAATCCCAATAAAATCAAACCGGTGACCGCCAACCCCGCAATACTCAGGTAGGCTAATTGCTGGTGGGTCATTCGCTTCAGCGAAAAGTCCAGGGAAAGGAGGAGGCTCAACCACAACGTGAGAAAGATCTCAGGCAGAAGCAGGAGCAGATCAGCAACGGAAAGGTCAAGTTGAAAGATCATTGCAAGGATTCAGACAGTAATCAGAAGGTTCAATCTAATATCGTTTAGGGTAAAAGGCCTTGTGTGTTTTGTGTAATGAGTGGGGCCACATGGTTAATCCGGTCGATCATAGGTTCCACCGTGGACCGTACCACTTCATAAAAATGCCCTGGGAAAATCCCAAGAGTAATGCTACAGACGATTAAAAGAAGCAATGGCATGCGATCCACCCAATGTCTGGCATCGGTGGCATGGGCATATTCAGGATCTAATTTTCCGTAAAACAGCCCTCGCATCATTTTGAACATATACGCAAGGGTCAGGACGATGCCGAGCACCGCCACGACGACTTGGAAGGGATATTTATCCCAACTCCCGACAATAATCATAATTTCAGCAATAAAATTGATCGTGCCCGGCATGCCGATTGAGGCCATACAGCCGACGATAAAGGCCCCGGCAATAAACGGCATCTTTTCAACGAGACCGCCCAAAGAGGGAATGTCTCGTGAATGGGTTTGGTCATACACCCAGCCAGCCATGGCAAACAACATGCTGGTTGCCAGAGCATGGGCAAACATATAAATAACGGCGCCGGATAGACTGATGTAGCTCAATGCCGCCATGCCCAGGAATATATAGCCCATATGGCTGGAACTGGAATACCCGATGACATATTTGGTGTCTTTGGCGAAATAGGACACCAGTCCACCATAGACGATGGAAAAAACACAGAGGACAGCCGCCACCCACATCCACTCCCGCGTCGCATCAGGCAGGATTTCAAAGGCCACACGAATAATGGAAAAATGCCCGAGTTTCATTAACACACCGGCATGCAGCATGCTGGTAGCTGCCGGGGCAGCGGCATGCCCGACGGGTGACCAGGAATGCAACGGCCATATCGGGGCGATAGAGGCGAATCCAAAAAAGATCAGAAACCAAATGAGCGTGGCGACGTTGTCAGAAAAATGAGCCTGTTCACGCAACACCACAATGTCAAAGGTATGGAGACCGGAAAGATGGTAAATGAGCAGGATCCCCATTAAGGCCATCACCGCCCCCGCAGATAGGAACAGAACCAGCTTCATGGCTGCATATTCTTTGCTGTTGGATCCAAAGTTGAAAATAAATCCAATGGAATCCCTAAGCTTTCGCTCTTCGGGATTGGTCATGGCCAGATACCCCTTGGTATGGCTTCCCCACAGACCCAGCAATAAGTACATGGGCAACACCGACATTTCATAAAAGAAATAGAGGAAAAAGAGATCCAGCGACATGAAGACCCCAATGGTCGCGGCCGCAAGGATCAGGAGGAACATATAGAACTCTTTGGTCCGGTCCTTGATGTGCCACGAAACAAAGATGCCCGCAAATAACAAGATTGCGGAGGCAAAGACTAATGGGCCGCCGATTCCATCCACCCCGAGGTAAAAGGCAATGCCTAATTCTTCAGACCAGACATACCGTTGGACAAATTGAAATCCACCCTTCGTCGTGTCGTAGGCTAAAAAGATATAGAAGGAGGCCAGGAGGGAAATACCCGCAGCAATTGCCGCCGTCATTCGCACCAGGATCGCTTCCTGCCGGGGAACGAACATCAATGCAATTGCGCCGAAGAAAGGCGCAAAGAGAATGATGAGTAAGGAATATTCACCCATGATATTTAGTTCCCGGTAACCTCAGCGGATAAAAGAGAATCACGATGGTGAGCCGTCGCCATTCCAGGATGTAACCGATCAACCACTTCCTGCACCGATCCATTGACCATCCGCAAGAACGGGGAAGGATAAATTCCGATCCAAAAAATCATGACCGACAACGCCACGCCAATCGCCCATTCACGGCTATTTAAATCTTTAATAGCTGCAGGCACGGTGTCTTTCAGTGGTCCAAAGATAGCCCGCTCATAAAACCACAAAAAGTATGCTGCAGCAAAAATGATCCCGGTGACCGCAAAGGCTCCATAGAGCCACCAGGCTTGAAAGACCCCCAATAAAATAAGGAATTCCCCTATAAACCCGTTAGTTCCCGGCAACCCAATTGAGGCCATCCCGATGATGAGCATAAAGGTGGCGAGAAGCGGCATCTTTTTCGCCAACCCACTGTATCGTCGTACGTCATTATGACCCAGACGTTCATAGATAAAGCCAGCCAGGAAGAATAATCCCGCCGTACTGAATCCCAAATTAATCATGGTGATCAGACTGCCTTGTATTCCTTGGAAATTCAGGGCGAACATGCCCACAACCACAAAACCCAAATGGCTGATGCTGCTAAACACCAGCAGGCGCCGGAAGTCAGGCTGGATGATGGCGACAATGGCTCCATAGACAATGGCCGCCAGCCCCATCGTCATGAGGATAGCCACCACCGTGCCGTGCTGAGAGGCATCAGGGAGTAGAGGGAAGGAAAAACGGAGAAAGCCGTATGTGCCCAGTTTGATCCCGGCCAGCATGACCGACATGGGGATCGGCCCTTGAACCAGGGCATCAGGTAACCAGGAATGAAAAGGAAATATCGGTGCTTTAAAGGCCAGCCCCATAAATATCAACCAAAAAATCAGCAGTTGCTGACTAAGAGGAATCTGAACCGCCAGCAAGTCAAGTAAATCAAAACTATACAACTGTTTTGCTTCGAAATAGTTCAAACTCATCAGACAAAAACCGACGAGCATGAACACGCTCCCCAGGAGGGTATAGAGCACGTACTTCAGCGCCGCATATTGGCGTTGGTCTCCAGGCCCCCAGAGTTTAATCAAGAAATAACTGGGAATAAGCATGAGTTCCCAAAACACAAAAAAGAGGATCAAATCAATGGAGACGAAAATCCCCATCACCGTGGCTTCCATTCCCAGCAGGCACATGTAAAACGCTTTTGGACGCTCCTTAACAGTATCCCAGGCGTAAAGAACCAGAAGCAGGATAAGGAAAGCGGTCAGGCCTACGAATAGGACACTAATCCCGTCGACGGCCAGGTGATAACTAATACCCAAGAAGGGAATCCATTCATGTCGTTCGGCAAACTGCATGGCCGCCGTCTCAGGAACGAATCGCCATAACATCAACGACGCGACAACCATCTCCAGGCTCGCGATCCCTAGCACGCCCTTCCGAATCAGGTCTTGATCTTTCAAGGCCCAAATGACCAGCGCCCCGAGAAGGGGAAAGAAGGTCAGAAAGGTCAGAATGGGGAAACCAAATTGTAATTCTTCTTGCATGATAGTCAGTTACCGAATGGACATGTCAGAAGCAGAAGATCCAATAAACCACACCAGGACGAGATGAATCAGGAGCGCCAGCCCAATGACAATAATGGCGGCATAATGATGGACCATACCGCTTTGCATTTTTCGCCACGACCACGAGAGAAGGTGATTGGAATATCCCACCACATTCAATCCGGCGTAAATCACGTGCTTTTCCGTCCAGGTAATGGCTGCTGCGCTGATATCGGTTCCTTTGCCAATTCCTACAACAAATCGGTCCAGAACCTGTCGATCAAACCAGTCCCATAGCAACCCCAACTTTTTACAGGGTTCCACAATCAAGAAGTCATAGATCTCATCCACGTAATATTTATTCAAAATAGTGGTGTAGGCTCGCGGAAATTTTGCGGCCCATTCGTTGGCCATCTGAGGACGAATACTATACATGTAATGCGCTAAACCCCAACCGCCCAATGCGATAGCAATAGCGACACTCATCAAGCCCAACAGCATCCCCCATCCCACTTCATGGGCTTCAGCACCAAGCGGAGTCGCCACATCATGCAAAAATCCATGGAACCAGCCATGTTCGGGCGGTACACCAAGGAAGCCTCCCAAAAGGGCCAAGCCAGCCAAAATCATGAGCGGAACGGTCATGACGGAGGGGGATTCATGAATATGATGGGCCACATGTGGGTCCACTCGAGAGGACCCATAGAATGTGAGGTAGGTGAGCCTGAACATATAAAAACTGGTCAAGAACGCCCCAACTGCGGCCAGAAGATACAAGTGATAATAGCCATGGACGAAGGCATGAGCCATAATTTCATCTTTACTCCAAAATCCCGCAAGAGGCGGGATTCCCGCTATGGCGAGAGTCCCGATCAGAAACACCCGATAAGTCGTCGGGATCTTGTCATGGAGTCCGCCCATTTTCCGGATGTCTTGTTCCCCGCCCAACGCATGAATCACCGAACCTGCAGACAAGAATAGAAGCGCTTTAAAAAACGCATGGGTCATCAGGTGAAAAATCGCGGCGGTATAGGCACCAACCCCGCAGGCCAGGAACATATAGCCCAACTGGCTGACGGTCGAATAGGCCAACACCCGTTTAATATCGTTTTGAACCAATCCAATAGTGGCCGCAAACAATGCCGTGACGCCTCCAACAATGCCCACGGTGGCCAAAGCCATCGGCGCCAGGTCAAATATCGCATGGTTTCTTACCACCATATAGACGCCGGCAGTGACCATGGTCGCTGCATGGATAAGCGCACTCACCGGAGTGGGGCCTTCCATCGCATCGGGCAACCAGGTGTACAACGGCAATTGTGCCGACTTGCCAATCGCGCCGACTAACAAACAGAGTGAGATTGCTGTGGCCATTTCAGTTGAAAGAGTCGCGGCCTGGGCCATAACAGCCGTGTAATCGAGTGTGCCGAAATGGGAAAAAATCAAAAATATCGCCAGTAAAAACCCGGCGTCCCCAATCCGGTTCACGACAAAGGCTTTGGTCGCTGCCTTACCCGCAGAGACTTTTTCATAGTAGTACCCGATCAACAGGTACGAGCAGAGGCCCACGCCCTCCCACCCGATGAACAACACCACATAATTGTTTCCCATGACGAGCAAGAGCATGGAAACCATGAAGAGGTTCATATAGGTGAAGAAGCGGGTAAACCCTTCTTCCCCATGCATATAGCCCACGGAATAGACGTGGATGAGGAACCCGACTCCGGTCACCACTAACAGCATAATGACGGTCAGCGGGTCGATGAGAAAGGCAAGATTAATGGAGAGATCGCCTCCGAAAATCCAGGAATACGCGATGACTTCGCGCGGCGTAGAATCTCCGAGAAACGAAACAAAGACGCCCAGCACACACAGAAATGACAGTCCGACGGAGCCAAAAGCCAGGCGCCCTGCCATATCATGGGAATAGCGAGAGCCTACAAGCCCGTTGACCAACACGGCCAGCAGAGGAAAAAGAGGAATCAGGAGAACGAGCAGATCGAACACGTTACCACTTTAAAATATTAATTTGATCGACATTCGTGGCCATTTTCCCGCGAAACACCACAATGATAATCGCTAATCCGACGGCGGCTTCCGCTGCGGCCACGGCAATAATAAAGAGTGCGGCCATTTGCCCTGACATGGAATGAAGATAATGAGAAAAGGCCACCAAATTGATATTGGCAGCATTTAACATAATTTCCACGGACATCAGAACGACAATGAAATTCCTCCGGATCAGGACCCCGACGAGTCCGGTCATAAACAAAATAGCGCTGAGTGCCACATAGGCAGAAAGAGGAATCATCGTTATCGGCCTTTAGGGCATGGAAGAGATTGCGGATTCTTCTTGTGGGTCAGTCTTCGCCGGTGTTTTAGCAAGGACGATTGCGCCAATCACTGCTCCTAACAGGAAAATCCCAATCACTTCAAAAAGTAACAAATAATCACTAAACATCGTGATTCCAATGGCATGGCTGGGCCCCGTTTGTAGGATGAGGTCAGGCGTCGCCGATCCAATCACACCGCCATAAGGAGACTGAAAGAGGAGAATCAGGAGTTCTCCAAAAATTGCGATTCCGGCAAACACTAAAAAGGCATATTTTTTATGGAGATGCTGCTCCTCCGTTTTTAAATTCATCAACATCAACACAAAAAGATATAAAATAAGAATGGCTCCGGCATACACAATGATTTGCACCGCAAAAAGGAATTCCGCATTCAACAGGACAAACAGACCCGCCACATGGAGCAGGAGCGTCAGCAAGGCCATCGCGCAGTGCACGGCATTTCGCAATGCCACAGTTAAAACCCCTGCCACGACACTCACCGTGGCAAAATATCCAAAAAGAAGCCACATCATGATGAAACTATGGTTCCTGGGTGCTTTTTATTGAAACAGGGAAATGGTAGCGGTAGGCGCGGCCTTCCTCCCCTTCCTTCTCTTGGTTATGAGCATAGAGATACTTTTTGGCATCATCTATATGACGCTCTCCAATCTGGTAGAGCCGCGCCTTGTCAAAGAGGAGGGTCCGTTTATCATGAGTCGAAAACTCATAGACCTTGGTCATCGCCAGGGCATTAACCGGACAGGCTTCAACGCAGTATCCACAAAACACGCACTTGGTAATATCGATATAAAACTCACTGGCATAGCGCTGAAGTGGCAGGTTTTTGTCTTCTTCGCTGATAACCTTAATGCAGCGTGAAGGACAAGCCGCTTCACACAAATCACAGCCCACACAGCGTTCTGTCTCATCCTCATACCGTAGGAGGCAAAGTGCGCCGCGATGCGCATCGGGAATCGTTCGCTTCTCGCGTGGATACTGAAAGGTAATGGGACGATGCAGCATATGCTTAAACGTCACCTTCATGGCATTCCAGATTTCTTTGAAGAGTACGGCGTCGAAAAATTTCTTTGTTGCAGTAGAATCACTCATTGGCTGATGACTGGTCTTTCCGATCAGGCCTTTTCAATAGAAACATAGGTCAATTTAAAATAAGGAACCCCTGTGACAGGATCGACCTGATGGAACATCAGGTCTTTCACAGGTGGATCATTGAAATGTTCTGGAACCGCACAGGTTCCTGACAACAATGACATATCCACCTCCACTCCCATCTCCACTTCGCCCTGATCCGAAGTGATCCGCACTCGGTCATGAGCACTCAGTCCAAGATTTTTGAAGTCCTCTGCGCTCATTCGGACACGTAACGTATTTGGTGAAATTTCCATCAGACCGGAAGCGCGGGTGGAAAGTTTCCCTGAATGATAAATTACTTGAATCATGCGTAAGGCAAAAGACCGTTGAGTGGAACTCTTCCTCCCCACGGAATACCGCGAGGCGACTTCCTCTGCAAAAGCCTTCGAGAAATATCCCGAGAGGTCAGGAACCATGTGAGACACCTGGCCCAGGTTGTAATAACCAGGAAGGACTTTTCGGATTTCGTTTTGAATATCCTGGGTCGTTTCGTATTCCATGGGCGAGCCCAACCCGTTTGCCATTCCGACCATAATGTGCCAATCCAAAGTGCTTTCGCCAAGAGAATCCAGAGCCGGACGAAGAAATTGGACCTTTCCTTCCTGATTTGTCACTGTGCCGTCTTTTTCCGCAAATGTTGAAGCAGGAAAAACCACATGGGCCATCTTGGCGATTTCCGTTAAAAAGGGGTCCTGGCAAATGAGGACTTCTAAATTTGCTAATGCACTTGTGACATCATAGGAGGCGGGAAGCGTCTCTAGTGGATTTTCGCCAACCAGATAGAGGGCCTTAATTTCCCCATTTTGGCAACGATCCAGGATTTCCGTGAGATTGGCTCCGCGGTCAACGTCCGGAAGATTATTACCCCAGACACGAGCAAATGTTTCCCGGGCTTGGGAATCAGTGAAGGAAACCGGACCGGGCAGAAATTCCGGTGCGACCCCCATATCGACTGCCCCTTGTTCATTGGCTTCCTCGGTATAGGTATTAATGCCGCATCCCTTCCGACCAAGCTTTCCTGTTAACCAGGCCAGATCAATAAGATTCAACATATGCTGATAGCCCCCGGCATGCCGGAGAATGCCCTCCCCGCAAAGGATGATCGACCGGGACGCTTCCGCAAAAATTCGAGCTGCCTCATGAATTCGCTCTAGACCCACTCCGGTCTGGTTGGCAATTTCCTCAAGAGAAAGTAGCCCAACCGCCTGCCTCAATGAATCCAGGGCTCCTGGAAATGCTGACGTGGCTTCTTCGTCAATCAAATCCTGATCCATGACCGACTTCACCAGACCTTGAACAAAGAGGCCCTCGGTTCCTGGCTTAACCATCATGGGGTGAGAGGCCAATTTCGCGATATTGGTTTGCATTGAATCCACAACAATGGTTTGAGCCTTATACAACCCCATAGCCGACTTCACCCGCAAACTGGCGACCGGATTGGTCTCTGTAATGTTGGCTCCAATGATGAGCACGGCCTTCGCTTTATTGATCTCTTCCGAGGTATTCATCATGCGATGAAGGCCCAAAGCATGCTTCATGGCCCTGACAAAATTCAGATGCCCATATCTGGCACTGCTGTCCAGATGATTGGTGCCAATAACGGAACGCATAAATTTTTGGAACACATACAGATCTTCGTTGGTACACCTGGCTGTAATGAGCCCGGCGATCGCTTGCGCACCATATTGCGCTTTGACATAGGCCAAACGACCTGCGGCCACATCTAAAGCATCAAGCCAGGGGGATGGCTGCAATCCGGAGCCGGTACGAACCAATGGAGTTTTCAGACGGGTGGCACTATCAATAAATTGAAACCCGAATCGGCCACGCACACAGATTCCGTCATGCCCATTTACCGTATCTGTGCGATCTCCCCATTTGTTCTTCCAGGAAAGAGGGGAGGTCACCCGAACCACTTCCGTATCTTTGGTTTCCACATAAATTTGGCAACCGTCGCCGCAATAATTGCACGTGGTGGTCGTTTTTTTGAGCTGCCAGGGTTTATAGGCATATTTCGAGAATTTATTGGTGATGGCCCCAACCGGACAGACTGCCAGGCAATCACCGCAGAACTCACAATCCAGCGCTTGATCGCCCTTCGCCACCACCTGGGTAAACCCGTCCTTTTTCATAAATTGCAGGGCATCAATTCGTAGGACGTCTTTACAAATATTGATGCATTCTCCACAGGCGATGCAGCGGTTCATGTTGAAATCAAGAACCAGGCTGCGCGTATCTTCCGGGATATTTTTTTGTTTCGCGTTGGCTAAATTGGTCACGCCATGTTGAAAGGCCATATCCTGCAATTCGCAATGGCCATCGGCATCGCACACAGGACAGTCAAGCGGATGGACGGATAGATGCTTCTCCACAGCTTTCTTCCTGGCCAGAAACAACTCTTCCCCCTCGGTCTGGATGACCATCCCGGCTGCGGCCTTCGCGGTACATGACCGGACAGGTGCTTTTTTCCCCTCCTGAAGCACCAGGCACATTCCACAGGATCCGAAGGGGTCGAATGTATAGTGGTAACACATCGCGGGCACAATTTTGCCCGTGCTGGATATGACGTCATAAAGGGAGACCCCTTCCTTGGCCTGGACAACTTCCCCATCCAAGGTCAGTTCAATCGTCGCCGCTTCAACATCAGGCGTCGTGACAGGTTTTAATCCCATTTAAGTCCTTTTCTAACGATAACCAACACCATAATTCAAGACGTGGTTCGATATAACAACACTACCGATCACACTCCCCCATGACAATATCGTACGTGCCAAAAATCGTGACTGCATCGGCAATCATATAGCCTTTGGCCATATAATCGAATGCACCCATGTGAATAAAGGAGGGAGCACGAATTTTCAGACGGTAAGGCCGGCCTCCACCCGTGCTGACGATATAAAATCCAAGCTCGCCTTTATGGGCTTCCGTTCCGCAATAGATTTCTCCGGCTGGCGCATCAAATCCCTGCGAAAAAAGTTTGAATTGTTGAATCATCGACTCCAGATTCGTGAACACCCGATCTTTAGGAGGCAAGGTCACACTCGGCACATCCGCCATGATCGGGCCCGGCTCCATTTGATTCAAGCATTGTTGAACAATCTTGACGCTTTCACGCATTTCCTCAATTCGAATCCAGTACCGATCATAAGTGTCTCCATTTTTTCCCACCGGCACGCTGAATTCACATTTAGGATACGCACTATAGGGTTCATATTTCCGCAGATCATAATCAACACCGGATCCTCGCAAGGTCGGACCACTCAATCCAAAACTCAGCGCATCTTCGGCGGAGATCACCGCCACACCGCGTGTCCGGGCTAACCAGATACGGTTTTTCTCCAAAAACACCACATATTCTTCAATCTTTGGAGGAAAGTAGTCCAGGAACTTTTGAACTTTTTCTGTCAACGAAGGGGTGAAGTCCCGTTCGACGCCACCAATGCGATACCAGCTGGTGGTCAGTCTGGCACCACATAATTCGTCGAACCAATCCAACAATATCTCCCGGTCACGAAACGTATAAAAGAATACCGTCATCGCCCCGATATCCAGCGCCTGGGTGCCCAACCAGAACAGATGGCCGATAATACGCTGCACCTCAGCCACGAGAGTTCGGAGATATTCAGCCCGGTCGGGAAGAGTGATATCCATGAGTTTTTCTACAGCCCGACAATAGGCGAAGTTGTTATACATCGCGCAGACATAATCCAGCCGATCCGTGTGAGGGATAAACTGGTGATACGTCCCATCCTCAGCCAGCTTTTCGACTCCTCGATGAAGAAAGCCCAGTACCGGGGTGGATTTCACAATCCGCTCACCCTCAAGCTCTAAAATGACCTTCAATACCCCGTGCGTACTCGGGTGTTGTGGCCCCATGTTTAACAGCAGCTCTTCCGTCCGGAGCGTAGGCAAGGACTCCGTTTCCGGGTGATTCGGATCGACTTTATAGACGGTCGTACGTTGATCTTCCAGCTTCATAATATCTGCCTAGAGCCTCTTGGCTTATCTTTTCCCGACAAACGACTCAGCCATTAAGTCGGGTCGTTTAAAAATTCAAAGGTATCACGCCAGCCTTTCCCCTGAACGGGGAAATCTTTTCGAAGCGGATATCCTTCGGTGTAATCATCCGGCATCAAAATGCGGCGAAGGTCAGGATGACGATTAAACCGGATGCCCATCATGTCAAACACTTCCCGTTCCATGAAATCCGCTCCCATCCAAAGATCCGTCATCGAATCGACCAGACAATCGTGTTCGGGAACCCGGGTTTTGATTCGGATGCGATGGCGTTTTCGAATCGAGTAGACTTCATAGACCACTTCAAATCGCTCTTCGTCATCAGGCCAATCCACTGAACTGACATGTACCATGTAATCACAGTCCAGGTCAGGATCCTTTCGGATATATGAACAGACATCATGCAGGACTTCCCGCTTAACACTAATCGCCAGGTCTCCCCGCCATTCATTGGCCCCTACAAACCCTTCAGGAAATCGGTTTTGGATCTTTTCTGCGATCGGATGCATGAGTGTTTCGTGGCTTTCCTTAGACTTTGACCTGTTCAGGTTGTTTGGTGAACACCCGTTTTTGCATGATCCGATCCTGTAATTTCAAAATCCCGTCAAATAATGCTTCCGGGGTCGGAGGACAACCAGGCACATAAATATCAACGGGAACGAACCGATCGACTCCCTGAACCACGCTATAACTATCATAAATATTGCCGGATGTGGCACATGATCCCATGGATATCACGTATTTTGGCTCAGGCATCTGGTCATAAATTTTGCGAATAACCGGCGCCATTCTGCGACAGACGGTTCCGGCCACAATCATCAAATCAGATTGACGTGGAGAGGCGCGGAACACTCCTGCACCATACCGGTCAATATCATAACGGGATGACACGGCGGCGATCATCTCAATGGCGCAACAGGCCAGGCCAAACGTCATGGGCCAGAGAGAGCCCTTTCTGGCCCAGTTAACAGCTTTCTCCAGAGAGAGGGTCATAATCCCCAAGTCGCCGTCTTTTTGTGGCTTCCCGATTTGAACTAATCCCATTCCAAAGCCCCTTTTCGCCAAGCGTACACATACGCCACGACAAATAATCCAATGAATATCATCATTTCAATAAACCCGATTACGCCTAACTGATTAAAGGTAATAGCCCAAGGATAAAGGAAGATCACCTCGATATCAAAAATCACAAACAGCATCGCGATGACATAATATCGAATCGGAAATGGCATTCGAGAATCTGAAAATGGTTCAGACCCACATTCGTAAGTCGAAAGTTTTTCCGGTTCGGGATATTTAGGTTGAACCAGATAGGAGAGAGCAAGAGTGATCAGCCCAAACCCCATGGCAAGGCCGATAAAGATAAGGATTGGAAGGAATTTGGTCAGATACTCAAGGAGAAGGTCTGAGCCAGACATCCGGGGACTCCCCTAAAATAGTTTACAATTCAAAGCCTTCTACTGAGGCCGGCATCGTAGCACCCTATTTTTTTGTGAATCAATGGAACGAAAGACCCACGGACCGAGGGACCATTCAGACCAACGGGGCTGGAAATCGAGATTGAATGGAAATTTTTCATAAGATTTCATCCCATTCTATGTCATGAAACATTTAAGGGTAATGGTCTTGTAAAAGTTTTTTCATATCAGCATGAATACGTGGATATCTGGAAGTGGAAATAGATGAATTCCTCACCTCACAATAGGCGGTATGGCATTTGCTGGGCTCCTGGTATTTCAGGCAAGGTTCAATGCATTTATTCTTATTCTGTTCCTCGTTTAAATGCAGAAAGGGGAAGGCTATCGTAACCTTCTTTATTAATTTGAGGCTATATCAGTCCAGGCTACAACTTATCTCTCTTTACCTAGGTAAAATAACGGTTATTTATTCTAGATATATTTCATCTGTCTTGCTATATATGTTCTTCTTAATTAACGTCCGCCTCCAATCCTCATAATAAACCGAGGAAGAATAATTAGAGCCTAATTGGTAGGTTGTGCACAGGATCCTGAATGCGGAAAAATGTGAAATTTTTGTGCGTGACAGATGTCTATTTAGTGGAGAAGGTCCCGGAAGGAGCCAAGATATAATGGCCAATTGAAAGCGATGAAGGGAATGACCTAAAGGTAGAAATTAGAGGCGGGTTTTCCTCCCACGCCTGACTTGAATCCGTACTACGCACATGCATGGCCATAGAAGCCTGCCCTGACTGGCGATCATCAAACAACAAGCGAAAAACCTAGGGTTTTTTCATCTCCGACGAAGGAGTCCGAAGATTAGGAGGGGTATTTGATTGGTCATTCCACTCGTCCTCCAAGGGAGAAACCGCTTTCGCTTTCTGACGACGGTGAATTTGGGTTTGGATCCTTTTTTTGGGTGAAGGCGAGGATTCCCCTTCTGGATCACTTTTGGGTTTTTGTGAGAGTTCGGACTGCATAGAAATATGGTAACACCTGGAGACTCTCAAAAGCTGCATTTACAAGATCATGACTCTTTTGGATTTAAAAGAGTGTTATTGTGGAGTAAAATACGGCATGAAGTCATTGCTGAAGAGCCCGATTTGAATTTCCAGGCAAAAAACGCTTTTCAAAAAACTCCGTCCATTAACATCGAAAGAATTTCGTCTTTCCTTGTGCGTCCCGGAGCTTTGGGGGTCTGGAAAATTTTAATCTCGATGCGAGGTTGACCAGTCCTGACTCCTCGATAGGCGTTTGATTGGAATGGAAAAAGCACGATGACGGTATTGGGAAAACTGGTATAATAGAAAAACATCACAAACAACATTGTAGAAGGGAACAATACATGATTGTCCAAATTATGCAGAAGAAACTAAAAACCATCTCTGAAGGTTTTTCGATCACTCAAGCGGCGGAAAAAATGCAGAAAGAAGGGATTGGGAGCTTGCTGGTTGAACGGAAGGGAGTCCCTGTTGGAATCCTTACTGATACAGCTATTGTCCACAAGGCTGTTGGCCTTAAGAAAGATCTGGATCAAACTAAAGTGGAGAGCCTCATGACCACCCCTCTCCCCATCATCCAATTAACCCAAACTTCACACGATGCGTTGGACATGATGGGCGACCTGGGCGTTCGCCATCTCGTCGTATGTGATGGACCGGAAATTGTTGGATTAGTTTCCGCGCGGGATCTGCTGGTCTATTTTGGAAGTGTCTCTGAACCCAGAATCGGCGTGGATTAATTCAGCGGATAAACTTCCAGAAAATTCCTTTCAATATTTTCATTAAGTGAAAGCCTCGCGGGCAATCGTGGTTGTTCAGTAACGTTGCTCACGAGGTTTTCAGACCTCCTAGAGTCGATACCCAACCATATCTTGAAAAAGTATCCCTATGGGCGCAGGACTCCCACATCATTAGTGGCTTGATCGTTCGACACATTTCAAACCCCTCAAACGCTCCCTGAGTTCTTCTTAAGCTCTGTTAAATCGGCCGTTGTAGAAAAATGCCCCACCATCATAGGGTTGAAGTGAGGTCTTCATATCTGTTACTAAAATTAAAGGCCTTAAAGAATTTCATGCACTCTCAAAATGAATCGTATTTCTCCCCTATTTGTTGCCTGTCTGGTTTTTTGTCTACTGATCCTGAGTGCCGTCCTCACCGCCCAGGCTGTTGAACACAGCCAACACCATTCTCAACACCATCAAGGGACCCATTCCACACTTCTGTGTACCTGGTTTTGTGCTGCCGGGCAGACACTAGAAACCAACCGGGTGCTGGTGGATGGACCGGTTGAGTCTCTTCTTCGAATCGAAAATTGGCGTCCTATCACTCGTCAAGCCATTCTCGTTATTTCTCCAGCTTCCCGTGCTCCTCCTCCCTGCCTGTAGTTTTTATCCTTACGCATTTCTTGTTTTTAAAAAACATTCGGTGTTAAGAGTTTTTTATTTGTAAGCGTTCGCGAGAATTGTTTGCGAGCGGAAATTTGCTCTTTGGAAACACCCGTTACCCAAAACCGATTTATTTAAAAATCATTCGTCATCATTCATTTATTGTGGCTGGATCGATTGAAAATTTTAATCCAAAAAGGATCGGCAAAATATGACTAGGAATACTCGATATCTATTTGTTGGACTCATAGTTGGAATTTTTGGAATCGTCTATGCACTCCCACCTACTGAAGCCGCCTTATTGGATGGCTTCATGGGGGGCGTAGAGGAATCCTTAGGGAAGAAGGCCGAAGAAAAAGGGGAACGGCTCGTCATCGGGAACTTTTATCAGGCCGAAAGGCCCGATTCCCACGCTCCGATCGGGGTCATGCAGGACCATACGCATAACAAGGGTGAATTCATGTTCACCTACCGGTATATGTACATGTATATGGACAAGATGCGGAATGGTACCGACAACCTGTCCAACAATGATGTGTTAAAAGATTTTGCGGTGACTCCCAAAAACATGACGACGCAGATGCACATGTTCAGTGCGATGTATGGCTTGAATGATACGGTTACCCTGATGGCCATGCTTCCGTACCTCATGAAAGATATGGAACATCAAAACAGAGCCGGGGCCAATTTTTCGACCAACTCCAGTGGATTCGGGGATACCAAGTTGGCGGCCCTTTGGCGACTGTATGCGTTTGAAACGCCCAGTATCGGTTCCCATCGTTTTCATTTGAATACCGGTGTATCGCTGCCGACCGGAGATATCACTCCTACGGATAACACACCGTTAGGGAACAACTCATTGCTGCCCTATCCAATGCGGTTGGGTTCCGGAACCGTCGATCTGTTACCCGGGCTGACCTATACGGGGGTTCGGAACGATGTTTCGTGGGGGTTTCAGGCACTTGGGACGGTTCGTATCGGATACAATAAGCAGGGTTATAAGGAGGGTAATCGATATCAGGTGAACTCCTGGGGGGCCTACCGTTGGGCTGATTGGATCAGCACATCTGCGCGATTGCACTGGCAACAATGGTACAACATCAAGAGAGAAGACGGCCAACTCCAAACAACAGTTGGACCCGCACAAATCCCTCTGGTCCCAACTGCCGACCCTGATCGACAAGGGGGACAGCGGTTGGACCTTATGGGAGGTGTGAATATCCTGTTCCCGGAGTTTATGGGCCTCGAGAATCATCTGAATGTTGAAGCCGGCGCGCCTATTTATCAATATCTCGACGGTCCGCAATTACGGCAAGCCTGGTCTTTTTGGGTTGGATGGCAAATGGTCATGTAGAAAAACGACCGGGTAGGGATGGCTCAAACTTGTGGGAGCCCAGAAAAGAACCTAAAAAGGAGATGGATCATGGATAACAACACAATTGTTTTGTGGATTCTGGCCAGTCTGTCCCTGGTCATGGGAGTCGGTAAGTCCCATGCGTATGAAGTGGGGAATGTCCAGACTGGTGGATCCATCCATGGAAGGGTTTCTTTCCTAGGCTCCCCGTCAGAGCCTTTACATTTTAAGGTAGAAAAAAATCCAGAGGTTTGTGGCCAGGAGCGAAGCCTCGTGAGAGTTGAATCTCGAGATGGATTCTTGACCGGTGCGGTAGTCGTGCTGGAGGGCGTCAATACGGGAAAACCTTTTTCTCCAAAAACCTTCACGGGAAATTTACCGGGCGAGGGTGCATTTCGATACCTGGGAGGGGAATCCCTCGGGCTTCAAGTCCAGACCAAAGAGTGTAATTTTGGTCCCTTCACGGGTGTGATCGCAGCCGATGAAGCCGTGCGGTTTCAGAACCAGGATTCGATCAAGCATGTCCTGCACTCCTTTGTGTCCAAGGATACCAGGGGAAGGATTCTGCGCACGGTTCATAATCAGGATCTTCAGCCTCGGGATGCAATCGACCGGGTATTTCCCTCAGACAAAATGAAAGACGGTGTCGTGGTGCGGATCATTTGTAATCGGCATGACTTCATGCAGAACTGGCTGTACGTAGTGGACAACCCGTATTTTGCCATTTCTGATCGGGAGGGCCGGTTCACCATTGACCAAATTCCGCCGGGAACGTATACCTTATTGGTCCGGCATCCGGTGTTGGGTGAACAGCGCCAGGAGGTCACCATAGACGCTCAAGGAGATTTGCAGATGGTATTTCAGTTCGTGGATGAATGAATGGCACCCGAAGCAGGGAATGGTCCTGGGATGTGATAGACCTCAACACCCGAACCGGGGGTCACAGGGCGGTTGCTTCAATCCTCCCTGTGGGGGAGGGTTCCATTGGGGGCCAGGACCAGCAGGTTCTTGAAGATCGCTATTATCATATGGCTCTTCGTTCCCGGTAACCCCATCCTCATAGGAATCTTTGAACATTTCACCCAGCTCCTGCTCAAACTTCCCGTTTCCATTTAAATCAATCCAAAAAAACACCGGGTCGCCAACCGTCAAGACGACCGGAGTGCCAAACTCGTCAAGCCAGACCTTATAGGTTCGACGTGCCGTCATGAAATTAACGGACCCGGAGCCGGTCAGGTCGAACTCCCTGAAAAACATATCGTTGCGCCAATCATAGTAGGCATTGATTTCCCGAGGGTCGAATTCATCCGGTTCAACCGGAAGCTTTGTGCGTGGTTGAATTGATGAAAACGGGGTGGCATTCATCGCCACGGGCCGAACCCGGAGGGAAGGGTGGTGATTAGCCGAAGAAGCGAATACAGCCGCCTTAGGGGAAGTGAGGTGAAAAACACCAAGCAAGGCAATGCAGAGAAAGGGAAACGACATCATGAATGTTGCTCTTGTCCTCGTCTTTCAGGGAGACTAGCAAAATTGTATTCTTTGCAAGAGCAAAGGTGCAAATTTGGGCGAGAGGCCTTAATCTTTAATTTTATCCGAAGTGCTCGTCTCGCCCCCTGAAGGGTTTCAGAACATTATTCAAAATCGGGTTCATCCCCTTCCGACTCCTATCTCTATTATTCACCACTGGGTTCCTCCCGGCTGGATAAACTTAAAAGGAATCATCCGACCAATGAAACAGGAATCACGCATGCTACGGCGTTGGGGGTTTGGCCCGACGGACAAGAAAGAATGGGTATTGCTCCTTGGGATTTGCGGAGCGCTGGGAGGGTGTGCCTCCATAGAATTCCCGGATGGTGCAAAGCAGGGGAGCATCGAATTCAATTGCGCCGTGGGAGATGTGACGCCACATGAAGCCATCGTGTGGATAAAAACCTCAGACGCTCAAACACTGACAATCCAATATTCCGCCGACCCACAGTGGACCACCTTTCAAGAATCCGCGATGGTCTCAACGCCTCCGGAAACCGATTTCACCGCACAGATTCCCCTGACTGCTTTGACACCCAAAACCCGGTATTGGTATCGGAGTCTGGGGCCCGGGAAAAATCCCAGTCAGCCATGCCAATTCCTCACAGCGCCCCTCGCAGAGGATTCCGCAACGGTCACTTTTGTCATTAGCGGCGATACGCGCCATAGTTTCCAACCATTTTCAATCATGGAAACCATGCGCACGGTGAATCCGGACTTTTTTGTATTTTTGGGAGACACGATTTACGCGGACAAAGAAACCCCTGCCCGGGAATTATCACACTATTGGAACAAGTATCGAGAAAACCGTGACGAATTCGCGAAACGGTTGTTCGCCGAAACCAGTGTCTACGCCATGTGGGACGATCACGAAGTGGACAGTGACTTCACCTCAACGCATCCACTCATGCCTATTGGTCGCCAAGCCTTTTTTACCTACTGGCCCATTCGCCCATACACGCCGGATTCAACCCGTCTCTACCGGACGTTTCGATGGGGAAAGGCCGTCGAACTCTTTCTTTTGGATACCCGTCAATATCGAAACCCGGCAACCAATTCCATGTTGGGAAAAGATCAAAAACAATGGTTATTGGCACAGCTCGCGGCGTCTTCCGCCAGATTCAAATTTATTATCTCCTCAGTCCCCTTTTCCGATCCTCGCGTCGATAAATGGGGAGAATACCCCGAGGAGCGTGATGAGATCTTGGGATTTTTGGAGAAGCACAACATCACAGGCATCCTATTTCTTACCGGAGACGTGCATCATGCAGGGGTGAGCCGAATGCCTGGGTTGACGGATCTCAAGGAATTTACTTTTGGTCCGCTGGCCGCTCCGATGAATGACAAGATTTCCAGCCAGGAGCCACGGTTTGAGTACTTTGACGACGCCTCACGAAATTTTGGAAAAATCACCGTTCATGCAGATGGCGTGAAGCCGTCGGTCCACATAGAATGGTTTGATGCTAACAGAACATTGCTTCACGAAGTCATCATTGAGGATGATCGGGACCATTCGTTGACCTCCCGGTAAATGAAGAAAACCATGAAAGCCGCTAGACTAACTCAATATCTCCCCATCACGGATCCTGAATCCTTACGAGATGAAGTCTATATTCCGGCAGCATTGGTCGTCCGAGGCGTAATTGCGAGTATCATCTTGTGGATGAACGAAATTGTGACGAAAAAACTTGTTGAGTAGGACTCAATCACCGGCCATACCCCCTGACGGCGACTCAGCCCATGAAGGGCTATTCGGACCGATAGGAAATGCCCAGGACGGACGAACAGACCGAAACCCTTCCCCCCCTCAACGCGGCTAATCTAAAAACCGCGCATGCCAAAACCGAAGCAAGGAGCATGATTGGAACATTCGTCTTAGCCGGCTGACCTTCCTATTGGAAATATGGAACGATCCCATTGCGGCCGTCAAAAAAACCTGTCCCGAACAATAGGTCATAAAGAATTGTTGGTAGGCAAGCACACTCGTCCAGACCGTCCCCAACATGCTAGGGTTTCTGTGATGCTCAACCTGGCTGGCTTATGACCCTCGATCCTTCCCATTCGTCCACATTGAAAACTCCGCCGCCATGGCTCTGTGAGCTGCCAAAAAAAGATCCCTGGTCGAGACCGTTTGCTGAAAGCCTTCTGACCCATCTGGACCTCTTTGAAGGGGCCACAATACTGGATGTGGCCTGTGGGGATGGTATCCCTGCCTTTCATCTCGCACATCGGGTTGGACCAACCGGTCGGGTCGTCGGAATTGATGTCAATCACGCTCAACTCATTCGAGCCCGTGCAGTTCAGGGTCCGTATTTTCCCTGGCTGGATTTTCGTCTTGGGGATGTCCGAACCCTTCCACCTGATTTCGGCCAATTCGATCGCATCACGGGCAACCTGTCCTTTATGTTTTTTCGGCCGCACCGTCTAGAAGCCCTTCAGCAATTGGCTCGGTTTCTTAAGCCTGGAGGACAATTGGTTCTCACATTCCCCTCACTCGGAACGTTTGACTCATTATGGAAACGCGTGGACGGGGAAATGACCGGACGAGGCCTCACAAAAGAACAAGAGAAATTTGCAGACTATCTGGCGGAACGACCTTCTGCGCTGGATGCCAGAAAATGGCTGGCAGCCTGCGGATTGATGAACATTGACGTGACAGAATATCCACTGGAAGTGCACACCGGTCCAGGTCAGGAGTTTCTCTATCATCCGTTGCTCCGTGGGGGATTTTTGGATGATGTCTTTGAATGTTTCACCGATCAAACATTGGCAGACCAATTTATGAATACGGTTTCCCTGGACACCCAAAGTTTCGTGCCGCTTTTCGCGCAACGCTGCGTCATGGCTGGTTGGTTGCCGGGAAAGTAATAGTATAAATGTCGATGTGTGATTTCCAGCATGTCATC
>CABVRQ010000044.1 GCA_902500695.1 uncultured Nitrospira sp. | reverse complement strand
TCCAGATTGGCCCCTTCTAAATTGCAGGCAATTAATCCAGTGCCGGAAAGGTCGACTCTAACCATGGTCGAATGGGAAAGATTCGCTTTTATGAAGTTGGCTTCCAGAATATCAGCTTCGGTGAGGTTGGCGCCGGAGAGATTGGCTTCCGTTAAATTTGCATGAAAAAGATAGGAATCTGAAAGGTCAGCACCTTCCAGATTGGCCTGGCTTAAATCGAGTCCGGTAAAGTCATACCCGGAAAGGTCGGCTCCGCTGAGATCGGGTTGAATGGACTGGCTTGTCCGTCGAAATTTGTTCCATTCCCCGACCCCTCCCTTGATGAGGCGTTCAACATGTTCAGGATTGGCCATGAGGAGAGTGTCGGGATTGAACTACGAACCAGATCGCCTGGCTGAAGGTGGTGGGTTTTGGTTGTTTACCGTTTTTTAAGATACTTGAGGAATTCCGAATCCGGAGAGAGCACCAACGTGGTATTTTTCGCAAATGTTTTCTTATAAGCTTCCATGGTTCTGATGAATTCAAAAAACTCCGGGCCTTGTTCGTAGGCGGTCGCATAGATTTTGTAGGCTTTAGCTTCACCGTCTCCACGAAGTTCCTGTGCGGTTTTATAGGCCTCGGCCAGAATGATTTGCTTGTCTTTCTCGGCTTCGGAGCGAATTTTTTGGGCTTCTTCCTCTCCCTCTGCTCGATATTGCTTGGCCTGGCGTTCCCGTTCGGCTTGCATCCGTTGGAAAATCGCTTTTTCATTTTGCTCAGGCAGGTCCGCCCTTTTTATGCGCACATCCAGGACTTCAATCCCGTAGGCGGAGGCTTTTTCGTTGGATCGATCCGATACGACCTTCATGATCAACGCGCGGTTTGCGGAAACGATTTCCGTCAGTTCATGCCGGCCCAACTCAACACGCAATTCCGAGTAAATGATATCGTCCAGGCGCTGGAGGGCCCCTCGTTGAGTCTGAAAGGCTTGATACACTTTTAAGGGATCCACAATGCGCCATTTGGCGAAATTGTCGATCACCATAGACTTCTTGTCACTGGTAATGACATCTCGTACGGGAGCGTCATAGTCCAAATAGCGTTTATCAAAGAAGGTGACTTGATGATAAAAGGGAATTTTAAACTTTAACCCTGGTTCCGTGATGGTTTGGACAGGTTTTCCCAATGCGACGACAATAGCCGTTTCGGTTAAGTCGACCACAAAAAATGGAGAAAGCCCCAATACCAAGAGGAGTCCAAAAACTAGTATGACACCCATGAGGAGATTTTGTTTCATCGGGAGTCCCCTCCTTGCGTGGCTGTTTCTCCGCGAGAGCGGGATTCGCGATCTAACGGAAGAAAGGGTAGAACATTTCCGGCTGCTTTGGAATCCAGAATGATTTTTTCCGTGTTGGACATGACTTCTTCCATCGTTTCAATGTATACCCGTTTACTGATGACATCCTTGGCAAGTTTGTATTCTTTTAGAGTCTGGAGAAAGTAATTGGCTTCTCCCTCCGCCCGTGCAATCCGTGACTGTGCGCTCCCCTTGGCCTGGTTGATGCCTTGAGCCGCTTCCCCTTTTGCTCTGGGGATTAAATCGTTTCGGTAGCCGTGAGACTGGTTAATGAGTTTTTCACGGTCTTCCTTGGCGCTGGCAACATCTTTAAAGGCTGCGGCGACGGCTTCCGGAGGATTCACATCCTGAAGCTGAATCGTGGCCACTTGCACGCCGGCCAGGTATTGATCGAGGATGCCTTGAAGCAGGTCCTGGGCTTCCTGTTGAATCTGGGCTTTGCCAATCGTTAACGCTTCATCAATCTTACTTTTGCCGATGACTTCGCGCATAGCCGCTTCAGCGGCGTTGTGAATCGTGGACTCGACATCGGCGACTTTATATAAGTAATTTTTAGCTTCTTTGATTTTATATTGGACGATGAACTCGAGAGACAGAATATTCATGTCACCGGTCAACATGAGGGCTTCTCTGGGAATGAATTGGGTGCGTCCGCGGTCTTCGCGGAATCCCACCTCCACTCGATGAAGTTTTTCAATTTTTGGTGTGTCGACTGTTTCCACAAATGGAATTTTAAAATGTGGGCCGGATTCAACCTCGCGAACAATATCGCCAAACCGTTTCACCAGACCCTGCTCGTCCGGGGCCACAATAAACACCGATTGCCACAGAGCCAGGACTGCCAGGACAATATAAATGATGGATTTGAATCCACGGCCGGGCACGAGTCGAGTGAGTTGGTCTTGTGCTTTCCGAAGTGCTTCATCGAGGGGATCTTGACCACTTCCTCCCCACGGATCTTTAGGTTCCCATGCCATACGTTAGTCCTATAATTTGAGTTACAAGCGGGATGAGCGAGGTGATTACTGTAGCTACGTGAACCAAGGTAACAGAAATATTTGAATGGGGCAATAAAAGATCAATGAATCCTATTCCACACAAGCAGGGAGGGAGTGCTGCGGCCCTCTATCTGTTATGGATTTATACTATTTGCTATTTTTCTAAGTGGGCCTAGTCAGGTATTGGGCCTTGGCCCAAGAAGGAAAAATTCTTGTTCCCATGGGGAGCAAAAAATAGGAAAAATCTATGGCCGAATTTTTTCCATGAGATTTGGGGAGAATGGAGGATGGATTGAAGGATAATAGACCTCCATCCCGTAGTCAGTTTGGGAGAGTTTCCTACGAGCTCATAAATAGGCGATGATTGATACAATCACCGCAGAG
This sequence comes from uncultured Nitrospira sp., assembly GCA_902500695.1. Classification (GTDB taxonomy): domain Bacteria; phylum Nitrospirota; class Nitrospiria; order Nitrospirales; family UBA8639; genus Nitrospira_E. The sequence continues at coordinate 30,588 of CABVRQ010000044.1, read as the reverse complement.
GGCTTGGTGAATGGCAACGATGAAATGAAGTTTATTTTTTTGGGAGGGATGTTTATGACGACATGGAGAAAACTATTAGTTGTGTGTTTGATGCTTTTAATCGTTTTGGGGGTGAGCCGAGCTTTTTCAGGTCCTATCGTTCCTACCATGGAGGATCCTCTCCCTGGTCGTTACCAAAGGATTAGAGTTGACGGAGTTCAGGGAGGAATGTTTGTGGTAGATACGGCGTCAGCTAAGGTGAAGTTTTGTAGTATCACTCCTGTCGGATGCTCTCCCTGGAATAATTGAGTAAGGCAGAGAAAAAGTCATTTGGAAAGTTAGAAGATGCGTGCTTTGATTGACCGCCCGCGCAGACCATGAAATCCAAATTTCCAGCCAGAGCTTTGCCGCAATTACCTCATCGGCACCTGATGCTGCATAAGCCTTACGGTGTCCTGTCAAAATTTACCGATTCTGAAGGACGTCCGACGTTAGCCGACTATGTGGATGAGTCACGGGTGTATCCCGCCGGACGATTGGATATGGATAGTGAAGGCCTGCTTCTGCTGACTTCCGATGGAGATCTGGCTCATCGTTTGACCTCGCCATTTCAGAAAGTTTCCAAAACCTACTTGGTGCAAGTGGAACGTATTCCAGATGAATCAGCCCTCATGGAGCTTCAGGAAGGCGTGATGGTCAAGGGCAAGCGGACCCGGCCGGCTACAGTTCAGCTTCTTCACGGTGAGCCGGACGTCTATCCTCGTCCTGTCCCTATTCGTTTTCGCAAATCCGTTCCCACGGTATGGTTGCGTATGGAAATTCAAGAAGGCATGAACAGACAGATTCGGCATATGACCGCCCAGGTAGGACACCCGTGCCTCAGAATCATTCGAGTCGCCATCGGTCCGATTCGGTTGGGCTCTCTTCCGCCGGGACAATGGCGGGAGCTTCGAGCAGGAGAATTGCGCGGGTTGTCATAGACCGTTCTGTGTCGGCCGTAAGGACAGAAAAAGCAATTCGGATGAAATAATTGGCAGGCGACTGAAGTCCCCATGCTTGACCTTGATCATGTTGTTGGTAAAAAAATGGATATTAGGGTTTTTACCTTGAACATTGTTGCCCAGACAGGTAAAATTCGGCGCTCGTCATCAATGAACATGCGTTGATGGCCGACGGAACAGCGGCATGACACCTTTTTGAATCAGACCGATGTCATGATCGTGTCTGGTCGGTCTAGGGCAACTCCTCACGCGCTGTTTTGTCTCCCAGCTAGAACGACATAAGGAAGTTGATTCGAGAATGGAGCATTTCTCCGTGAACAAATGGACGGTCGGGTCTTAGGTTGTGACGTATGGTCTGAGACCATAGCCGGAATTCACCTGTCCCATTCTATAGTTCCTGTTGAGATGATGCTAACAATTCATTACAGGTCACTTACATAAAAATGGAGAGATTCCCACCATGTCGGTAACTATTATTCTGGCTCTGTCCGTTCTCGGATTGGTTGTCGCGTATTACTATTCCTCATCGGTCCTGAAGATCCCCATTGATATGGGTGTCGAAGATTTGGAAACCCGGAAGCGTCTGGCGAAAATCCATTCGGCTATTGCCTCCGGGGCTATGGCATTCCTGAAGCAGGAATACAAAATTATGGCCATTTTCATGGTGGTCTTTGCCGCAATCATTGCGGTGCTCATTGATGACCATCACACGGACTACGTGAATGAAGGGCTGTATACCGCTATTGCATTTATCTTTGGCGCCATCATTTCGATTGCCTCCGGTTTTATCGGGATGAAGATTGCGACACAAGGCAATGTGAGGACAACCGTTTCTGCCAATCAATCCCTCTCCACCGCATTTAATGTCGCGCTGCATTCCGGAGCTGTGATGGGCTTTGCGTTGGTCAGCTTGGCGGCCTTAGGACTGTTAATTATCTATCTTGGACTTAAAAGTATGATGCCGGCTCAACTCCCGACGCATATTCTGATGGAAGTGATTGCCGGCTTCGGCCTCGGAGGATCGTCTATCGCGCTATTTGCGCGGGTGGGTGGAGGAATTTTCACAAAAGCCGCTGATGTCGGGGCCGATTTGGTGGGAAAAGTTGAAGCGGGGATTCCGGAAGATGATCCGCGTAATCCTGCGGTGATTGCCGATAACGTGGGCGATAACGTGGGTGACGTGGCTGGAATGGGGGCTGACTTATTTGGTTCCTGCGCGGAAAGTACCTGTGCCGCCATGGTGATTAGTGCGGTCGCCTTTTCCGGAATGGTTGATGCATTGTTGTATCCAATCCTTATTTCGGCCATCGGCATCCCGGTGAGTCTTCTCACACTGATGATGGTCAAGGTCACTTCCGAGGACCAGGTTGGCCCGGCGCTGAAAAAGATGCTGATCATCTCCAGTGCGGTAATGGCGGTAGTGATGTTGTTTGTCACCAAGGCCATGCTTCCGGATACTTTTGAAATTAATGGGCATTCGTATACTGATCTGGGGGTGTATTTTTGCTTTCTGACAGGCCTTATTGCCGGGCTTGCCGTGGGATTGATGACTGAGTACTACACTTCCCATGACTATGGGCCTGTGCGGGAAGTGGCGAAATCGTGTGAAACGGGTGCAGCCACGAATATCATTTTTGGGCTGGCTCTCGGCTATCAAAGTGCCGTGGGCCCTTATCTCGCCATTGGTCTCGCCATCTATATCCCGTGGATATTAGCCGGCATGTACGGGGTGGCAATTGCCTCTCTTGGTATGTTGGGAACACTGGTGATTGCACTCACGATCGATGCCTATGGACCGGTTTCTGATAATGCCGGGGGTATCGCTGAAATGGCCGGTATGCCCGAACATGTCCGTAAACGGACGGATGTGTTGGATGCTGCCGGAAATACGACTGCCGCCATTGGGAAGGGTTTTGCCATCGGTGCAGCTATTCTGACGTCATTGGCCCTGTTCGCGGCGTTCCTCACCAGGGCTGATTTACTGCTTAAGGAACAACATGGCCAGGATTTTGATCTGTTAGGCAGTATTAATTTGCTGGATCCCTTGGTGTTTACCGGGTTGTTTATCGGGGCTGTGTTGCCCGCCTATTTTTCCGCCATGACGATGAAATCGGTGGGGTCGGCGGCCTATAAGATGATTGAAGAAGTCCGACGTCAGTTCCGCACAATTCCCGGCCTCATGGAAGGGAAAGCCGAGGCGGATTATGAACAATGTGTCGCCATTTCAACTCAAGCGGCGCTAAAAGAAATGATTGCCCCGGGCATTCTGATTATGGGAACGCCCCTGATCACTGGATTCCTGTTTGGCATTCAAGCGGTGGCTGGGGTGCTTGCCGGTTCCCTTGTCGCCGGTGGTGTCATCGCCATCTCTTCATCGAATAGTGGTGGTGCTTGGGATAATGCAAAGAAATTTATTGAGGCAGGAAATCTTGGGGGGAAGGGTACGGACACCCATAAGGCCGCAGTGGTTGGTGATACCGTTGGGGATCCCCTAAAAGATACTTCAGGACCGTCGTTGAATATCCTGATCAAACTTTCAGCTATTTTGTCACTGGTGTTTGTGCCATTTTTCGTCCAGTACGGGGGGCTATTAATAAAGTAATTTCCACTGACCATGGGCGCCCAACAAGGCCTGGGCTTTTTCTGTTTTGTTGGGCCGAATTCCGTGATCCTTGTGATAATGGGTGTTGTCGACGGCGTTTTCATTTTAAGTTATATAGTGAGGCTGGTTTTAGCCTTATGTGGTGTGTTCATTTTTATCTTGATGTTGTGTTTTTCATTATTCCATTTCTTGTGTAATTTTCATCTCTCTCTTTATCTCCTTTTTTTCTCCTTTGCGGTGGAGGGCCAACCTGGTCATTTCATCGGACATTCCCCTAATTTTTTTCGGCCTCATTACAACAAAGACTGATGTTCTGAAATTTTAACGGGCGGAATCGCCAGTTTGGTGAAATGAGAATAGCCCTGAGGCGTTTGGGTTTTTCTCATTCATGGTTCTTCCGGTTCTTTCAGATTTGAGGGAAAACGCAATAAGGGGGAGGCGGCGATCTCTCTCAATTGGCATATGTCCTGCCTGGTTCTGTTAGCCAGGTTTTCTGAATGACTGAGATGGCTGGTTGAAAAAGGAGTACTTCGTATGGAATCACCCAACCAACTAGATGATTTTTCTTTTCAGAGAAAGAGAAGATCTGAGGCCGTTTCCTCCGCGGATGTGGATCTGTTGTTGCGGGTGATCTCGCAAGACCTTTCTGCTCCAATGGCAACTATTCAAGATACTTGTCAGAAGCTCACCATGATGTGCAGTCGGCTGAATGAATCGTTTGAGGAGGCGGCCTCTTTCGGTAATGCACGAGGACCACTCGGTCCTCTGGTCACAAAAGATATCACTGAGGCCGTACAGCGTATCCGAAATGAAGCGGATCATGTGCGTTGCCTCACGTCGGGACTTCTCCAGTTTATCCGGCTTGGTCAGATTGGCCTTCAGTGGGAGGGCCTGGACGTGAATCAGCTTGTGATGGGAATTGTGACTTCCATGGAGAGGAAGCTCAAGAGCAAGGAAGTCGTGGTTCGTATCGAGGATCTTCCAGATTGTATGGGTGATGAGGTATTGGTGAATCAAGTTTTTTCGATTCTGCTTGATAATGCCCAGAAGCATCTCAACCCTTCTCGTCCTGGAGAAATTGTCATTTCCGGGAACACGATGCATGGATGGTCGGTCTATTCTGTTGGGGATAACGGGATTGGGATTGCTGCAGAGCATCATGCCGGAATTTTTGAGGCGTTCTCGCATCCGGTCGTGGGGCCGGAAGGTTGGCAAGGGGTGGGTTTGGCCATTGTGCGTCGCATCATTGATCGCCATCAAGGAAACATTGAAGTCGAATCGACTTTGGGGCAAGGCTCCACGTTTCGGGTGTTTTTCCCTCGAGCGATTATTGCCCAGGAGGGAGGAGAGAAAGAAGAATGAGACGAGGGAAATGAAAACGTGTTATTTCCCATCGCGCCAGGACTTCTTGCTCGGCTGAAAGGCTTTCTGGTCTGAAGCTTGAGGTGAATGGTGTAGTAAGGACTGTCCCTTGGGGCAGTCGAGGAAATTTCGAGACAGGCAGCAAGAAAGAAGAAAATGTCTCCGAAAAACCGAAACCGATGTTTTGGTTATCGAGGATCGAAGTGACCCCCATCGAAAAATTTCTTACCGGTGGCGCCGCGATTGCTTTACGCGCCGAAGGCCTGGTCGTTCTGTCCTGTTGGTTTTTTTAACCGGGCTGATTGTCTTTTGATTCTTCCAACCTAACCCTCGCAAAATCCGACTCACATGGTCGGGGTGGTATTTCACCCCGAAATATCGCCGAATCATTCGGCCAATAAGGCGACAGGTCCATTGATCAGTCCGCATCTTTGCGGCTCGCGGTCCTCGTTGGAGAATTTGGAGGAGGTGTTGGCGTTGTTTGGGCGAAAGGCGTGATGGACGACCGGTATGGGGTTTGGATTTCAAGGCATTTTTTCCGCCTTGTTCGAGTGCATCTTTCCATCGCTTGACGGATGATGGCGCTGCTCCGATCGTTCGGGCAACCTCGCGAATGCCTCGACCTTTGGCCAGCAGACTGGCAGCCATTCGGCGTCTGGCTTCTAGTTTTTCTGCACTACCCTTTGGCCTCATGAATCCACTTTTCGGATTTCTCAGTGCGACTCTTGAGGGGAAATGTGCATGATCCGGTAAAGGATCAGAAGGGGGAGGCCTGAGAAAAAATTCCGAGAGGCGAGGATGTGATGACAGGATAATTTTCCTAAGTCAAAGCGCGAGGAAGGTCAGCCTCACGCAAGGCACAAAAGGTGTGGGTCAGATACTATTCAGAGAGAAGAAGTGGAGATTCCCAAATCGCTGCTGTTCGCGAGGCAGGCGCCGGCATCGGCCATTTCTTGGAGGGCATTCCTGGAATCATCTTGTTGGGGGTTGCCCCCCTTCGTGGCATCAGTGAGGAGGACGACTCGAAGGCCGCGGTGACAGCCATCGAGAACCGTGTGCTTGACGCAATGTTCGGTAGGTAGGCCCAGGATATACAATGTTTGGATGTTGAGATCTTCCAGGCGGTCGGCCAGACTTGTACCATCAAAGCCGGATCTCGAATCTTTCTTCGGATCGGTTCCTTTAGAAATAACCATCATCCCGGGAGGAAGGACTAAGTCGGAATGAAACTGAGCTCCGCGTGACCCTTGGACTCCATGAGTCGGCCAAGGCCCCTGTTGTTCGGTGAAGGAGCTGTGATTGGCTGGGTGCCAATCTCTCGTTGCCAGTATGGGCCAGCCTTGACGGCTGAAGTGCTTGATATAGGCGTTGATGAGAGGAATCAGGCTGTTTGCCTCGGGAACAGCCAGTGCTCCACCCGGAAAGGAGTCATTTTGTAAGTCGACTAGGAGGAGTGCGGAATGTTGATCGGGTTGGGGAACGCTCGAGGTTGTGGTATGTGAAGAATCTGATGGGGAGGCTTGCTTGGAAAGTTTCATGTACGTTATGCCAGAATTTCTGTCCCGATGCCTTTGTCAGTGAAAATTTCGAGTAACACCGCATGAGGCACGCGTCCATCAATAATGTGCGCCTTGCGGACACCACCCTGAAGGGCGGTTAAACAGGCATGCACCTTGGGGAGCATGCCTGCACTGATGACCTGCTTTTTGACCATGCGTTCCATGTCTTTTTTGGAGAGGGTGGAGACGTGCCGATTATTGGCATCACGAATGCCTTTGACATCGCTTAAAACCAGTAATTTTTCGGCTTGAATCGCTGCAGCTACGCTGCCTGCTACCAGATCGGCATTGATGTTATGGGTTTTCCATTTGGCGTCCACTCCAATTGGCGCAATGACCGGAATGAAATTGGCATCTTGAAGCGTATGGAGCAATGCGGTGTCGACATGACTGACTTGACCGACGAGGCCGTAATCTTCAGGGTGCAGCACGTCGGTTGATCCGCTGTAGGTGTGAATAAGACTCTTGGGATTAAATGGTTTCGTGGTCAGGAGCCGACCATCTTTGCCGGTGAGTCCGACAGCTTTGGCCCCATGCTGGTTCAGCAACGACACGATTTCCTTGTTGATTTTTCCACCCAGGACCATTTCGACTACTTCCATGGTTGGCTGATCCGTGACCCGAACCCCATGTAGAAATTTCGCCTCAATGCCGAATTTATCGAGCATTTCGTTAATTTGTGGCCCACCGCCATGAACGATAATCGGTTGCAATCCGACATATTTTAATAAGACGACATCTTCGGCGAAGCCTTCCTTGAGTTCCTCATGGACCATGGCGCTGCCCCCGTATTTGATGACCACGATTTTTCCGGCCAGGGTCCGAATATAGGGAAGCGCCTCAATCAGGATGTCAGCTTTTTTAATCAGTTTGTTCATGCTACCTACTCATGGGCTCCAGGGTTTCTGGGAGAATGGCGGAGGAGAAAGGGAAATATGGCCATAGTAACAGATGTTTTGATTTTAAAGAATGAACCGGCTGAGATCTTCGTCTTTCACAATACTTTGAAGGTGGTCCCGAACATACTGCGCGTTGATGACGACCTCTTTTTCCTGAAGATCTTGCGCTTCAAACGAAACATCTTCCAATAACCGTTCTACGATGGTGAAGAGCCGTCGTGCGCCGATGTTTTCGGTTCGGTCATTCACCTGCACAGCAGTGGCTGCAATTTCTTCGATCCCGTCTTTAGTGAATTCTAACGCGATCCCTTCTGTGCTCAGCAATGCGTGATATTGTTTGACCAGGGCGTTCTTGGGTTCCGTTAAAATGCGGATAAGGTCATCCTTCGTGAGGGGTTCCAGTTCTACCCGGATGGGAAACCGACCTTGTAATTCCGGAATCAAGTCCGAGGGTTTGGCCACGTGAAATGCCCCTGCGGCAATAAATAAAATATGATCGGTTTTGACCGGGCCGTGTTTGGTATTGACCGTGGAACCTTCCACGATCGGAAGGAGGTCACGCTGCACTCCCTCACGGGAAATATCGGGTCCTGTGTTTTTCTCTCGCCCGGCAATTTTGTCAATCTCGTCCAGGAAGACGATACCCGATTGTTCCGTGCGTGTAATGGCCTCTTTGGTGACTTCTTCCATATCAATGAGTTTTTGCGCTTCTTCCTGGGCCATGAATTTCAGCGCTTCTGAGACTTTCATCCGGCGATTTTTCTTTTTACCCGGCATCATGCCGCCGAGCATATCCCGAAGGTTGTGCTCAAGATCTTCCATCCCCCCGATATTGGAAATGATTCCAACCGGAAGTCCTCCTCGTTCTTTGATTTCTATTTCCACCATCCGATTATCCAGTTTTCCTTCGCGTAGCTGAAGGCGAAGTTTTGAGCGGGTGGATTCCTGTTGATCCTGTTTCTGTTGTGTGGGAGCCTCTGCTGATTCTTCAGTGGACTCAAACGAAGGACTCGACGGCGAGGGCGGAAGCAGCATATCCAAAACACGCTCTTCGGCCATGTCTTCAGCCTTCTTTTGGACCTTTTCCAGGTAAGCAGTTTTGACCATATTGATGGATAAATCTGTGAGGTCACGAATCAAAGATTCCACGTCCCTGCCGACGTATCCCACCTCGGTAAATTTAGATGCCTCAACTTTAATGAATGGCGCATCGGCTAATTTTGAGACTCGTCGGGAAATTTCGGTTTTCCCGACACCTGTCGGGCCGATCATGATGATATTTTTCGGGACAATTTCATCACGGAGTTCCGGGCTGAGCTGTTGGCGTCGCCAGCGGTTTCGTAACGCGATGGCGACCATGCGCTTGGCGTCCCGTTGTCCAATGACATAGCGGTCTAACTCCTCCACAATTTGGCGTGGAGTGAGAGATTCCAAGTTTTTGTTCGCTGGTGAAGTCTCTTGTTCCATACGTTATGACGATAACTCCTCAATGACAATGTGATGGTTGGTATAAATATCGATTCCGGCGGCGATTCGCATGCTTTGTTCTACAACCTGGGACGGTTGCAGTTCGGTGTGAGCCAGGAGGGCTCGAGCAGCAGATAACGCATATGGTCCCCCTGATCCAATGGCCAAAATTCCGTCTTCCGGTTCGACTACATCGCCTGTGCCGGTAATGATGAATGAATGCTCACGGTCGGCCACCGCTAAAAGGGCTTCCAATCGTCGAAGGACCCGATCGGTTCGCCAATCCTTCGCCAGTTCAACGGCGGCTCGGGTGAGATTTCCTCGATATTCCTCTAGCTTGGCGTCGAATTTTTCAAATAAGGTAAACGCATCCGCGGTCGCTCCCGCAAAGCCGGTGAGCACCTGGTCTTGATGCATTTTCCGGAGTTTCTTGGCGTTACTTTTCATAATGGTGTTGCCGACGGTGACCTGACCATCACAGCCCATGGCCACTGTAGCCCCTTTGCGGACGCACAGAATCGTCGTGGATCGAATCTTCATCGTTTGAGATGGTCTCCTTCTTGGGGTATGGAGTGAGTAGAGCCGGATCGGGGGTGTGCCCGGTCATAAACGGCCATGAGTTGGTCTGTAGCCACATGGGTGTATTTTTGGGTTGTGGCGAGCGAGGCATGTCCCAAGAGTTCCTGGATGGCTCGAAGGTCGGCTCCTTCATCGAGGAGATGGGTGGCAAAGGAATGGCGCAGGGTGTGGGGAGTGATCGTCTTATTGAAACGGTGTTCGGTCTCTTGCTTCATCATGCGTTCCACACTTCGAGCAGTCAACCGTCCTCCTCGAGCATTGAGAAAAAGGGATTGGGATCCTGAGGAGGAGGGCACGAGTGGAGCCGATGTTCCGGTTTGTACAACCTTGTTTTTGTGGGACGGATGACGTTGATATTCCAAGATGGCCTCAGCAGCCACTGTGCCAATAGGCACCATCCGCTCTTTTTTCCCTTTCCCCCGCAGTCGGATCGATCTGGTTTCTAAATCCACATCTCCCCAATTTAACCCGACCAGTTCTGAGACCCGGGCTCCGCTTGCATACAACGTTTCTAGAATGGCGTGGTTTCTCAACTCAATCCATTGCTGGGATGCTGACCCATCTAACAGAGTGTTGGCTTCGTCTTTGGTAAGGACAGTGGGAAGACGTGTTCCTTGTCGAGGTGAACGAACAGTCGATGCTGGATTACGCGGAACCCGCCCATCTTCAACTAAAAAACGAAAAAAGCTTTTGAGACATGCCAGTTTTCTGGCAAGTGAGGGTTTTTTTAACCCTTGATCACTGAGGCTCTTCAGAAAGGATCGAATATGGAGTGAGTCAATTGCGCCAGGCTGTGAAACGTCTTTCGCGGTCAGTGTGTGTCGAATGTGCGCCATGAATTGTTTGAGGTCGGACTGATAGCTTCGGCTTGTTTCAGGCGAAACTCCCCGTTCCAATTGAAGATACATTACGAAAGCTCGGATTGCGTCATCCATGCTTTGAAATGGGTAGTGGCTCGTTCTTGGATGAATTGTCGTTTTTTCTGTTTGTCTCGCACCGGTGTATCAAGTGGCGGGTATAGCCCAAAGTTGGAATTAATCGGTTGAAAGTGCTTTGGCTCACAGGTTGTAATGTAATGGAGAAGTGCTCCGTGAGCGGTCGAGGGTGGTGGGGTGACCGGAGAACGGCCTGATAAGATCCGAGCGGCATTAATTCCGGCGATCCCGCCACTGGCCGCCGCCTCTACATAACCTTCTACTCCCACCAATTGCCCGGCAAAAAAGATGCGAGGCTGTTTTTTCACTTGCAAGGTGTCTTGTAAGAGGATCGGTGCGTTGATATACGTATTCCGGTGGATGCTTCCACATCGTAAAAATTCTGCCTGTTCCAGGCCAGGGATCATTCTGAAAATTCGGCGTTGTTCCGGATAGGTGAGTTTGGTCTGAAACCCTACCAGATTATAGCAGGAGCCATGAGCGTTTTCTGGACGTAATTGTAACACAGCATAGGGTCGTTGGCCGGTTTTGGGATCAACTAAACCCACAGGCTTAAGGGGACCAAATAATAAGGTTTGGCGACCACGGTCGGCCATGACCTCAATTGGGAGGCACCCTTCAAAATACGGTACGTTCTCGAAAGACTTGGGTTGGACGCGGTCAGCTTCGATCAAGGCATTATAAAAGGCGTTATAGGTGGCTTCGTCCATAGGACAATTCACATAATCTGCCGTGCCCTTTTCATACCGGGATGCCAGAAACGTCTGGTCTGTGTCGAGGGAATCGGCATCCACGATTGGTGAAATTGCGTCGAAGAAAAACAGGTTTTTCGATTGAGTGAACTGGATGATCGCCTCAGACAATTTGGGTGATGTCAGGGGGCCGGTGGCAATAATGCACAGTGCATCCTCGGGAATTTCATGGATCTCTTCCCGAAGAATTTTAATATTCGGGTGCTCTGATAATGCCTGGGTCACCTTGTAGGCAAATTGGTCTCTATCTACCGCTAATGCCGTCCCTGCTGGGATCCGCACCTCGTCGGCAATTCGGATGATCAAGGAATGCAATTGGCGCATTTCCTCTTTCAACATTCCAGGGGCGCTGAGCGGATCATTCGATCCAAGGGAATTTGAGCAGACAATCTCGGCTAGGTGATCGGTTTTATGTGCGGCGGTCTCTTCCTTAGGCCGCATTTCATACAGGGTCACCTTGGCTCCAGAGTTGGCCGCCTGCCATGCTGCCTCCGATCCGGCCAAGCCGCCTCCGATAATGACGAGGTCTTTTCTCATAATTGTGCGAGAATGATAATAGAAAAAGTCGTTGAAAGGGTATTAAAGAATAAATTCTAAGAATCGCCGGAAAAAGGTGTCAACTTTCACACGAGGAACATCGACCCGTCAAGGCTTGAATGACACGTTGATGAATGTCAGGAGTGCTTCCCACCAACCCATGAAGATTGCGAAAATTGTTGAGTCCATATTGGATGGGTTTCCCGTGGATATCAGTGAAGCACCCGCCGGCTCCTCGCAAAATGGCTTCAGGTGCACAGGCATCCCATGCCTTCGTATACGGACTTGGTTCAATGTAGACGTCAGCTTTTCCTTGAGCAATATGACCAATTTTTAGTCCCACACTGCCCAGCAGTTGTTCATTATGGATGTGCAATGATTGTTGAATGGTCGAAAGGATTGGGGATCGATGAGAACGAGACGCGACGAGTGAAATGTTGGGGGGGCTTTTGGATTCGAGCGCTGAAAGTCTCTGGCGAATCCCGTTGCATTCTATCCAAGCCGTCTCATCCGTCAGGCCGGCATAGAGGTGGTCACGGGTAGGCCAATAGACAATACCCAGTTTGGTGCGAGCATCAATAGTCAGTCCGATCATGATGGAAAACTCATCGTTATGTGCAATAAACTCTTTTGTTCCATCCAGGGGGTCTACGTACCAAACTCGACCTGTGGTCAGAGAGGTGGAGGGGAGAGGGCTTTCCTCCGCCACGATGGAATCCTGTGGAAAATGAGTGTGTAATCCATCTACGATAAGGGTATTGGCCTGCTGATCAGCCTCGGTGACGGGATCGTTAACGCCTTTGTATGTAACCGCAAAATCTTTTTGATAGATGTTCATGATAACCTCTCCTGCCTTCCGAGCCAGGTTAGAGACGATTTCGATTTCACGAGACAAATCTGGCATTGTTTTCTCCAGTGCAAAGAAGGGTAGTATTCCCGATACCGATAAGGGGTTAGGGAGTTAGAAAAAAGATTTTCTCAGTTACAGTGTGTGAGGCCTATGTTCCCCATTGCTATCATCCTGTTGATATTAATAATGATTCTGGTAGCGACGTATTTGCCAAAATTTCGTCGTGCCCTGGGAATGACGCTGGCAGTCTTGTTTGGAGCCATCGGGTTTATCATTTGGCAGGATACACAGGAAAGGGAGTTGGAGTTTCAGCGGATTCCTATTAGCCAGGTCCACCTTTCTCACATGGGGGTTAGGCCAGGGCTGAACTCCCGCTCGTTTGTGATAACCGGAAGGCTTGAAAATGTAGCTCAAATTTTTACCATAAATTCAGTGACTATCCAGGCCACTATTGAGGATTGCCATGTGACAGAATGTGAAATTGTTGGGCAAGAATCAGCAGAGATCTCGTTAGAAATTCCTCCAACCCAGGCTAGGGATTTTTCTTTAACCATGCCTTTTCCCACAATACCCAAAATTATTGGAGAAGCTACCTGGCGGTATGCCATTCTGAAGGTAAGAGCCAGATAGCCCATGTTCTCAATTATGCCAGCTGTGGGTTCTCTCTTCTTTTAGGCTTCCTTTCAAGCAAATGAGTAGGTTGACAGTCAAGGGGACTTTCACCATGAGAAATCGGTTTTTCCGTCTGATATCAACAATATTCAAATTGACAATATTTATAGCGCCTTCTTATACTAAGCTAGGTTATAAGAAATTTTTTGATTAATAGGGCAAAAGACTCATATGATCTATTCTCAAAAAGTCCAATATTTTGGACAGGTGGGTCTTTTTCGGTCTTGAGATTTGCTTATTGTCTTCTTACAGTAAGCAGGTGGAGCGGGTAGTATTTGTCCAATTTTTTCTAAATGGAGACATGAGGGTACGATGACAACTTCTACTTCTTATAGGGTAATGCCAGGCCCCGAACATTTTTTGCCACCGTCGGCGGCTTCTATGGGGATTCGACTCCCCGATCCAGGTCAAGGGCATATTCATGGTAGCATAGTTTCTGAAGAGGAAGCGTTGGAGGAGGCAGCCAGGCAGTTTCTTTCGGCAAAAGTGCCCACAATCTTTCCTGGACCTTTGGTTCTATGGGCTTGGAATGACAAGGCTGCCAAGAAAGCCAAAGCAGTTCGCCATTTGTATGAAACAATCAAGGAATGCGTGGATTCTTCTTGTCAGCAGGCCATGCTTATCCCCATGCCAGACTATCGACCGAAATATCCCAAAATTAATCCTGAAATTGAAATTAACCCGAACCATCCAAACTTGACCATTTGGCATAATAAAATTGATGCCTGTATGTTTGTGGGCGTCCATTGCCATCAGGCCAATCTTTCTCTCAAGATCATTCGTGGTGGCACTAACTGTTATACGATTGCTATGTGCGCGCAGGCTGGCCACGAAGATGCCATGTTATCGGTTCGTGACGCGACAGCTGATAAAATAATCAGATTGGCAGATTGGGTGAAGAAATTGAAGGGGTCGGTCGCCCCTCCGGCGAAACATTAGGAGTATTTGTTCTGGGCATTTATTGTATATGAGAAAGATGAAGGCTTTGTTCTAAGAAACTTTCATCTATGATTTTGAGTGTTATCGTTTAAGAAAATCGGAAGTTTTTCACCCTGAAGCAGACAAAGGAGGTCACAATCATGGCCGCTCAAGCTTCTTTTATAGGACAAAAAAACAAAAAAGAGCAGGTGTATACCGATCCCTGGCACATGATGAATGAGGCGGCAAGAACGCCATCGTTCTTTACCGGGAGTGAAGTCATTAAAGAGGCTGTACGCCGAGCCTCCTGTGACATAATGGTCGCGTATCCCATTACACCTCAAAGTGAAGCTGCCGCCTTGTGCGGGGAACTCTTTGCCGAAGGCTATATTGGTGATTACTTCCGAGGGGAAAGTGAATTTGCCGTCATGTCTCAATGTGCCGGAGCAGCCTTTGGTGGCGCCCGAGTATTTACTACCACCGCTGGACCAGGCACGATGCGGGCTATGGAAAATTTCCCCATGTGGGCTGGAGCGCGATTGCCTATACAAATGATTGTAACCTGCCGGGGCATCAACTCTCCGCTCTCAATCCAGCCGGATACTCTAGAAATTTCTTATCTGATGCAAACGGGTATGCTGGTATGGCATGCGGAAACCGCCCAAGATTTTTATGATTGGATCCTCAAAGGGTACATGGTATCGGAAGAACCTGATGTCCATCTGCCACTGGCCTTATGCTGCGATGGGTTTTTTGTGACCCATACGAAGGATATGGTTGATCTGACCCCCGTGGATATGTGCTTGCCACCGTACGATCCTTATCGGTCACCTGTTCCATGTATGGACATGGAATGTCCTCCAGTTCGCATGATGAGAGATCCATTCGTGATGAAAAGTAATTATATCAGTTATGCCACTCATGCGAGCTGGCAGCAAGAGGTATGGGCGGCTGTTGAGCGGTCGAGGAAGCATACCATCCGTTGGATGGATGGACTGATTGATACCGAAAATACTGATTCTGAGGTCATTGTCGTGGCCTCGGGGACGGCAGTTTCGCAAAGCCGGGAAGCCATTGCGATATTAGAAGAGGAAGGCATTAAGGTAGGTTTGGTGAAGGTCAAAACTCTACGCCCATGGCCTGGAGAGGAGATCAGGGAAGCTACAAAACATGCGAAGCATATTATTGTTCCTGAGTTTAATGTCACTGGATGGTTAGCCCGTGAAGTGAGTGCAACCATTCCGAATAATGAACGGGTTCATGCGGGTCCCCATGTATGCGGTGGAATGACGATGCCACCTGAAATCATCGCTGCCGAGATCAAAACCGTGTTGGGAGTTAAGGCCCCTTCGTTAGCCGGACGTGGAGGGTGATGTAAGGTAAAGCATTCTTTGAGGGTATGAACCTCGAACAGCTCATAAAAATAAGGAGAATCGCATGAGTAAAGAACGAATAAAGATCGCAGAAGAATTGTTTGACATCATGCCTGCTGAGTATCAGGATTTGGTCAAGCGGGCAACGTATGGAAATGAGCAACGAGGATGGAAAGATATTGGTAACGCGAAGGAACTCATTGAAGAACATTCGCTTTGCGCAGGATGTCCGGAGTCCATGGCTTTTCGTTATATCCTTGCGTCATTGCCGAATCCTGAAGATACCGTCATGGTCGGCTCGACGGGCTGTACCAGTTTAGTCTTTCCGCATGTGGCGGTCCACAACATCCATTCATTGTTCGGTAATCAAAATGCCATTGCATCAGGATTGAAACGCGCCCTGACGGTTCGGTTCCCTGATCGCCACAAAGATGTGGTGGTATTGGCTGGGGACGGGGCTACGGTGGATATAGGGTTAGACATGACCTTGCAGGCCTGGTTCCGCCAAGAAAAATTTACCACCATTTGTTTTGATAACGAGCTGTATGCCAATACCGGTGGCCAAGAGAGTGGACTCATGCAAAAGGGTTTCGTTGCCAAGATGGCACCGGTAGGCAAGACCTTTGAAAAAGTTCGACTTCCAGAAATTGCCAGGGAGTCCGGTTGCCATTATGTTGTGAATTGCACGGTCAGCAAACCAAATCTCATTGAAAAAGTGATTAAAAATGCTGTGCATATTGCGCGGGAAATTGGGCCGACCTACCTCCAGTTGTATACGCCATGCATCTTGGAAATTGGGAAAAACAGCATGGAAGGTTTGCAGGAAATGCGTGATTCGGAAAAACCATCGGAACGGTTTGCATATAAAGAGTATATAAGTGAACCGGCTAAGGAACTATTAGCCGAATTAGCAGCGAAGGAAAAAGAACGAAAAGCTGAAGCCAAAAAGCAACTAGCCGGCCAAACGGCATAAACGGCGAGACATGTGAGAGGAGCTATTCCATGATTATACGTCGAATCAATATCCGAATGTCAGGTTTGGGAGGGCAGGGTGCCGTGACTGCGGCCCATGTCATGGCCATGGCCGCATCTAAAGATGGTAAGTTTGCTATTTCAAACCCATTCTTTGGAGCAGAAAAACGCATGGCGCCAGCCGAGAGTTACTGTCGAATAGGACTGAGGAAAATTTACGATCGCGGGGAACTCGTATTCCCTGATGTGATCCAAGTATTTCACCCTCAAGTCATTACGATGGGTAAGAGTTACACAATGCCATTTTATTCGGGGATTAAAGAGGGCGGGCTCGTGATCATTAATACCGACATGCCCCTTTTGTCAGACGAAGATGTGAAGCGACTCAAAGATCTCAACGTGTCGGTCTTTAACATCCCAGGGACGAATATTGCCCTGGAAGTTGCAGGGACTGAATTGGCAACAAACATGACCATGATTGGTTCCGTAGCCGGAATCACGAAGTGTGTAACCATGAATGGGTTGGACTTGGCCTTACAAGAACGGTTTGGTAAAAAGTTTGTGGCTTCTGGTGGTACGGCAACTTTGGACGAAGCCATTAAAAAGAAGTTTGCAAAGAAAGAAATGTTGTTAAAAAAGAATCTAGATACGGTGGCTAGATCTTATGAAATTGCCGCAGAATGGGCAGAGAAAAACAACGTAGAGTTAATGGTCGGAGAAGCCGCTGCTGCGTAATACCCAGAACCTCATCATCGAAGGAAAGAGATAGATGTATAATGTTGCCCTAGTGACGGAAGAAAAGTGTGTGGCGAAAAAAGGCTGTCGGCTCTGCATCATGTATTGCCCGGAAGCTAATTGTTTGGATCTCAATTCAGATAAAATGATTGCCGAAGTGCATATTGAACGGTGTAAGGGTTGTGAGCTGTGTAAAGTTGTGTGTGACGCCGCTAAACATGAAGCCATTGAAATGGTTGCCGTGAATTCAGATGGGACCTTAATGGAAAAGGCTGGAGAAGCCGCGGAGTTGGGTCAAGCCTACCAGGGGTAACTCTTAAAGACGAAAAGCCCTACGATCGCCGTCTTGTGATTGGTCGTAGGGCTTTTTTATTTGTTTGACAAACCATCATTAATGGATGAACAGGATTTAGGGGTAGATGAAATGAGTATCGATTTAAAGCAACATGTGCAGACGTTGACCGAACAGATGGAAAACTTTCATCATGCGTTGGAAACCAAAGCACGAGAGATTGAAATCAGTGGGGGAGATCAGGAAATTGTTGGTAAGCTTATAAAGGGCACTGATGCGATGAAGGATAGTGCCAATATCTATTTGTCATGGGCACGCCACTACGTGAAGTTATCTGATGGAGGTGCGTCAGAGGCGGATGAGGGGGAAGAGGATTCTGCGGATTTTCAGTTCTAAGTCATAAAAGTAATTAAAATACTTCATCGGTTCTTGAAGAAATCAGGCAGTCCCGCTATGATAATATTTTTAGAATAGAAAAATCGCACATAACAAAAAATCGTTCCTCGGTAGCTCAGTTGGTAGAGCGTTCGGCTGTTAACCGAATGGTCGCAGGTTCGAGTCCTGCCCGAGGAGCCACATTGCCTAAAGCCCTTTGCAAGTCCGCTTGCAAAGGGCTTTTTTTTTCAGGGGGTAAGCTACCCAATAAAAGAAAAGGCAGAGGGTAAAGTATTTCCCTCAGCCCCTTAATATTCAATCAACAACCATTAGCCAAGTTCTCATCCAGCAGAATTTGTGAATTATGTAATTATGGAGTTGTAGAATAGTTTTTGCTTTAAAGGTTAGTGAAATCAAAAAATATCAAGAATTCAGAGTTATTGTGCATTTTATCCAAATAACAACCGAGCCGTGATCAATCCAAGGGAAGAATGACCCGTTAGGAACCTTCTTATCATGGTGATGGACAACCAAGCCATTAAAAATGTCCCACTCTTTTCCGAATTAACGGATCAGGAGCTTAGTCTGTTGGCCGCTTCGGGGCGTCGTCAAAAATTGCCTGACAAAAATGTGATATTCCAAGAAGGCGATTCAGGCGAAGTGCTGTTCATTATTTTGTCAGGCAAAGTTAAAGTGCT
The DNA here is from genome assembly GCA_902500695.1 of uncultured Nitrospira sp. Lineage (GTDB taxonomy): Bacteria > Nitrospirota > Nitrospiria > Nitrospirales > UBA8639 > Nitrospira_E. The sequence continues at coordinate 12,031 of CABVRQ010000044.1, read as the reverse complement.
TTTAACCGGGAAAAACGGTCAGGAATTTATTCTCTCGCACTTAGGTCCCGGGAACTTTTTCGGTGAGATGGCCATCCTGGAATCGGCTCCACGATCCGCATCAGTGATAACGGTGGAGCCGAGTGATTTATTTTTATTGGGACAAAAGGCATTGACGGAACTGTTAAAAAACCATCCAGGCATTGCCATGAAAATTCTCAAAAACCTTTCCCAACGATTGCGAAAAGTCAGCGAACAAGTTCGCAGTCTCGTGATGTTTGATATTTATGGGCGTGTGGGGCGATGTCTGCTTAATTTGGCAGAGTTTCAGGATGGTGTGGAGATTCATGGACAATTATTGATTTCCAATCGCCCATCCTTCCAGGAATTAGCCAAAATGGTAGGATGTTCCAGGGAAACCTTGAGTCGAACCCTTAAGGCACTCAAGGAAAACGGAAGTCTGACCGTTACCCGGAACACGATTTATATCAATAGATTTTGGGAATAAACCCACACAGATTTGGTTTGGTGAAATTGATTATTTAAAAAGCATGGAATTGGGGAAGTGTGAGGAGAATCACAGAAAGGATGTGACGAACATCACAGACATGAGATCTGAAATGGGATACATTAAAAAAATATAGACAAGATGATCCGATTTTCTTTTTCTTGGAGAGAAGGTGACCCCCGGAGGATTCCACGACTCGAAATTGGTCTCTCATAACTACATTTTTTGAATAATGCCAACTGTGTAGGCAAGCGTATGACTCGTTGCTTTCATTCGAGGGGTTTATTGTGAATATTCGGGTATTGGGGGCCCATGGGTCTGACCTGCTCTTGAATGGACCAACCAGTCAGCATATTTGTCGGAGCGTCGGGTTCTTGGTTAATGAAGAACTTATGGTGGACGCTGGAACATTAGCATCGGGACTTACTTTGGAGGAGCAAAAGCGGATCAAATATATTCTCCTTTCCCACTTGCATCTCGATCACGTGAAAGGCATTCCTCCACTTGTCGATAATATGTCCGGGCTGGTGGATCATCAAATCGTGGTAGCAGGTTTACCCTCAGTTTTAGTTGGACTTCAGAAGCATGTCTTTAACGATTTGGTTTTTCCGAATTTCTTTAATCTTCCGGGATCTCCATATTCCATCTTACGTGCTGAGAAATTGGAGCCCAAGCGGGAATTGCCCTTGTCTAAAAGGGTTAAAATAACTCCCATCCCCGTTAACCATACCGTCGAAACAGCTGGTTTTATTATTCAGGATGACGAGGTGGCCTGGATTTATAGTGGAGATACCTATTCGACGGAAAGCATTTGGCAAGAGGCGGCCCGAATACCAAATTTAAAAGGGGTCTTCATTGAGGTATCCTTTCCCGATTCAATGAGAGATATGGCCTATCGGAGTAAACATCTTACGCCAACTCTGTTAGCCCAGGAATATCGAAAAATTGGAAAACCTGATCTGCCCCTGTATGTCTACCATATGAAGCCCAGCGTACGAGACCAGATCATTGATGAAATAAGCCATCTGGATATCCCACACGTCACCATATTAGAAGAAGGCCAGGAACTGAAGTTCTAGGAATTACCATTTTCCTCTTTATCTCTTTTTCCCCTCACGTTTACTTTTTAAGTGTAATCCGCATCTCAGACTGCCGAATTAATTCTGGTTGGTCCTTCGGAATAAAGGTCAATAAACATACCTAAATGAATTAAGGTGGGAAATTCGAAAAAAGTCTCCCCAAAAAATGTATCTAAATGGATATATTATGTATCCAAATGGATACCCTGCCGGAATGCCTGAAATGGCATGACAAAAGCAAAATGCTTTAAAAACGGAAATATTTGTTTCCATCCAAGTGGTTATCTACAAAAAAACGGGAAGAGCACCGACTATATAGATGGTATTGAAGTTGCCTGAATCACAAATAACGTGATCGAAATTCTAAAATCATGGACATCAATCATATCCATGGCACCAATCTCCCAATCCATGAGAAAGGAATATTGAGTTCGCGACATCTAGACAGACAGAGTCGCCTCGGATCGTTTTTCTGAACACGTAATTGGTTTTTCCTAACGAACCTCGCCTCTCTGGATTTCGTTCCTTGCCGTCGCCAGGGAATTCATGACGAAAGGAGTGGGTTTCGAAGGTAGGTAGAAGGTGCGGACCAGGGATGTTCCCTCCTCTCAAGTCTCAAACAATTGAAGGCAGGATTCATCAAGTCGTTGAGGCATCGTAACGATTTGATGACCCGTTGCGAAGAAATGTTAGGGAAGGAACATGCCCATGCAACAAGCAACCGTAATCTTTAACCGACAGGTCATCCGTCTCTGCAAAGGTATTCTTAAAGCATGGGAACAATGGGTGGATGAAATCGAATGTGTCAAAGGACACAAAGAGCATGATGGTGAAAGCAAAGATGTTGAGCCACAAATTGGCAGGAAAAAAGAAGGAGATCTCAATGGCAGAATCATGAACCCGTAAGGTGTTCTAGTCTTCGTACGCTTTCTCCCCTCGCGTCATCCGACGCCTCGTGACGTCAAAGCCTCCGAATCCCAACAAACGGGATCGTTTCCTGAAAATCTGAGAGAAAGAGGAGTGGAATACCGAATTGATATTCTCACCCAAAATTTCCCCGGTTTCTGCTCCACCGAAACATCGAAATGAGAGAAAAAAAGCCCCCTCCTAAACAAAGGTGAAATATGACAATGAAAGCGGTTTCTGCCTGTTCCCCTTGGCTACTTTGCGTCAGTCTTCTGGCGTTTGAGCTTACTCCGTCGGTCATATTGGCTGCAGCCTGCGATCCCATTGTGGCAACCGCCGTATCCGTTCAGGGAATGGTGGATGTGCGTCGCGTGAATGTCACGCAGTGGCAACCGGTGAGTCTCAACGATATATTCTGTGCCGGGGATCGCATCCGGGTAGGTGACAGAAGCCGTGCGGATATAGCCCTGGCGAATCGAGCGGTACTCCGGTTGGATCAAAACATCACCATCACCCTGGGAGGCGTTCAAAATAAGCAGACCTTTTTGGTCGACCTCATTGAAGGTGCCAGTTATTTTTCCAGCCGAACCACTCTCCCCCTGGGGTTACGCACCGTATTCGTCAATGCAGGTGTGGAGGGAACAGAAGGATTGATTCGGCACGGAAATACTCAGACAAAAATCACCATCCTGGATGGAGAGGTTGTGGCTGCCAATGGCGGCCAAACGCATTAACCTCTCGGGAGGTAGGCGGTCGTGTCGGAAAAAGGACGAACGCTCAGATAGCAAACAGCCGTTATGCCCAGGGATGCTGAAGCGGCGATTCGGTTGGGAAATACCGGTATTGAAAGTTTTTCGTTCATGGCCGTCTTCTTTTGGGGGCGGTTCCTCTTGATAGATTCCTTCAGGTGATTAAGGAATTGTCTAGTTCATTTTGGCAAGGGGGAAAGGCAACCATAAGAGTGAGAGACAAGTAGTTTTCAACGTGAAATGAAACCATTCATTGCCTAGCCGTATGAAAATTTATGAATCATGTGGGTACCATATGTATGGGATGCCGTAATCTCATGGGAGAAACAACTGTGGATTCAAAATGCAAATCGTCGTCGTTTCAGACGCCGGTCCCGGACCGGCGTAAAGAGCCACGCCGGATAGAAGATCGACGATTGATGCAGCACAACCGGGAGTTGGAAGCGGCCCGTCGAATGACGGAAGTGCTGTTCCAGCATCTTCACACCGATGAACTGGTCGAAAAAACCCTCACCACGGCTCTGGAGGTTGTGGGAGCGGAGAGCGGTTCAATTCTTCTCGCCAGTCAGGATTCCGAAGAACTCGTGTTCCGGCATTCCATTGGCGTCAGCCCGGTGGAAGCCGGGACGGCGATTCCATGGGACAAGGGGATTGCCGGCGCCGTGTTTCATTCGGGAAAGCCCATCGTGCTTCCGGATGCCAAACGGGATCGGCGCCATTATGAAGGGATTGATCTGCTCACCGAGCACGTGACACGGGATATGATCGCTCTGCCGTTAAAACGGTGGGAAGGAAAGCCTATTGGTGTGTTGGAAGTCCTGAACAAACGCGATTCGCTTCTGGATGAAGAAGACGTGGCCATCCTGACAATTGTATCAGCACTTGCCGCGAGTTCGATTGAGCAATCCCGTCTGTATCGGGAGGCGAAGCTCGCCGTCATCGTTCGAATGTTGGGTGATGTCAGTCACGACATAAAGAATATGTTGATGCCGGTGTTATCAGGGGCCCAATTATTGGAAGATGAATTGGACCAGCAATTTCCTCATTTGATCCACGTGAAGATGAAAGGGGCTGAGACGAGTTATGCCAACTGCCAGGAACTCACCGGTATGATTGTGAACAATGCCAGGCGGATACAAAGGCGCGTCCGGGAAATTGCTGATGCGGTTAAAGGTGTCATAAGTCCTCCCAATTTTGCTCCATGCCAGATATCCACTGTGGTGAGGGCCGTGTTTGCAACGCTTAAAACCTATGCCGCGGAGCAGGGGGTCCTCCTCGACACCGAAGGTCTGGACTCACTCCCGGTGATTGAAGCCGATGAACACCGCCTCTTTACCGCTTTGTACAATCTCATCAGCAATGCCATCCCGGAGGTTCCCGAAGGAGGCCTAATCTCGGTCTCCGGAAAGGAGGACAATCCCGGGGTGGGGATTCTTGTCACTGTTTCGGACAATGGTCGGGGCATGTGTCCCGAAGTGCGGGATCGCCTTTTTCAATCCGAGGCCATCAGCACCAAGCGGGAAGGGACGGGGCTGGGCACCAAAATTGTCAAAGATGTGGTGGATGCCCATGGAGGACGTATTTATGTAGAGAGTGAGTTGGGTGTGGGCACAACGTTTTATCTGCATCTTCCTGTGCACCCTCCTCCACCGAGATTGTAAAGATGGTCCCGACGGCTGATCTCCCTTTGTGGGGAGGGCCGATTGGTGGTTGCTTCTCAGGGGCCGACGAGAGTGGAGCTGATGGGAGAGGTCGTTCAGGAACGCCCACGTGGGTCAGGGGGTACTGACGGTTCTGGGGGCATCTTCAGGAATGAGATTGCCAGAATCAGAGGAGAATCATTCGTGGCCAAACTCATGAAGGCTGGTATGTTTGGTCTACTCATCGGTATCGGTGGAGTGGTCTTCAGTGTTGTCCCTCTCTCTCGCAGTTTTGAAGAAGATGTTGGATTAGGTCTCTTATTCCAATTACGAGGTGTCAGGCCTCCACCGACTGACGTCGTCGTCATTAGTATTGATCAGGATTCCTCAACGCACCTCAACGTCCCCGACAATCCCGATAAATGGTCTCGCTCGCTTCATGCGCGGCTAACGGACCGGCTGGTGCAAGCTGGAGCCAAGGTCATTGTCTTTGACGTGCATTTTCTGGAAGCCCGATTCCCCGAGGATGATGTACGTTTTGAAAAGGCGATTCAAAGAGCCGGGAATGTGGTGCTGGCCGATGGGGTGAATGCGAAAAAGGTTCACAGGGGTTTGATGGCAGAAGACCCGGCTGACGCGGATAGCATCGTGAACATCTCGAAGCCATTTGCGCCCTTCAAAGATGCGGCCGCAGGAACCGGGCCGTTTGTGCTTCCAAGAATCCCGTCTAGGGTGAACCAGTATGGGATGTTTCAACAAGGAGCGGGCGATGCGCCAACCTTTCCAATCCTGGCATTCCAATTGTTTTCTTCACCCGTTTATGAACAGTTTATTCAACTTCTTGAGCAGGTGCGTCCCAATTTAAGCGGCCGACTTCAAAATGATTTTGAGTCGGCACGAACCAGCAAAGGCCTGGTGGAGTTGGTGCGGAATATCAGAGCGGTCTTTGAAGGCAATCCGCGTTTGGCAGAAGATATGCTCAAGTCCCTCGGGCCTGCGGAATCTCATCGGGCCGATGTGAAGAACTTCCGGCAGCTCAACGCACTCATCAAGATTTATGGAAACGCACGCAGCCGATATCTCAATTTCTATGGACCTGCACGGACGATTTCCACCCTTTCGTATTATCGGGTCCTGGAATCCGGGTCTGACGCCCCCATGGGTGCCCGAATTGATCTGAAAGGCACAGCCGTCTTTGTGGGACTTTCCGAAATTGTGCCGGAGGAACGAAAGGGTCATTTTTACACGAGGTTTTCCCAGCCTAATGGCGTCGTGATTGGAGGCGTGGAAATTGCCGCCACGGCTTTTGCTAACATGCTGGAGGACTCTTTTGTCATCCCCATGAGTCTGCGTGCCCAAATAGCGCTTCTTCTGTGTTGGGGTCTCCTTGTGGGGGTGATTTGCCGGATGGTTCCGACGGTGTTGGCGGCGGGGGCGGTCCTTATCTTGAGCTTACTGTACCTGGGAGGAGCCGCCTATGTTTTTCAGAGCGCCTTCACGTGGTCTCCCCTCATGATTCCGTTGTTCGTGCAGGGTCCGTTAGCATTCGGGAGTGCTGTCCTGTGGGACTATTATCAGACCGATAAGAAACGAAAGAAAATGCGAAAGGCTTTTGGGGCCTATCTGCCCAATAGTGTGCTGGATGCGCTGTCACGCGATCTCGGCAATCTTAAAGGCGAGCCTCAAGTTGTCTATGGGACCTGTCTGTTTACCGATGCCGCGAATTTCACGACCTTATCCGAAAAACTGAATCCTCAAGAACTGAGCGTTATGCTCGGGAAATACTTTGAAGCTCTCTTTACGCCCGTCCGACACCATGGGGGACTTATCGTCGATCTGAAGGAAGGTTCGATCCTGGCGATCTGGAAAGCGCCTCAGGATACGCTGGGCCTGAGAAGGCAAGCGTGCTTCGCGGCTTTGGATATTGCGAAATCTGTTGATCGGTTTAACCGGGAGGCGGCGCCGTACAGTCTTCCCACCAGGATCGGATTGCATTGCGGGCAGTTGACCATCGAAACAGTGGGGGCTGTCGATTCTGATGAGTATCGTCCAGATGGAAATGTGGTCAATACGGCCTCCCGGGTGGAAGGGTTAAATAAGTATCTTGGAACGACAATCGCCGTGACGGGCGATGTCGTCCATGGACTTGAAGCAGCCTTTCTCTTGAGAGAGCTTGGACAATTTAAGATCAAAGGGAACGAGCAGTCGCTTGTCATCCACGAACTCATCAGTCGCCTGGAGGAGTCTGACCAAAACCGAATGAGAGCGAGTGGGATCTTTGCCAAGGGCCTTGGTGCATTTAGAATACAAGATTGGAATATCGCACGAGAATTGTTCTCTCAGTGTGTTGACCTTGTAGATGGAGATGGACCTTCGGAATTTTATCTCCAACTCTGTGAACAGTTCACCAAAAATCCACCCCAGGAACCATGGGATAAGGTGGTGACGCTAGAGAAAAAATAACCCTGACTTTGTCTGATCCTGCTTGCCCTTTTTCCTCCCGGGCGCTCCCTTCAAGGCCCGACAAGCTTTTTTTTGAAAATTTTGCTACGCTTTTCCGATCACCCTCCACGTGTGATACGGCTATGGTGAAAAATAGGTCAACATTGACGCCATTGGGGATTCAGACGTGAATCCCTCGAGTCAACTGGATAGGAAGGAACGGGAACTGGAAGCCGCCCGGAGAATTAGCCAGGCGCTTTTTCAGCATCTCAGCGTGGAAGATGTGGTGGAACAAGGATTAAAGATAGCCTTGGAGATTGTGAACTGCCGGGCCGGTTCCGTGTTGTTGGCCAATCCGGAAACGAAGGAATTGGTGTTTTACCATTCAATTGGTGACCAACCTCTCAAGGCCGGAACGGCATTTCCCTGGACCCAAGGAATTGCGGGATCGGTTTTCGCCACAGGAGAACCTGTGGTGATAAAAGATGTGAAGGAAGATCAGCGCCATCTTGAGAAAATCGATCAACTGAGTGGCTTTCACACCAGGGACCTGATAGCCATTCCCCTGAACCGATGGGAAGGCCATCCCATCGGAGTCCTGGAGGTCATGAACAAGCGGGAGGACAGGTTAAATCAGGACGATGTGGCCATCTTAATGATCATCGGGGCGTTTACGGCACTGGCTATCGAGCAGGCGCGGTTATTTCAGGAAGCTAAATTAGCGGAGGTGGCTCGAATTCTGGGAGACATCGGGCATGACGTGAAAAATATGCTGATGCCGGTCCTGTGTGGGACGTCCCTTCTGAGAGATGAGATGAATAACGTCTTTGCCGATCTCCCACATTTTGATCCTGACAAAGGCCGAGCCAGCCATGAATTATGCCTGGAAGTCATTGAGATGGTGGCGAATAATGCAAAACGGATTCAAGAGCGCGTCAAAGAAATTGCCGATTGCGTGAAGGGTTTGACGAGCCCCCCACGCTTTGCCCCCTGTAAGCTTCACCATGTCGTCGCTTCGGTGTTTGATACCTTGAAGCTGGCGGCTCAGGAAAAAGGGATTACTCTGGTTCATGAAGGGATATTGGAATTGCCGGTGATGCAAGCCGATGAATCGCGGCTGTTCAATGCCTTTTATAACCTTGTCAATAATGCTATTTCCGAAGTTCCCAATGGCGGGTCTATTACGATTAAGGGACAAATGGAAGCCATGGGAAAGACCGTTCATGTGTCGGTGATTGATACCGGGCGAGGCATGCCGGCCGAAATTCGAGATACGTTATTCACTGCCAGGGCAATAAGCCGGAAACAGGGTGGAACCGGGTTGGGAACAAAAATTGTCAAGGATGTCATCGAAGCGCATTCGGGAGTCATCGCGGTAGAGAGTGAAGTGAATAGAGGAACGGTTTTTCACATTCATTTGCCCATGAAAGTGTCCACAACGTTTTCTTCAGGTCACGTGTCTTCTTAACCTTTTGAAACACGGGTACGAGGCGTGAACATTGTTGTTCCCCGTTCATTGACCCAGCCTAAACCTGTTCCCGCTTGTGATCGTAAGTAAAGCCTAGCAGATATTTTCCCGTTTTCTTTTTCATTCATACCTGAGCCGTTAAGGGGATCCCTGTGGGCTATTCTTCTCTTCGTTCTCCCGCCTTTCACATTGGGGTCATGACTCTTCTGGTTTTTCTGGGTGTCATGGGGTTTCGGTCGGAAGGCTTCCTGGAAAGTGCGGAACTGGATGCCTACGATTGGTCAATGCGTCTTCGTCCGACCAACACAAGGCCCAACCCACCGATTACGCTGGTGTCTATTACGGACCAGGATATTCGTACATTAGGGCAATGGCCGGTTACGGATGAAGTCCTCGCCAGAACCTTAGACATCATGACGACACATCACCCTCGAGCGATCGGAGTGGATATCTATCGAGATTTGGAAGTGCCGCCGGGTCGGCAGGAATTGAACCGCGTACTTGAGGCGCATCCGGAAATTCTGATGGTCATGAAATTCGGGAAAATTGAGAAGGGGGGTATTCCCGGTCCGGCCCTGTTACAAGGCACGGATCGTATGGGGTTTAACGATGTGGTCGTGGATTCCGGGGGGATCGTTCGCCGGGGTCTCTTATTCCTGGATGATGGAACAAATTTCTATCGGTCATTTTCTTTGCTGCTCGCTCTGCAATATTTACAGCAGGAGAGTATCGTCCCAAAACCGGCCGTTGAGAATGCTGACTGGGTGCAACTTGGGAAAACGGTCATCCGCCCCTTCGAATCGCATGATGGGGGCTATGTTGCAGCCGATGCTCAGGGATATCAATATCTGTTGGATCTTGAACGGGGGGAGAGCCTCTTTCCTACCATTTCTTTGGGAGAGGTTCTGGCTGGGACATTCAATCCTGAATTGATTCAGGATCACATTGTGCTCATCGGAGTGGTCGCCCAAGGAGTCAAAGACTATTTTTACACCTCTCAATGCGGAACACTCACGGTATGTCCCTCAGTTCCAGGAGTTGAGCTGCATGGCTATATGGTGCACCAACTCCTCCGTTTAGTGAATGGGGAGGGCCAGCCCCCCATTGCGACGTTTCCAGATTCCGTGGAAACAGGCTGGATCGGGCTATGGGTGCTTGGGGGAGGGTTCATCGGCTGGTGGGTTCGAGGGGCATGGCGCTTCTCCTTGGCCCTGCTCATCGGAATTGTGCTGCTAAGCGGTATGGTGATGAGCGGGATAATGTATGGGAAGTGGATCCCGTTTATTCCTCCAGTCATGGGATTGGTGGTCAATGCCATGGTGGTGACAGCCTGGATTTCGAATCGGGAAAAGCAGGACCGGACGCTCCTGATGTCGCTTTTTTCGCGGCATGTATCTTCTGAGGTGGCGAAGGCTGTCTGGGAGAAGCGGGAGCAATTTCTGGAAAAGGGCCGGCTGCGCCCACAAAAATTGTTTGTGACGACAGTGTTTACGGATCTTGAAGGATTCACCACTGTCGCAGAAAATATGGAACCCAACACGGTATTGGACTGGCTCAACACGTATATGGAACGAATGGTAAAAATCATCAACAGTCATGGGGGGATGGTGGATGATTATCATGGAGACATGATCAAAGCGGATTTCGGGGTATTCCGGCTGGAACAAACTGAAGAAAATAAACGGCAGGATGTCAACAATGCGGTCGGTTGTGCCGTGGCCCTGGAACAGGAAATGCGCCATCTCAATACTCAATGGCAACAGCAAGGGTTGCCCGAGGTGCGTATGCGGATAGGCATTCAAACGGGGCCGGTTGTCGTGGGAAGTCTGGGCAGTGAACAACGGCTGAAATTTACGACCATTGGAGACTCCGTGAACATTGCCTCTCGATTAGAAAGTTTCCAAAAAGACTCGTTGGAGACCTGGTCCAAAGGTGAAGTCTGCCGGATCCTTATTGGAGAGACGACCAAACACTATCTCGGGGACCACCCATGGGGACTCAAAGAAGTCGGCATGATCACGCTAAGGGGAAAAGCCAACGGCATTTCTGTGTACCGGCTAATCACGAAGACAGCCGATGCGGAACAACATTCGGCTAAGACTTTCATGGAACAAGCTAGAGGATAGGTCATGGGCCTGGGATTGTGGGTTGTAAGCGGATAGCCTTCCATGGGGAACGGTGAAGGGAGTGCCTGGCTGAGTAGTTGCCTTGTCCATTCACACCTGGTCATAATGTGTACACGTGATGCTTCCCGTTGTGTGGTGGCGTTGGGGCAAGGGATAGAGTGAGGAACACAGCCATGCCGAGTCGATCCGGAAAACAAGAAATCCCACACAAGAGAATAGACCTCCCCGAAACATTTCTGCTTCAGATCAACCAGGAGCAGGAATTACGAACCTTGTTACAACTCATTGAAAAAGAATCACGCCGGTTACTAGAGGCAGAGGGGATCAGTGTGTTTCTGCTGGATCGGAAGGAATGTGAACTGTGGTTTCCCCTCCCTGTGGGCGGGAAGGTGCTTCGACTGGATGCTCGCTTAGGAATTGCGGGCGCCTGTGTGGCGACCGGAGAGTTGATCAATGTCAAAGATGTCCAATCGGACTCAAGGTTTTTTTCCGGCATCGATGCACAAATCAAGCGAGAAACGCAGACCCTGTTGGCGCTTCCGGTTCGGGACAGAACCGGAGACATCATCGGGGTGTTTGAAGCTGTCAATAAAAAGGGCAAGGGCTTTACAGTCCAGGATGAAACTGTGGGTCAATCGTTGGTTGATGCCATCGCCATCCCTCTTCAGAAATTCCATGTGATGGAACAATTGCGGCGGGAACGCGAACGGTTGCAACAGGAAAACGCGCATCTGTGGAAAGAGGTCGAAGGGCAGTTCTCCACGAAAAAACTCATGGGAAACAGCCTGCCCATGCAGCGGCTGATCAGAGTCATCGATCAGGTCCGGGATAGTTCAGTGGATGTTCTGATTACCGGAGAAAACGGAACCGGGAAGGAATTGGTGGCCAAAGCCATCCATTACAGCAGCCCGCGAGCCCGTCAACCGTTTGTCGCGATCAATTGTGCCGCCCTACCCGAAACCTTAATTGAAAGTGAATTATTCGGCATCAGCAAAGGCACCGCGACGGATGTGGAAGCGAGAATAGGCAAATTTGAACAGGCCAACAACGGCACGCTGTTTCTGGATGAAATTGGCGACCTCGGCGTCAGCGCGCAGGCCAAAGTGTTACGGGTGCTGCAGGAGCGAGCCGTCG
>CABVRQ010000043.1 GCA_902500695.1 uncultured Nitrospira sp. | reverse complement strand
ATATGATCCAACCGTTCGATGTGTTCGTAGGCAGACCAGGGGTTCGGTGCCATGGAGCAGACTCCGTGGTTGGCCTGGCCCACGATATCAAAATCGCCTGCCGGGTTGGCTTCTGTGACCCCTAAGGCCTTCGCCGTGGCTTCGCCCAGTTCCGAGCTGATGGCAGGAAGGTTGGGTACCGTTGGGCCAATCCTGGTATAGCGGTAAATTTCGGGAAAGTCTTTGCAGATTTTCTGGAGATCGAACCCGCGATAGATAGCCGCAACCACATGTGTTGGATGTACATGCACGACGGCACGCGTCCGATTCATGCCTCTGGTCAAGAGATAATGCATATGCAGTTCACCGGAAGGATTGGTTCCTGGAGCTACCTGCAACTTCCCATCCACCAACTTAATTTTGACCATATGCTCAGGATGGACAATCGTCTTTCGCCATCCTGAGGGAGTGACATACAGATACACACTCTTCGCCCGCCGAACACTACAATTTCCATCCCGGGTGGTAATCCATCCGCGCTCATAACACCGTCGTAACACTTCTCCTATAGCCGTAATCATAATATGGTGTCTCCTTCGTTACTGTTGAATAGGTTTTCATTTCCTCCGGTCAAGTGTACCATCCTGTTTTCTTGTCGTCTTACCCTTTCACAGAGCACATGTCTGGCTTTTATGAGAAATTCCCGTGGGCATACAGAGAGAACTCCCTGTTTCAGACGAGGAACGAAACATGTTCATGAAAGTGAGAGCCGGAATGGAGTGCTCCGATACATGCCTCGTGGGAGATTCAATGCGCTACAAGCATTCCGGGGTTTGTCCCCACGTCTCGGAGAATACAAACTCCCTCAACGGCTTACGAGATCGTGGGGCCAATTCCCGTTCACGGAGCGCCTCAGGGAGTGTGGAGGCATCTCCCTGGTACCCGATGGCAATCCCAGTGACGGCTTCATAGCCGGCGGGAAGAGCATAGCGTTCGCGAATGGTGTCAGGAAGAATGCCGGCCATCTGATGGACCGACAGATCCATGGCTGTGGCTTGCATGACCAGGCTTCCCACGGCCAACCCGACATCATGATAGGCATGACTGTTGACCTCTCCATTATGATCAAAATGGAGTTTTGCCACTGTGAGCAGAAGGAGAGGAGCCCGTTTCGCCCAGATTTGATTTCCCTCCACCAGACAACTCAGAAGCTTCTGATGGCTCTCAGGGTGCTCGCTGGTAGCGAGAATAAAGACCCAGGGCTGTTCGTTAAAACAGGAAGACGCCCATCGAGCCGCTTCCAACAAGCTTTGGATTTTTTCTCGTTCGACCGGCTGATCGGCAAAGGCTCGTGGACTCCAGCGACGCCGTAACAGCTCATGAATGTGAAATTGCACGTCTGCTGGTTTTTCCATGATTTCTCCTGAGAGACTTTACGCCACTTCACTTATTGATGACACCGTCTTACGGCAGACGCCACTGGCCACATTCTTCCGGCTCTGGAATGCGCCAGGCGGTCTCCTCCACCGGGGTTAATTTGAGCTTCTCGGGATGCGGACGTAATCCATAAGAGAGATCCATATCGGACCCGTCTGTGTCTTTTCCACATGGACAGCAATCTGCTTCATCCGCACCAGCGCACAACAGTTCCATAAAGTCATGGTCCCAGAAATACCGGTTGGTCATCGTCTCGAAATCCACCAACCCAAACCGGTATCCCCCCAGCATGGTAAATGACACCAATCCATCATCAATTTGATCGTTGTGCCAGAGACAATAGTTTTTGAGGCATTCGTATACCAGAAGCCAATGATAGTCAATTAATCGATAGACCATTGATGCCTCATGAGCCACCAGCAATTCCTCAAGCGTGATAAGTGCGCTATAGGGGGTAAATAGCGTCCCCACGGCCGGATACTCCACCAACCAGGCCTCAGCGTCATTGCGAGACGCGACACGCCGCACGGCTTGAAGCTCGCAGTCAAGCGCCTGCCTCACAAACGGGATAAACACGGCATCAGGTTGGGTCCGAAAATACAGCATCGCTCGTGGTCCGAACAGGTAAACCCTGGCTAATTTTCGTGAAGGGCTTGTGTAACGAGGTCCGTCATGGTGTGCAATTGGAAAGGCTTATCGATGGTGTGTTGAGCTCCTAAGCGACGAGCGAGGTCCAACAAATCGAGTTTGGCTCGCTCACTTCCGCCGGACATCGCTATGATTTTTACCTGAGGAAATTCCCGCCGCAAATCCAGTATCGTCTCAAGCCCCTCTTTTTCTGGCATAAGAATGTCTAAAATAATAAGATCGGCTGGGTGGTTGCGATATTCCTTGATACCTTCGACTCCATTTCTGGCACAATCCACAGTATATCCCTTATCTTCCAAGGCCTGCTTCAACAGGTCACAAACCTGCCGATCATCATCCACAACAAGAATGTTTGCCATTATTTTGTCTCTTTCCACGCCCCACTCCGGATGATCACCTTCTTCCTCCACAGGAAAAGATCCACCACGAACGGTGCGACCAACTTGGGCTCCTCCATAGGGTTTGGACCAGGCTCAACACATCCCGGCTCGGCCCTCGAACGTCATCCACAATGAACCATCCATTTCTGGCATTCATGATTATTGAATAGCATTCCCGGAATAGCCGGCATCTCCTGGAGTGACTCACGACCCATCACCAACCAGGAGAACCAAGTCTTGCCCATTCATTCCCCTTCGGAGAGGTCAAGACTCGGCTAACGACGAAGGGGTTTTGTCGAGCACATGGCGAATAATGGGAACCAGGTCCCGAATTGCCAATGGCTTCATCAAATAGCCCTGAATTCCCAATGCCTTCGCTCGTTCCGCCGAGATCACATGACTGAATCCGGTACACAGAATGATGGGGAGGTCCGGGCGAATCCGCAGAAGCTCACGGGATAAGGCCTCACCGGTCAATCCCGGCATTGCTTGGTCAGTAATGACGAGATCGAAGCGATGCGGGTCTTGGTTAAATGTCCTCAGAGCTTCAATTGAACTCGTGTGCACTTCCACCGTATATCCCAGTTGCGTGAGAAGTTCCTTCCCAAGCCTCACAATGGTCTCTTCATCATCCACAAATAAAATTGATTCTTTCCCATTGTGAATGGCTTTTGGATCGTGAAGAGGCTCTAAGACCTGGATCGGAACTGTCGGGAGATAGACTTCGATCTTTGTCCCTTTATTCACGACACTATCCACGACAATGGCTCCTCTATGACCCATAATGATTCCATGCACTACGGCCATCCCCATTCCCGACCCCTCGCCAATTGGCTTGGTCGTAAAGAAGGGATCAAACAGTCGTTCAAGTACCTCAGGAGTCATGCCTGAACCGGTATCTTGCACCGTCAACCGGACATGGGGACTAACCTGTAATCCCGAAATCGTTCTGGCCAAATCTTCTGTCACCTCCACATCTTCCAGGACGACGTTCAATATCCCTCCGGGTTCTCGCATGGCATATTCAGCATTGGTGCATAAATTGAAAATGATCTGATGCATTTGGGTCGGATCCGCTAGAATAGTGGCCTCTGTTTTCAAGGCTTGACGGATCTCAATTGTCGTGGGAATCGTGGATCGTAAGAGTTTCAGGGATTCCCGGACGACCATGTGGAGAGGTGTGGGTTTCTTCCCCTGACCCGCTTGACGACTAAAGGTCAAAATCTGGAGCACCAAGTGCTTGGCTCGATGACCCGCAGTGAGCACTTCTTGAAGATTTCGTTGGGTACGGCTTTCCTTTGGCACCGTGGCCAACGCCAATTCGGTGTAGCCCAAAATTGCCGTTAAAATATTATTAAAATCATGGGCGATGCCGCCTGCCAAGGTCCCAATGGCTTCCATGCGGCTTGATTGCCGAAATTGCCGCTCGGTTTTCGTGAGAGCCTCTTCAACACGCTTCCGTTCTGTAATGTCCTCCGCAACTCCCGCAAGACTCAGCAAGTCCCCATTGGGCTTTCGAATAGGAACTGTTTGTATTCGCACCCACCGCATGGTGTTATCCGGTCTCACAATCCGGCATTCTCCCTGAACCCCATTCCCATCCGGCTCAATTTGGTGAGTGAGAAATCGTGGTTGATCGTGAGGATGAATCGCATTCCATAGGCTTCGAGAATCTTCAATAAGACTCGCACAACTGCGACCCCAGACGGTTTCATATTGAGGGCTCACATACCAGACTTCAGACTGGTCAGGGGCAAAAACCCAAAACACCTCCTTAATATGATCCACAAGTTGCCGAAACCGTTCATCCCGCTCTTCCAGAGCTATCTCCAGGTCTTTGGTGTATTCCGTCAGTTGGTCACGAAAGGTTCGACGAACAATACCAAGCAATTCGGATGGTGACCCTTCCCGTTTGATGTAGGAAACGGCGCTCTCACCTATGACATCTTTCGCTGAATCCAGGCTGTCAAAGGCCGGACTCAGGATCATCTGAATCTCTGCATTCTTGGCCTTGAGAAGAGAAAGCAATGAGACTCCGGAGACATCCGGCGTCTGCACATCAACCACTGCGACCGCAAAGGCTTCACCTTTCGCATATTCGGAAGCTTCCGCAGCCGTCCTGGACCCCACCACCTGATAGCCTTCCTTCTCTAGAATATTGACGAGCGTTTCTAATTGGTCAGGACGGTCTTCCACAATGAGGATTCGCAACCATTCCCTTCGCATCGTCATACATCCCTCCCTTTACCTACCGTCCAGAACCGTATACGTCACGCTTACATTTTATTCGAAGGACTATTGAGAGCTTTCTTCCTTTGAAGTGTTTGTAACTAAACTTCCCAAACCAAAATCACTTGGAATCCTACCTTTAAATCCGGCTACTTCAGCACATCGCATTTCAGCATCGACGACAGAGGATACTGTTTCCCTCATGGGATTGATCCTAGCTCGTGGACTTCTGAAGACCAAACCCCTGCTTTTCCTCTCACCCAGTCCCATCATACCAATCCCGGCATTAATGGTCACGCACTTACTCCTCCTCAAGAAAGGGGGAAGGTTAAGGAAGAAAATGAATATCAGAGAGAGATTCGTTGGAAATTCCAATCGCTCCTCTTTGATGTTCAAAAAAACGGGGAATCACAATCCACTCATGATTACTTAATAAAAGAAAAAACGTATCATCATGTTAGCCGTTAAGGGAGTGTGGCGAAAAGGCTAGAGGCAAAACAAAGCATGAAAAAGGTTAGACACCCCTAAAGGAAGGAAAGGAAGAAAAAAACGTGCAGGTAATTTGGTAATTTCATGAAGGCCGCTTTGGTAGCTTCAGCCTGCTGCTGTGTTACCCCAGTTATCTCCCCCAGCTTAGGCCCACTCTTTTGAGGGACCAGCCTTGACCGCCAAGGCAATCTCCTCTTGAATCTCTTGCGCCATTTTCCGCCGATTATCCGCATCGCGAATAGGTCGCCCAACGACTAAAAAATCCGCCCCGGCTCGAATGGCATCAAAAGGAGTTAAGGAACGTTGATGTTCATGGGTGTTCTGCCCGGCCGGCCTCACACCTGGAGAGACAATGAGCGCCTTCGGACCAAACCGTTCTCTCAGAATTCCGACATATTTTCCTGAGGCGATCAGGCCATCGCACCCTTGGGCCATCGCCATATCTGCCCGCCACAAGACGTAGTCATCCAGTGACTGAAAACGTGCGGGATCTCCCGCCTGTACGCGTAACATCCCCAGGTCTTGAAGATCCTTCTCCCCCCAGCTCGAAAGGAGCGGAACGGTCAAAATTTGTATTGACCCGGCCCCTCGACCAAGCACCGCAGCTTTGGCCGTGGCATGATTTCCGAAAATGGTAAGAAAATCTACCTGCAGGTCAGCCGCCAGATTCACGGCTCGACGCACCGTTTCATCGATATCATTCATCTTCAGATCTAAAAAGATCCGGCATTTTTGTGCGCGTAATTCCCTGAGGAAATCGGCATTAACGGCCAGAAATAATTCCAGGCCAATTTTATAAAACCAAACAACACCCTCTAAATCCTTCACATATCGACGAGCCTCCTCTACGGAGGAAACATCAAGTGCGACAATTAACCGTTCCTGGATGGGGATACCCCTGTTCATTCCCAATTCACCATAATACTTGAGCTGTTAATAATTTATTCGAATAAGAAGATGAGGAATCTGTATATAGCCAAAGAAGAGATAGCCGGGAAAATTATCCCAGGCTTTCGTATTGGCTATTCGCAACCCACCCAATTACCGCAAGACCATGGCCAAATTCTTATTTATCATCAACAGAGAGTGCCATAACCAATAGATGAACTCAAGTGATACCACATCAAAAGCACTCCTGCCATTTATGGCTCATTGATGCAAACCATTTCACCAGACTTCCCTGGAGATTCTGGATCTATGCCCTCGCACATCCGATCCCACAGGATACTTGGCCTAAGTAAAATTTCTACGGTTCTGTCATTAATGACACAATCGCCGTCCCCACCTTCGAGGCGAATGAGAGGAGACCTCACAATTTTGCATCGGGTAAAGTCCGATTCTGTTGTCTTGGCAACAGATGGTTGATCTATTAAAAGAAACGGATCGGAAAGTCTGGCCAAATTCGGCAGCACCGCTGTCGGTCAATGCCATCCCATGCAGCATCCAGGTCAAGGTTGTGTATCTATTTGGATAAATGGGTGTATCCAAACAGATATCAAAATTTCTGTCTCTGATCTATGAAAATCAATGACACATGGACTTTTCCTGCATCATTTTTCAAAAATCACGAATTCATCCAAAGACTTATCACCCTACCGATTCAACTCATGTCGTTAATGGTACATAGATTGCGTGGGTATTCACCACATGCCCATTTTCAGGAACATCCCTTTTGAGGGCCAGTTACCCCAGACATGAGGTTTAAACCATGGTAATCACCACCCCGATACGATCCACTTCCCCCATTCTCGTCGTCGATGATGAACAGGATATTGTCCTAACCTTACGAGATCTTCTTGAGGCCGACGGACATCACATTAATGTGGCCTCAACGGGAGGCACGGCCTTGGAATGCGTGAAACTTCACTCCCCTAGTGTCGTGATCCTGGACGTCAAACTCCCTGACATGGATGGCTTACTCGTTCTGGAGAAGATGACAAAAGCGGTGCCAGGTCTTCCCATCATTATTCTGTCGAGTTATACCACTCTCGATGATGTGACCGGCCCCCTTGAAGAACAAGGCGCTTTTGCCTATCTCCATAAACCCATCAATCGTTCAGAAATTAGGACCACGGTGCGTCAGGCGCTCAAGGCTTATGCCCTGGCAAAAAAAATGGAACGCGCCCGTCACGCCTTATATGAAAGCGAAATCCGCTTTCAAGCCGTCTTTCAAGCAGCCATTGATGCCATTGTACTAGCCGATCACACCGGCCGGATCATGTCATGGAATAAGGCCGCTGAATCAATGTTCGAATATTCGGCAGAGGAAATGTTTGGAAAACCACTGACCCTGATCATGCCCAGTCGGTATTGGGACGCTCATACCAAAGGCATGAAGCGATTGCAGACAACAGGCGAATCTCACGTCATTGGAAAAACGGTCACACTCCATGGATTAAGGAAAAGCGGGCAGGAATTCCCCATCGAACTCTCTTTGAACTCCTGGACGACAGGGACACATCCTTCCTATTCCGGATTTATTCGAGACCTCTCTTTGCGAGAATCAAAAAAGGAAAATCCTATGCAGTATCAGAACGGATGAGACTCTTGGGGAAGACTCTTTGTTTTCTGAGCGGTGAGGTAAAAAGAACCGTCTGCGCAAGTATGAATTGAAGAGGAGCACCCACAAACAGAAAAAAAGAGGTTCGGTCCGAGCATCAGATTATTCCTGCCCTGAAATCCTCCCAACATGGCTCGGGCTCTTGGTCGTGGGAACACCCCGTGGAGAATCGAATTTAGTCGTACACCCCCATCACCAAGGTGAATCCTTTGGTTCACCTGTTCAGGCATTTAAAAAAGAGACGCGGTCATTCTTGGGGAAACACACGTTTTTTGTCGTAGATTTTCCTCCCACTCAGGTTCCCTAAGAACTGCGTGGGTCTGCTAATTCCCATCGCAAGATTTCCACACGATCGAAAAATTAAAATTCAGTTGGATTTTAATGTAGCAAGGGCTGGCTCAAGCCTAGGAAGATCTTCATTCAAAAATCTCAGATCGGTTGAGAATATGTCGTACTTGTTTAACTCAGGCAACGGAACGAAACGTATATCGTTGATCTCAGGCGAGCGGGGGCGTATGTGCCCGGAACTCAGTCTCGCACGAAAGATTGCGAAACCGTCCTGCGGAGCACAGCGGAAGTAAAAGTGCAATCGAAAGGGGCCCGGTTCTTCCGGAACATAGGGAATAGCATCAATTCTAAGGAGACTGTTCACCCTAATGGCGACACCGAGTTCCTCGGACATTTCCTTACAAAGAGCTGCCTGGATAACATCGTCAGGCAATGGAGTATTGCTGGGTCTGGTCGGGTCTCCAGGAGTCGATTCGAGGGACCCACCAGGAAGACCCCATGCTCCTTTAGGCCTGTAACTGTGTTCAACCAAGAGTACCTCCGGAGGGGACGAATTTTCGTCGATCATGACGGCTATTGCTCCGACTACCCAGCTTCTGGCGAGCAACCCTTTAAAAAATCCTGCCACCCGCGGTGGAAACCGCCTCCAAATATAAAGGGCAAGACGATGAAGGTTCGGGTGATGCTCAATAAACCGTGTTATCCATGCGAACATCTCTTTTTACGTTTCCTATGAACAGCCAGGCCAGTAAGGGTATTTCGCGAATGGTTAAAAAAAACCGTTGAAATTATGTTAAGTTTCCTTCCTTTTGTCTTATCACTATGCCTGATGTCAATAACCCCAATGCACAGGGTAAAACTCCCCAAGGCAAAATGAATCATCAATTTTGAATCAGAAATCACCCTTTGCTTTTGTCACCTCGATTCGATTCACCATAGCTATCGGCTTATGATGCCACACACCGTCGCGGCTTCATGGCATTCCGAAAGGACAGCTTCTCGGCAACAGTCTTCGCTGGGCTATTGAGTAGGTTATTGCCGCTGATGGGACCTTGGGCGCAAAAAAATAAGTCCCAGATCTGGTCGAAATTTTCCTATTCTTTTGTTGGTGTTTAATACGCTCACTTGCAACAGATTGAGAGGATTCAATCCTGTACGAATCCCTTTGCTGAGACAAACCTTTCGGAACGAGACCGAGAAGATTTCCATTGACCGTGCCGCAACTACACATTTTTTCTGTACCAGGGCTCGGTTCATCCTGAAAATGAAATGCCCTTCTGTGCGACGCCACCATACCCAAAAGGGTGAATCATGAAAAGAAAACCCGCGTGCCGGGTTGCTCCCGTATAGCCAAAAAATTCACCAGGCCTCACGATGGTCGTATTGCAGCTATTGCAGCAGTCCCCCGAATCTTTCGGGGAAGCGGAATGGGGTTGATTCCTCAGCCCTCTTTCCGTGCATCCGGCAGCAGTCCTTCCTTGCATTTTCCCGAGATGAGGGCGTTCCTCTTGGTAGAAACAAGTGGGAGAGGAGCGGTGGGGGGGTATGCTCAACATAAGCCAAATTCGGCTCCGTCAACACATCGAGGCTGTAACCTGATCCCTGAAGTTTCCATGGATTTCAAGGCGGCCTTGCCGTTTATTTGGCCAAGTGTTTGAATAGCTCCATTATGCATTCAGTGTGGCGCCAGGGAAAGCCTGTTCCGGGTGGTGGCTCCCTTCCCTTGGGGATTTTCCGGACTACCTGAGGAACAATCAAAAAAGAGAGGAATGTGAGTGATGGGGATTCCGCCGGCAGAACAAGCCCTTATCGATCGCCTACAGGCAGGAGAGACCGTTGTGGTCAATATGCGAAAGCAGGGACACCCACGAGTGATTGCGTGGGCCAATGCACGCGGCCTCTTGGTTCGTATTGATCGAAAGTCTCCATGGGGCAATGACTTTAAGGAAGGGAAAGATGGAACCCTACAAGAGGTAATCGCGCTGTACGCGGCCTCGCTATCGGGGAAACCCGATCTTCTCAGGGATCTGCCCACGTTACGAGGGAAGGCCCTTATGTGCTGGTGTGCCCCGAAGCCCTGTCATGGTGATGCACTGATTCAACGATTGAAGGAGCTTGAACCGGGCACCTAAATAAATCCAAGGAAAGGCTTTGGTTGACCTTTCCATCGATAAGCCTTTTTCTTTGGGAAACATGCCCACCTATCCTTAGAGCCTCAAATTTTGCACGGGTAAAAAGAGAACGGCGGCACGGTCTGCTCAAAAATGGCCTTTTACGTTTCACCCATCCTCCCCATCCCCTAACCTACTCCGAGCTTCACCTTCTATTCCTTGGTCAAAGAGAACCCCCCCTGCCCCCTGCACAAAAAGCCCACACCCGAAGATGTAAGACACGTTGTGAGATGAGTGTCATCGGTTGAAGTGGGACAGAGTGCCTCCTGAATACCAGGAAGAGGAGGGGGCAGGTATTCCCTGCAACCCCAAAATCGGATGACCAAATGATTCCAATCTTTGTCTTTATATTTGAGGCTCACGCCCCAATGAAGCCCGTCCTAATTTTTTCAGGAAATATACCGCGTCTTTCATGCGGCATACCCACTCATGGCCCATCAAATGCGGGAGATGGGGCCGCAACCTTTTCCGGGATGATTCACACCGGGGAGATTTTGGTGGACGCGACGTTTTCGTCGATTCTTCCAGAGGCAGGATCTACGGTGTCAAAATTACCAAAAGGCTTGTACCTTGTAATGGGTTGCTGGGGACCACAAATCAACCCTGGGTTCTTGGCTTCAACATGTTGATCCGGTCCAACACAGTCGGAAAAAACTGCTAAAGTGTTGTGAAAAAATCAGGAAGGGTGGCAAAAGTCTCCGTCGAATCTCCACAGAAACCTTTGACTTTTTTAAAACGGGGAAAAGCCTTGCTGGAAGTGGCTGGGGGACCAGGAATCGAACCTGGGTTCTAAGATCCAAAATCTTATGTCTTGCCCCTAGACGATCCCCCAACCGAACGTGCACTTTAAGACTTACAGGACCAAAGCGTCAAGATCTTTACCGGTTAGTACACTCGCCCGTACACAATCCAATGCCGATCATCCGGCACATCTACCATCAAACGACTTAAATTCAATTCTGCGAGGTGGGCAGCCACCTCATCCTCCGTAAAGGCCGCCAACAGGGAATGAAAGAAATCCTGCCGTAATCTCTCTGGTTCATGAGCCGCATACTGGTCAACCAGCGCCTGCGCCTCCTCGGGAGAATCAGGACGAAGGAGATCCATCACCAGCACTAACCCGCCGGGCTTGAGCATTTTTTTTATCTCATACCAAAATCGTAGTGGATTGGGAACATGGTGGGCCAAACTGTTCGACATCACGGCGTCAGCTGGACTAGCCAAACTGACATCTTGAAACCGTTGAGAGAGAAACTCTATTCGATGAGCTAATCCAGCTTGCTTCACTGCCTGTTCCGCCCAGGTGATCATGGGAATGGACGCATCAATTCCAGTAATCCTGCAGGTGGGATGGCTCCGGGCCAGACGGATGGCGATATCACCGGGGCCGCAACCCACATCCACAACATGAGGGCCATCAAGATCCTCATAGAGTCGAAGGAAATTATCCACAAAACCCTGATTTTCTTCTTGAAAATCCGCTTCGGCATAGGCCTGAACTTGCTCAGGATCATCCATAATTTCCGGTTCGAGAACCCGTTCCATCATTTCATCTTCCTTTTCGGCAACGTTACGACCCGCACCCCATCACCTTGCCGTACGCGTCCCTCGGACAACACCCGAGCATACAATCGGCTCCATCCGGGGTGCTGCCGGTGAGAGATCCGGGAAAAGTCTCCATTCACAAACCATTGCGCATTATGACGACAGGGTTCGCAATAACTCGTCAATTCGATCTGCACCTCTTCTCCAATTTTCAGATGGTCACCTGGCTTCAGCTGTGTCCAGTTCAGACCGGCCACGGTTAAGTTTTCTCCGGAGGCTCCGGCGTGAACGGTGTGTCCCTCCTGTTGTAAGGCCTCAAGGACCTCAAACGAGAACAGGCATAATGCCCGATCTGGGCCGCCATGTAGTACCCGGTTCCGATGCCGATCCCCATCCATCCCTTTGAACGTGATCCATGCCTCGGACACGGGCAGCTTGGGGAGTCCCCCTGGAGAACAATTAATTTGATGGAGATACGCAACAGAACCCATATATCCCTTTACTCCACCCGCATAATAGTCCGAGACGAAGAGGATGGTAGCCATCGATCGAAAGGGTGGTCAAGCGGGACTTACTTACATCATTCACGGAGATCCTCCATGTCCTTTGGAGACCACAGTCTGAACAAAGCCCGTGATTTTCTGAAAATAGGAGACTCCCCCAACAAACGGCACATCATTATGTCCCGCACCCCCTACCACAACCCATTGCTTAGGTTCATGTGCGGCATCATAAACTTGCCGCCCCAAGGACACCGGAACAATGGAATCCTTTTCGCCGTGGATCACCAATAGCGGACGCCTGAGCTTGGCAACCTTTTCAGCCAGATTGAAGTCCACATTTAGTAACCACCGAGCGGGCAATCCTAAGTAATGGTGGTCCGACATGGCCTGGATAGAAGGAAACGCCCCTTCAAGAATGACTCCGGCCGATGACCGGCGAATGGCCACTTCCCCAGCCACGCAAGCGCCCAGTGACCGTCCAAACACGACAATCTGATTCGAGTCCATCCCGCGACGGTTCAAAAGATAGTCATACCCAACCAAGGCATCTTGATACAGTCCGGGTTCAGAAGGAATGCCGGTGCTCCGACCATAGCCACGATAATCAAAGATGAAAACAGATAATCCTCGCCGAAACAGCTCACGGAGATTCTCTAACCGATGACTAATATTACCCGCATTGCCATGACACCAGAGGAGCACCGGCTTGGTCGGTCCGGCGCTTACAAACCAGCCGAATATCGTGACGGACTCATCTACCGGGAGCCATACCTCTTCTAAAGGCAGCCCACTGAGACTCGCCCAATTCCGATCTTCCCAGGGAGAGGGTTGAAATACAAAGACTCCTTCAAACATGGGCCATTGTAGCAAGGCGGTAACACCAACGCGGATAAAAAATGCTAGATTAGGGTATTCTTCAGGTAGTATTTCCTTTTACCATCCGAGGATCCTTCACGATGGCTACTTATGCAATTGGAGATGTACAGGGATGCGTCCAGGCTTTACACCGTCTGATAGAAAAGGTTCGCTTTAATCCCGCAACCGATCGTCTGTGGTTCGTCGGGGACTTAGTCAATCGAGGACCGGATTCCCTGGAAGTGCTTCGTGTCATCAAGCAGTTGGGGGCCTCGGCCATCACCGTGTTGGGCAATCATGACTTACACCTTCTGGCGGTGTGGGCCAAGATAACCACCCTTGGTCGAAAAGACACCTTACAATCGGTACTCTCGGCACCTGATGCGGATGAATTACTCACCTGGTTGCGCTTTCGACCCCTTGCCCACGTCGAAGATGGATTTTGCCTGGTTCATGCAGGCCTCTTACCATCCTGGTCCATTCCTCAAGTACTGGAGTTAGCTCGTGAGGTGGAGGAAGCCTTGCAGGATGAGAATTTTCACCAGCGCCTCCCGGCAATCTATTTTCGAAATGCTATCGTGTTTTCCCACCATCTGAGCCCTGACGAACGGTTAGGTCTCACCACCAATGTCCTGACTCGCCTCAGGATTTGTACCAAAGAAGGTATTCCGGAGTTCTCATTCAAAGGGCATCCGAACGACGCCCCTCAAGGGTATATGCCATGGTTCCAAGTTCCCAATCGAGCGACACAAGAGGACACTATTATTTTTGGACATTGGTCGGCCTTAGGAGTGGTGAAAGGTCCGCACGTCTTCGCCATCGACGGTGGATGCGTGTGGGGACGGGAACTCGTTGCCCTCCGACTCGAAGACCAACAACTCTTTCGCGTCACCTGCTCAAAGATATAACCAGATCACCACGCCCGCCGTCATACGAAAGGCGAGGCAGTCCCCGTTTTCCCATATACTCATAATTCCCTGGTCATTCCTCCAACGTTTCAACCTCACCCATTACATGTATCTGATGAGATACATTCTGTATCCATATAGATAACAAGTGCCTTTTCCTTACCCCTGACCTTGTATGTGCTTCTCATCTGGTAGCGCCATATATTCCCCAATAATTGTTGGCATTTTCTTAATAGGATTTATCCTAGGTCTTCAGGCACTTCTCTTGCTTAAATCCCTAGGTACCACAGTGAAACGCAATTGAGATGAAAAGTAAGCAATCCTGAAGACTTAAGGGTACACAGCCAAGATATTAATCTTATAGAGAAGGGATATACATGATGAAATCTACTCTGCAACAAATGACCAATTCATCCGCGAATAACCCGGCAAACACACACAGAAAAATTCGCCGACGCCATACTCGCATTCATTTGGATTCACTCAGACCCGATCCACCAACCTACATTGCCGACACACTGTCTCAATGTCCGAAATGCCAAGGCTTGATACACCAAGAGGGTGGAGAAACCTCGAATGAAACCGTAATCCGTTGCCTGAATTGCGGCTGGCAACCGCATTATCAAACTCCCATAATTCAAGAAACGGCAGAATCCCGAATGATTCGCTCACTTACCGCTCAGTTTGTTTCAGAATACGATTGGCATCGCTTACCATAAAGTTTTTGCGATACACAGGCTTTCTGTGCAAGTCCTGTCTTCCGAATGCCTGGGAACGCCGCACTTTTTCCTTGAGTGTTTTGAAGATGGTTTCCCATTCCATCTGACGGTTCGTCCTAGACGTATCCGCTCTTCCTTTCTTCAAATACCATCATCCTCTTAAATTCCAGCTCATTTCCAACTCAAAAACTTCTCATTATTACTGCCTAGTTTCCACCGGTACTATCCTTGCTTCTTCCTTATATTTGGGTAAAACTCCAGGGGGAAAGGTGTGTTTCTGACCCAACCTGATAAACTCCGAGCGAAAATTAGGATAACTCCAGAACAAATTACCTCATAAACGTCCCCGAGACATGATGAACAACTTGAGGGATATATCCCACCGATCACCGCATTGGAGAAAACGTATCTTGGTGATCTTGTGTGTGGGAATTTTCCTCAACCTGTACACTGTCACCTTTGCCGAGGAAGTCGCCATTCTGAAGTCGGCAGACATCACCGCCTATTCTGAAGCCATTACCGCATTTACATCGGCTCTCCCTTCCGCTTTTCAGGTGACTGGGGAATACAACCTCCAGGGGGACATGGCAAAAGGCCGCATTCTATCGCGGCGCATTCGCGCATCTAATGCCAAGATTGTACTGGCCGTGGGATTAAAAGCGGCTCTTGCTGCCAAACTTGAAATCCTGGATATCCCTGTCATTTTTTGTTTGGTGCTTGATCCGGAAAAAAATGGCTTACCGACCGCCAACATGGTGGGCCTCTCTCTGGATGTCCCATTCCGACAACAACTACAGTCCCTACACAATTTGGCACCCAAGGCTTCACGCATTGGAGTGCTCTTCGATCCCAAAAAAACTAACGAGATGCATAGTCAACTTCTCCATGACGCCAAAACTTTGGGCATCAAGATCGTCTCCGAAGAAGTACATCAAGAACAAGATGTCGCTTTCGCACTCAATGCCCTCAAAGACCACATCGACGCCTTGTGGCTGTTACCAGACAGCACCGTTCTCACTGAAAACACTCTGGACTTTCTGTTGAGTACAACGTTGGAAGCCAAGATTCCCGTCGTAGGTTTTTCGGCCGGATTAGTGCGCAGCGGCGCAGTTGTCGGCGTATATTTTCATTCTGTGGACATTGGCAAACAGGCCGCCCAGCTTACCCAACAGCTGACCGGACAAAGGTCTTCATCTCTCTTGGGAACGATTATCCCTCCCGAACGCGTCCATCAATCCATCAATCAGAAGTCCGCGAGGTACTTGAACCTCTCTCCCTCGCCAGACGTCCTGAGGCTATTCGATGAGCGATTTTAAACCCCAACGCACCCTACCGCCATCGCCTCTCCCAACTGAACACACTGGAATACCGTCGGGATTCCTCACCTTACGAGCGAAATTTTCCTTGTTTGTCAGTCTGGTAATCGTCCTTGCCTGCTCAAGTCTCAGTGGATACCTTATTCAGCAGGAAGCCGAGGTCATGAAAGATGCGCTACTCAAAACTGGAACTATTCTGGTTAAAACACTGAACAATGTCAGCGTCAATCGACTCATTATTCAAGATACGCATTATCTGGAGACGATGTTAGATGGCGCGTTATCGGCACCGGAAGTCGTCTACGCCATTGTACGAGACCAGGACGGTAACGTATTAGTCGGAAAATCAAAAGGAAAATTAGTGGATACGACGAGGCTTACCCGTGACGAAACGCAGCCCTTACTCCCGGATGATTCACTCACAGAAGGCCTGATCACATCAGCTCCCCAAAAGTCCATAAATGAGCCACTTTTGACGGTCTTACATACCTCACCCCTTAAGGAAGGACTTCTCTCTGAACGATCCGCAGAACGAAAGGGTGCAGAAGGATTCAGAGTCGGATCAGAAACCATTTATGATTTCGCCCTTCCGGTTTACCGGCAGGATCGGCGGCTCTCCACCATGGAACTGCTGTTATCAGAAAACCTTCAAGACCATCTTACCGTTTCCACCAAAGCGTCCAGCATCATCGGCATCATCCAAATCGGCCTCAGTACCACACCCATGCAACAATCGCTTAACCAAACGGTATGGCACATCGGTCTCCTCACTGTGGGAATCATCCTCCTCGGTATTCTTCTCACAATTTTTTTAACCAATCGCATCGTCACGCCCCTCCAGCGTTTGGCAGCAGCCTCCCAAAAAATCGCTGAAGGGGATTTGGCCGTGACGGTGACCGCCGACACCCAGGATGAAGTGGGACAACTCACCACCAGCATCGATCGGATGGCGCGATCCCTCCAACAACGTGAAGAAGCCATCTCCCATTATGTTCATACCATCACAAAGCAGGTCACTCAACTCAGTACCTTGCATCAAACCGGAATTGTGATTACCTCGACATTAGATATCCAAAAATTATTTTCCACCGTCTTAAAGCTTCTTCGAAAAAATCTGGGATTCCAACGTATGATCCTGGTTCTCCAGAACCCTGGAGGCACTACGTGCATAATCTCAGATGTGTCCGGAGTGCATCCGGAATTGGAGACACGGATTCGGGACCTTGAATTTCCCATTACACAAGGAAGCATAGATGAAACCCTTTTGATCCATGGCCGTCCGGTTTTGGCGTACGATCTGGACGAAATAGCCCATCAGGTAAACCCTCTCCTCCTTCCAATCTGTCGACAGATGGAAGTAATCTCTTTTGTGTGCGCCCCGCTGCTGAGTCATCAACGCGTGCTGGGATATCTGGGAGCCGATCGCGGGAACCAACGCTGCACGCAGGAAGATCTGGATTTACTTTTGACCATAGCCAGTCATGTGGCTGTCGCCATCGACAACGCCCAAACCTATGAGGAAGTCGAAACACTCGCTCAAACTCTCGAAGAACGAGTCAAAGAACGCACGCAAGATCTGCAGTCGGCCAATGAACGTCTTCAAGAATTAGACCGGTTGAAATCCTCCTTCGTATCGATTGTCTCACATGAACTTCGAACCCCGATGACCTCTATCAAAGGGTTGGTGGAAAATATGTTGGATGGCTTGGTCGGGGATCTGAATGACCGACAATCCTTCTATCTCGAACGAATGAAATACAATATCGAACGACTCACTCGAATGATTAATGATCTTTTGGACCTTTCCCGCATCGAAGCCGGCCGCATGGACTTGCACCGGAGCGCCGTCAACATGGGCAGCCTCGTAAGGGAGGTCGTGGAAACGTTGCAACCTATGGCGCAGGAACGGTCTCTCATTCTCGAAGCCCATATTTCCGCTCCCATCGGATTCATCCAAGGTGATCGGGATAAACTTATTCAGATTTTTACCAACCTCATCAATAATGCCCTCAAATTTACAGAATCTTCCGGAACCGTGACTGTGGAAGTGAAGCAGCGGGACGACGGCATGCTTCAAACCTGTGTCATTGATAGTGGCTGCGGCATCCCTCTCGAGGAACAACAGACGATTTTTGAACGATTTTATCGCGGGCAATCTTCTGAAATGAAAAGTCGCGGAGCAGGCCTTGGCTTGGCTATCACCAAGAGCTTAGTCGAGCTGCACGGCGGATCGATTTGGGTGGAGAGTACCCCAGGAGAGGGCAGTCGCTTCTGTGTGATCTTACCCGTCACACCATCGACCACTCCCTCCTAAAAATCAGAAATGAGGCCTGCCCAAAATGTATCAATTTAGATACAACAATTATCTTAATAGATACATTTTTTTATTTTGACAGTTCCCTCTTTTTGGAAAAACACCCATTTACATAAGCCTGCAACTTGCAGTGCTTTTTCCTTAGAATTGCTGGGAACTGTAGGATAATTCCTAGGTAACCTCTTCTATCAAAATTCTACATAGTTCTGGATTGTCTGAAAAGAACGGAAAGATGTCACCTTTGTCCACGAAGCCGCGAGTTTTGCTTGTGGATGACGACACCGACATTCTTCTTGCCATCTCTGATTACCTTCGCCAGGAAGGTTTTGAGGTGGACCCTGTAGAGACGGGAGAGGCCGCCCTCCAAAAGAGTACGACCTCATCGTATGATGTCGTGCTCCTCGATGTCGGACTTCCAGACCGGGATGGCATTGAAGTTCTTCACGAACTCTCTCAAACGCATCCACACTTACCCGTCATTCTGTTGAGTGCCTTTACCTTTTTACGAAAGACTGCCAACCCCGACATCCTCGATAAAGCCTTCGCCTACCTCACCAAACCGTACCAACGGCAGGAAGTTAAATCTGCCATTCATCGAGCCTGTTTGGCACGAAACATCGCGGTAGCGGGATGGCAAGGCTCTCCCGCACCAACCCTTCCAATAGGCACCTTCCCCTCCCTGCTTCAACCAAGCTCAACCCCGGCTTCCTCTGATGAGACCACGAAGCACCCATTGACCCTCACCGCATATGAACGGCTGGCAGAGTACGCTCAACTTATGCAATTCGCTTTTGATCATGTACCCGAGGGGATTATGGTGGCAGATTCGGAGAAACGCTTACGTTTTGCCAATCAGGCGGCTTGCGACGCCTTAGAATATACACCGGAAGAACTCAAAACCCTTCGTATTCCTGACATTGCCCCTTACCATGACAATGAGAAATTCCAACAATGCCTGGAAAGCTTGCGGAAGGGTCAACCCTTATCTTACCCATCGATCCACCGCACCAAAAATGGCCAGGAGTTCCCTATTGAGATTTCAGTGTACCTCCTCAACTTTCAAGGGCAGGAATTTACCTGCGCGGTGACCCGTCCTGCGGAAGAGAAATCAAATGAGACCTAGGATTTTTTTAAGTCCCCAGGTTATCTGATCATCACACCCCATATACCCTGCCCGATCTGAAACCGTGAAACACTTCCACAAAGTTCACATGACTGAGAACGTGCCGGCAGAAGAATGATACCAACCAGGAGAAATTGAATGCGACCACTCAGGAAGGAACGAAGCTGGAGTGGCGGGAAAATTTCATTTTGACCGATTCCAAAACAATTTAAACCTTTTCCCCGACAACTCTTTTTCCCAAATCAACGACACAAGGAAGAACACGATCACTTTCACAGGAACTAACACCCAGGTCTCACTGCCCAATACAAACAGAGTCAAAGTGAAACCCTGTCTGTTTGTAAAGCATGACAAGCACCAACGCTAAGAAATGGGGTTTCTGAGGAATTTTATTCCCTGACCATTGCGTATTTTTTTGATGAGGCATGCCTGCCCCTCCCCAACCGCCAGATTTCCCTGGGATCTGGATACGATATCCTCTATCCCGAGGGAAACCATAGCATTAAATTGACCAGCTGGCAGGAATCCCTGCTCTAGGAAACCTGGGAAACACCAAGCGATTGGGCAAAAAGTCGCCTGTCCCGGTTAATTAACCTTGATGCTGGAATAGGCAATTTGGAATGGGGCACGGAAAAATTTTCGGTAAAGATAAGGGCTTCCCAACTTCTATGGAAGGACCGCCTTGAAGTCGGACTCTGCTGGTTTCGCAAGGATATGGATAACATGATTAATTTTTTCAGATTGCCGAGGCATGGGAATAGAACACAAAACTAAAGCCTTCTTTGCTGCCATTTCCCAATGGGCGGAAATTTCTCTAAAAAATCAGATCACCGAGGAATTGTCGGTGTCGTTGAACAGAACCTGTACAGATGTGAACGTGGACCAGAGAAATGAAGAGAACTTCGATCGGTCATCAGGCAATGCACGGGTGGGCTATGTCTCCACATGAGGATTATGCGGGTTTCTCCAAGGGTCTTATCTTGATGGAGAACCCGACTCGAACCCATTTAACAGCACGACCGCACCACAAGTGTAGAAAACGTGTTCCTTTTGAACGGAAAAGTTTCCTATCAAATTCATAGGGGCATTCGCCCATTTTTGGCCATTGAAAATCTGACTAATTCCCACTATGCAGGCCAACTGGATTTTCCGAACCCGGCAGGTGTTTATTTGTGGGGATATTACTGCTAATGCCCGCATTCGGACCAATCACAAACAGGACGATAGGGCTCCATTCTCCTTTGCCAGTAAACACAATTGTGCGTTTGAATCTTGGGGAGTCTTTCCTCGAGTCCTCGAAATCCCAAAGTGGTCAGGAATCCTCAGTACCCTGCTGAATGCCTTTTTGCTTGAGAAGGCGGGAGAGGTAAGTACGTTGAAGCCCCAGAAGCTCCGAGGCTTTGGTTTGGCTCCAATTGCTCCGACGCATGGCCTGCTCCAGAATGTGGGTACCGAATCGGTCCAGGGATTCATGGTAGGGGAGGTTGTCGACCTCATCGAGTTCGTCTTTTCCTCCGCCCAATCCCAAAAGATCTGGAGAAATTTCCTCATCTACTCCCAATACCACTGCTCGAGCAATAGCATTGTCCAGTTCCCGAATATTGCCGGGCCAGGCGTAACATCGCATCGTTTGGATGGCAGACTTGGAAAAACTCCGCTTCCGTTTTTTCATTTCTCTCATGTGCCTGGCTAAAAAATGCTCGGCAAGAGGAATGATATCTTCGGGACGATCCCGCAATGGTGGTAATACCAAGTTCACGACATTCAGCCGGAAATACAGGTCTTCTCGAAAGGTCTTCTCTTTGACCGCTCGCTTAAGATCCTTGTTGGTGGCCGCAATCACCCGAATGTTGACGCGGACCAATCGCGTCCCACCTACCCGGGGAAACTCATGATCCTGAAGCACCCTGAGTAATTTAGCTTGAAGCCCCAGCGGCATATCGCCGATTTCATCCAGGAAAATGGTTCCCCCATCCGCCGCTTCAATTTTCCCTTTCTGGAGAGAGTCTGCACCGGTAAATGCCCCTTTTTCATGACCAAAGAGTTCGTTTTCCAAGAGGGTTTCCGTGAGAGCCACGCAATTGATGATACTGAAGGGCATATCCCGCCGGTCACTCCATTGGTGAATGGACCGGGCAAACAGCTCCTTCCCCGTCCCGCTTTCTCCTAACAGCAACACAGTGGCATCAGCCTCGGCAGCTCGTTTTGCCAACTCCACCATTGAATGAACCTGAGAGCTATCTCCAACAATTTGGCTATACCGGCTTTCCACTTCCGTGCGCAACGCGGCAACCTGTCGCCCCAACGCTTCCCGCGTTAAGACTTTTTTGAGGACAATGGCCAGGTGGTCCAGCTCAATAGGCTTCGTGAGAAAGTCATACGCTCCCGCTTTCATGGCTTCAACGGCTTTGGAAATGGTGCCATGAGCCGTCATGACCACCACAGGCAACGGGAGGCACTCTCCTCCGCCAAATGTTTGAGATTCAGCCTCTCCATTTTTTTTCACACCGATTTTGGCTAATTGGTTCAACACTTCCATGCCCGCCATCTGTGGCATTTCCAAATCCAACAGCATGAGGTGAGGAAAGTCCTGCTCATATTTCTCCAACGCTTCTTGGCCATTTCCAGCGGAAATCGTGTCATAGCCGAGGGCTTCTAAGCGATCTGTAAGCATGAGGACAATGTCGGGATGATCATCCACGATGAGAATTTTCTTTTTCATGAGGGTTCTACTCCTTAAGCCCGCACCTGATTGTCCTAAATCTATAAAGTCGCCGCCACCTGAGAACACCTTATCTGTCAAGCGCCTCCAGCACGGCTGCAGCCAGAAGCGGAACCATCAATTCATGATGGCCGATCAGCGCATAACCCTTTCCACCTTTTTGCGTTGGCCGTTTGACGACATTGGTCATCGGTCGGTAATGCGGGAGAAAATCCATATTCACGGTCGTGATCTGTTTTAAGGCTCGTCCCAGATTCCGGCCCAACGTCACGGTCTTGAGAAAGACCTCCGGCATCATGACCGCTGATCCCAAATTGATATACACGCCCCCTTCCATCTTCGACACCACTGCGGCCAGCTTGCGAAAATCCAATAACGAGCCGCCACCAATCGCTTCTCCGTTTGCGTGGGGGTGCATGTGAATGATATCGGTTCCGATCGCCACATGCACCGTCACCGGAAGACCAAGTTCCGCACCGGCCGCCAGCAAACTCCATCGCCGATGTGGAAATTGCTTGGGATGCTTCAGGAGATACCGGCCGACCCCTTCTCCAATGCCCAAACCCTCTTGCCATCCTTGTACAATAGCCTCATTTAAAATACGTCCCGTGTCTTCCGCCATGCCAAATCGTCCGGAATCAATTTCGGCTTCGACCTCCTCCGATGTTTGCCCAAGATAGGCTAACTCAAAGTCGTGAATGATGACGGCCCCATTCATGGCTACCGCAGTAATCACACCCTTTCGCATCAGGTCCACAACAATGGGATTGAGACCGACCTTGGTAGGATGGGCGCCCATGCCGAGGATCACCGGTCTTCCCCGTCGCCTGGCATCAACAATCGCCGCAACCACAGCACGAAAAGTTTTGCCTGCTAAAATATCCGGCAGGGTTTTGAGAAAGGCTTGAAAGGTACCAGCCCGCCGCCAAGGGGAGCCAAAATCCGCCATTTTTACTTTTGAATGACGGGTTTGAAGCGGGTAAGTCCGAAGCCGGGCGAGATTCAGCTTCGGGGACACACCGGTTGGTAATGATTTAGCCCTGGTCACCAAAAAGACGCTCTTCAATAAATTCGCACAACACATGGCCCAGCGTAATGTGACATTCTTGAATACGTGCCGTCACCGAAGAAGGGACCCGAAAACAATAATCGACGAGATCTCCCACTTTACCCCCGGTGGCGCCTGTCCAGGCTACTGTGACAAGACCACTGTCGGCAGCGGCTTCCACACCACGGATCACGTTCAGGGAGTTCCCACTGGTGCTAATGGCAATAGCCACATCTCCCTTGCGGCCATGCGCCTTTATTTGCCGGGAGAAAATATCAGTAAAGTCGTAATCATTCGCAATGCAGGTAATTGCGGCCATATCGCAGGCCAAAGCCAGGGCAGGGAGGGGATCTCGATCGCGGCGATATCGACCGACAAATTCCGCGGCAAGATGCGAAGCATCCGTAGCGCTGCCACCATTTCCAAAGAGCAGGACCTTTCGGCCTTCACGAAATGCCCGGATCAGTAATTGACCGACTTCAACCACACGCTCCGCATGTGTCCGGATAAATTCATTTTTGACATCCGCACTGGTTTCAAAAGCCTGGATCACCGCATCAATATTCATGGTGGCCGATTCTATCAGGATAGGACTCAAATTTCACACTGCAATGAAGAGAAAGACAGGGGTTATCCGTTGAAAGCATGATATCCACCATCAGTTTTCTTGCCGGTCTCCTCGACCGATGATATAGTCGACCCATTGTGAGTGCCCATATCCCCACCAAAGCACTCCTACTTGCCATTCAATCCGATCCTACGTCCGCCATTGCCATTGTCCGACATTTAAATCCTGACATGGTGTGTTTTTTTCTGCACGAATCTCATAAAGAGGTCGTGGAGTCCAAAATCCCTCCGGCTCTGTCCCGCATGCCCCAACGTTGGGACTGGATCTTCACCCCCTCCCCGGAAAGTTTTTCGGCGTGCCAGAAGGCCCTGGCCCAGGGGCTTGGCCCTCTGTTGACGACCTGGAAGGTGATACCTGGCGAATTGGTGATTGATATCACCAATGCAACCGTTGGTATGGCTTCTGCCATGGTGCTGACAGGATTTCCCTTTTCCACCAAAGTGTTGTTGTTTCCCGGTCATCCTTTTCCGTCTGTTGACCAGGCAGTTGAAGCGATCACCAAACTGGTGTCGCAATCTGAAGCCGCAGTCAATCCTTGGGACGAAGAGGCGCCGCACCTTCGACACGAGGCTTGCTACCATTTCAACCATGGCTCTTATGATGCAGCCGTGAAAGGGTTTCATACCCTGGAGCATCGCATCAGCGGCGGGCTGAAACCCTTCTATCGAGCCTTGGCCGA
The DNA here is from genome assembly GCA_902500695.1 of uncultured Nitrospira sp. Taxonomy (GTDB): domain Bacteria; phylum Nitrospirota; class Nitrospiria; order Nitrospirales; family UBA8639; genus Nitrospira_E. The sequence continues at coordinate 9,324 of CABVRQ010000043.1, read as the reverse complement.
TGTCGCACAGGCCTATGGCATCTGGGATCAACTGCTCTATCGACCTGCCTGGGAAAAATTGAAGGGCGGGATCAAGGCCCTGGAACTGGCCTCCGTGTGGGGCGGCCCGCCAGGCATGGATCGTCTCATCCACGTACTCAAAGGAAATCTCACGTTCCTTGAACGAATTGTACTGGATTCCAAGGACATTAAACCGGCGGTGTCTCTCGATTTATTGGCATGGTCCAAGCGCCATGGAGATCGGGGGCGGGATCTTGAAGCCGCCACTCATGTCCTGCTTCGAGCCTTGGAAGCCTTTGCTCAATCCAGATTGTTTACCCAGTATCACCTAAAAAGTTGGGATGTGAATCTCGAACAACTTCCGGAAGACCTCCAGGACACCTGTCGCAGGCAATATCTCAACGAAATTGATGGAAAATATCGCCTTCCTTTGCCGGCGCAATTTCAAACGTTGGCCACGCTCGGAGATCCCATGGGGGAACGCTTTGTCACGGATTGGTCAAAAATGAAATCCTTATTTGATGCCGCTGATCATGCGCTGCTGGGCTACGGTTTTGAACCCATTAAACCTGAACGTTTCCACCAAATCTATGACCTGGTGATAAAATTAAGTGGCGTGGATCCCACCGACCTTCCAGAATTTCCAACCATGAATATCTAGCGGAGGCACCCGGCGGAATGGAAGTACGGGTCTATTATGAAGATACAGACTGTGGGGGAGTCGTCTATTACGCCAACTATCTGAAATACTTTGAACGAGCCCGAACGCATTACTTGGATAGCCATGGTCTGTCGGTTGCCTCGTTGATACAGGAAGGAACCGAATTTCGCGTGGTACGCGCTGAACTTTCTTATCGATCGGCCGCCACCTATGGAGAGACCCTGGTGGTCGAGACAACAGTGGCGGCCGATCGACGAATTTCTCTCACGTTTTCCCATGTCATCAAAGATCGCACCAGCAAGAGATTGGTCGTGGAAGGATCGGCAACACTCGTGGCAGTCAACACCAAGGGGAAAATCAAACGCCTCCCACCTCCTATTCTGGAAGCCTTGGGTCTCCCGTTAATATTCCCTTCTTCCTGAGAACGCAATCCTATGCCTCTCTCCGATTCCCGACAACCGGGAATGATTCTAACGTTTCCTCGTCTGCCTTATGCGGAAGCCTGGGATCTTCAACAATCTTTGGCAACCCAACGTCTCGAAAACCGTCGGCCCGACACATTGGTATTGACCGAACACGAACCCGTCGTCACCTTGGGGCGGACAACCAAACCGGAGCATTGGGAGCCGCGTTGGACCGAACTGCAGGACATGGGAATCCATCTTCATCAGAGCGGGCGAGGCGGATCTGTGACCTATCATGGCCCCGGACAGTTGATCGGATATCCCATCCTACAACTTCGAAATTTCTGTCCTGGTCCCAAAATCTATGTCCAGCAATTGGAGGAAGTCCTGATTCGCACTTTAGGGGAATGGGGTATTACCGGATGTCGTCATGAATCGTTTCGGGGAGTGTGGGTGAGAACATCTGCCATGTGCATGGAAAAAATTGCCTCCATCGGCGTACGAATTTCCCGTGGGGTGACCATGCACGGATTTGCCTTAAACGTGAACGTCGATCTCAAGCCGTTTACTCTTTTATCACCATGTGGCATTGAAGGATGCACCATGGTTTCCATGGCAAAGAATCTCGGGAGATCAATAGATTTGCATCGAGTGCGGACCCAAATCACTCACCATTTTGGGGAGGTTTTTGGAATCACCTGGTTGGAAGTAAATGGACCCGGTTACGAGCAAGAAGTGGAGCCAGGGATCAAATGATTCAGAAACCCTGTATTCTGCACATGATAACAGCTTTGAAGCTTCAGACTCCCCAGCCCCCGCTCACGTGCAGATTGGCCCCCGTCACATAGCGAGCCTCATCAGATAGGAAATAACGAACGGCTTGAACGGTATCTTCAATTTCCCCGATATAACCGGCCGGAATTTTCTTAGCCATGCCATCCAGCTCCCCAGGAGGCGCGCTGCCGGAATCAATAAATCCTGGTGAAACCGCATTGACGGTAATACCATCGGGAGCGAGGATTTTTGCCAATGTCCTGGTAAGAATGAGCACGCCGGCCTTGGCAATATAATGGGCGGTCACATGCGATTGGGCTTCCATTTTGTCTGCGTTGGCCATGCTAAATGAAATGAGCCGTCCTGATTTTCTGCCTTTCATCCCTGGGGCCACAGCCTTCGCGAGATAGAAGATCGGGTGAAGATTATTGTTGAACATCTCCGACCAGCCATCGGCGGTCTCTTCAAAAAGCGGCACCCGATGGTAAGGCCCGGCCCCGTTGATCAAGGCATCAATCCGTCCCCATGTATTCTCCACTTGCTGAACAAGCTGGACAGCAGCAGTGGCATCTGAGACATCACACTGAAGAGCCAACGCCTTTCCGCCTTTCCCTTCAATGGTGCGCACGACATCCTGAGCCTCAAACTGACTGGTGCGATAGCAAATCGCCACCTTCCATTCGTTGGCGGCTAAGTCCAGGGCGATACCACGCCCGATTCCCCTTGCTCCACCAGTAATCAACGCCACCCGCTCAGTCATGGCTTCCCGCCCCTGTCGTTCTCCTGCACACACCTGTCATACAAAAATCATTCCCCAATTATTCACGGTTGGTCAATCGTGTCGCTAATTCTTGCAACACGTTTTTCGTACGAGAAGAAAATGTCTGATTCTGGCGGTCCTTGGCCTCACGGATAAACAGATGAAGATCTTCAACCGTATCGAAATCTCGTAGCGTCGGTAAGACTTTCAACGATAAACCCAAATCCTGAACCCTTTGTTTGGTACGCGCATACACCTGATCAGTGGACCACGGCATATCCTTAAACAGATCCGGCACAGGTGAGCGCAGCCCTATTAAATAATATCCGCCATCCACTGTGGGGCCCAACACCACATCATGATCCTCCAAGCCCTTCACGGCTGACTTCAGCAGTGGTCCATGGATCCCCGGAATGTCGGTGCCAATAACCACAGCCGAACGGTAGAGAGCTCCGAGCGCCTGTTTAAACACCCCGGCCATGCGGGCTCCCAGGTCATCCCCCTGTTGATCCCAGACAGGGACTTTGAATCGAGCCTCCATGGCCCGAAAGAAGGGATGATGGGGAGAGGGCGTTCCGGCCAGAATGCGATCGTACTCTCTGAGAGATTGGCATCGCTCCAAGATATCTAAAACGAGACTTCCGTGGAGACTGGCAGCCTCATCAGGCGTGAGAGGAGGACACAGGCGTGTTTTGACTTGACCGGCAACCGGTGCCTTCGCAAAGACAATAATCGCCGACGTCGCAGGCGGGGGAGATCGACGTCCTTTCCCCTGGCTCTGCGATGATGGGCGTGATCGACGTAGACCTGGGTCGTTACCGGACGGTGTCATAATACTGCTGAAGACGACGGGGATCCGATCCTAGCCAATACCATGCGCGGAGTGTCCACATGCGCACAATCGTGCGGAGAGGGCCGTGCAGGTCCCACCGTCGAAACGAGGTGACGACCTTAGCTCGCAGAGACGCGATCGTGCCAACTCGCTTCAACCGGCGGCTGAATTCAATATCTTCCATAAGAGGAATATTCGCAAATCCTCCCAACTCTTCAAACACTGAACGTCGCACAAACATGGCTTGGTCGCCGGTGGAAATCCCGGACCAGCGTGAGCGCAGATTCATGAGCCGGCTCACCATCCATGCATAACCGGTGTCCCGTGGAAATCGTACATCAAACCGGCCACCGACACACCCCTGATCGTCCATGGCCTTTGCCACCACTTGTCCGGCATTGTGCGGCAATTGGGTATCCGCATGCAAAAATACCAGAATGTCGGATTTGGCCAGAGCTGCCCCGGCATTCATTTGGGAAGCCCGCCCACGTGGCCCATTGATAATTTGCGTGTGGACATCAGGTGCCGATTGACAGATCGTCCTTGCCACATCCGTCGTTTGATCACCACTACCGCCATCCACAATGATCAGCTCCTCAAATCCGAATGATGACAGCAACGCAGGCAGCAACTCAGCTAAAGCCTTTTGTTCATTCAAGACCGGAATGATCACGGCGATGTTCATGGAGACCCTCATTGCCGGCACACACAGGAAAAGCAAAGAAACAAGAACGTACGTCTACGAGTCGGCGGGTTTCTTGGGATTTCTGAACATAAAAAACACGACGACTCCGATCGTGCCCCAGTAAATCAGATACTTATGCCAAAATAAAACCTCCCCAAAATGCATAAATGCCATCGCACAAAGCAGGGACAAGGCCATCACCGTATAACGGACCGTGAGGTTTTCGACCGACGAATACGCCCACATCGCCATTCCTGAAAAATAAATAATCATGGGGAAGATGCTGATTTCCGCACCGGTACTGGCGGACAGAAAAACCTGCAAAAACCCGATAAAGACCATAGCGGATCCCACCATACGCATGGCCACCTGCATCTGCAGATTTTCTTGATCCTCCTGGTCCTCCTCCATGACTGGCGGACGGGGAGCCACCGGCTTAGGAACAATAGGATCAGTCGACTGAGGTGGATCGGTTTCTGTACTCATAGTTACCACTTAAAATGTTTACTGAGTGTGAGCCCCTGCTGGAAATAGGAAGACCCCAAGGCCGATCCATATAACTGCATGGGAATATCTCGCATCTTTTCGTAGACAACCTTAAAAAATGTCTGCCCGTCGTGAATACGGAAGGGCACATCGTGAGGGCGAACCTCCAAAACCACCTGGGTCCCTTTCCGGCTTGGGTTGGCATAGCCAAACCCCGGATCGAAGAACCCGGCATAATGGGTTCGTAATTCCCCGCAGGCAGCTTCATACGCCACCATTTCCGATGAATACCCAGGTGGAACCTGGATACGTTCCTTGGAGGCCAGAATATAAAATTCTTCCGGCTCCAGTAGCATCGTGGCCGTGGCATTGCGTTTGAGCGGTTCCCAAAAATCAGTGGCGGCATAGTGGCCCACCAGGCTGAGATCAATGACATGACTGTTCTTTTTTGCCCGGTACCCCACAATTGCCTCGGAATGGTCACTCGATCCTTGCAAATCGACACTTAAAAACAGCCCGTTATTTACCCGGAGTTCCTTGGCCGACAAGGGCCTATCCGTTTTCCCTGAATCTCCATTATGAAACAGCAAAGGCGTCTTGCGATGAACCGTCCGCAAACCTGAATCCGAGACCATGGGTTTGCCGGACATTAATCGCAATTGGTTGAGAGCCAATCCAGCCTGCACTCGTATGGTAAACGACCGGGGCACGATTTCCAAAAATAACGGGCCTTCATACCCAGAGCGTATTTCATCAAAGCCCACATGCAAATCCGTCACCACGCGGGTAAAGATATCCAACCTTCCCGTAGAACTTTTTGGGTTGGTTCGGCCGCGGATATCTTTTGGCAGCTTTACCCTCTCCATCAAGGGGACGAGGTAGACATGGCCTTTTTCCAGAATTGCCCCATTGGTCAGATCCATATCGTACATCACCATATCGGACCTGTAGAGATCCTCAATCGTAAACTGGGATTGCTGATCTGATGGCTCTGGGAGAAAACTGCTCAGGAGACGGTAGGCCTTCGTTCCCAGCCGTAAATCGAGACTGGCCGGTTGAATTTGACTGGAGATGATGGGCACCTCGGCTCGGATAACCCGCTGACGAACCAGCGCACGAAGATGTTGAAAGGACAGAATGCCCGTTTTCTTGGAATCGACCATCAATAATCATCCATGGCGCCGGCACCGCACATATCCTGGGACGCAGGGGCGCCTACCATGGGCAGCTCACGCCCGTTTCCCGATGTCGGCTGAGGATAATGGTAGGTTTTATTTTCGTAATTTTTTAAGACTGCCCCGTTCTCATCTAAATTCAATAAATAATCGTTGGGCAACAGAGGGATCTTTCCGCCCCCTCCCGGCGCATCAATGACAAAGTGGGGAACGGCCATGCCACTGGTGTGCCCCTGAAGAGATTGAATTATTTTCAACCCTGTTTCCACCGTGGTCCGGAAATGATTCGTCCCCTTGGTGAGATCGGCTTGATAGAGGTAATAGGGCTTCACTCTGGCCAACAACAGTTGATGCATCAGGCGTTTCATGATTTCAGGATCATCATTCACCCCTTTCAGCAAGACGGTTTGGGCTCCCAAGGGCACCCCGGCATCCGCCAACCGGCCACAAGCCTCTTTGACCTCAGGCGTCAACTCATCCGGATGGTTGAAATGCAAATTCATATAGATAGGATGGAAGCGTTTCACGATATCACACAATTCCGGAGTAATCCGTTGAGGAAGAGTCCCCGGCACACGGGTCCCAAACCGAATTAATTCTAAATGCGGGATGGACCGAAGGCCTTTCAGAATCCGCTCAATGAGACGATCAGGCAATAACAACGGATCACCGCCGGATAAAATAACATCCCGTACTTCCGTATGCTCTCTGAGGTACGCCACCGCTTGGTCGAGCTCACCCTTCTTGAGAAACCCAGGTTTTCCCACCAGCCGTTTTCTCGTACAAAACCGGCAATAGATAGGACATTGGTTGGTGACCATCAACAACACGCGATCAGGATATCGGTGGACCAGGTGAGGAACCGGACTGTCCGTATCTTCTTCCAACGGATCGTCCGGGGCATCAATATCATCCAATTCGATGGCCTCGGGTACCACCTGTTTCCAGATCGCATCCCCTTTATTTTTAATGGTCGCCAGCACAGTCGGCGTAATTCGCATCGGATAGGGCCCGACGACAGCTTCCACCTCCTTGGGATCGACCCCAAGATATTTGGCTAAATCCTTGGGTTTGGTGATACTTGCGGCGAGGACCTTTTTCCAATCATCCATAGCTTAATGATTCCTTTCATCAAGGTGGCTGGAGGGTGGCTGGGTGGCTTCCCCTGAGGAAGTGCCATGGTCTTCGTAGTCGTCCAGATATGCCAAGATATCGGATGTCTCCGTCAACACCGTTTCTCCATGAACCAATACCGGGACATAATTTTGTCCAGAGACTTCAAATAATTTTTTCCGGAAAGGGCGAACATCCGGTACAACTTCATGTTCGTAGGGCAGACCCAATTCGTCCAATTTCTCGCGGACGACTTGGCATTCCGGACACCATTCCGTGTGATACAGTTTCATACTGTTGAGAGTACCAGACATGTCAACTAGGGGTCTTCTACATGAGAGGAATATTACAGTCGGACCGAAAGAACCCGGTGGTCTAGGCCTTATGGGCCTGGATGACCATCCATGACGGAACAGGGAGCCATGACAGCATCCCGCATTCCATGAATAATTTTTTTATCTTTGGGACAGATCGTCGCCAGGATACCACCCAAATGGGCCTGCCCCTCATTCACGAAATAATACGGGGATAACCGCGCACGTCCTTCCATACTGACGACCTCACCGGAATGACTGTCATAATATTCAACCACAACCAGTCGCCCTTTGTGAAATGTTTGAAGAATCGAAGGACTTGTCTCAAACTGATCCAGCGCATGAGACACGACTTCTTTCCATTGGACTTGCGACATATCATGCCCGATTGAAACGCCTCGGCTACCCCAAGCCTGGTCGGAAAATCCTGACACTTTGATGACATACTGGCGTTCTTTTTGGGTCGCTTCTCCTAACCACTTCCAATCCGACACCGCACGATTTCCATGGCGTAAGCCCGGAATCACCGCAGAAGGTGGAAGGGGCCTGGGATCCAAAATCCAGGTCCCGGGAATGATGGCACGAAGACAGTCAAACGTGTCGGATTTCAATTCGTGCTCCCAAAACTTTTCCAAGATCGGGTGATGGAACAACGCTAAGGCCAGTTTTTCCTCTACCCAGGGCTTATACGGCGGGGTGACCACAACCCGGCCTTTTTTGGCACTGTAGGCAATCAATTCCCCTTTGGGAATATTTTTCAAATCGAACAATTCGTAGAACCGGTAGACCACCGAAAGAGGCCGGTCCTGCCCCTCATGGTGAATCAGAAGACCCTCTTCCGTAAACCGGATATCACGGGGATGCCCGCAATAGGCCTCCCAACCTTCCTGCCGAAGTTGAGTCACCACCCATTGCATTTCCGCACGATAGGCCTCAGCTTCATCTGAGACTACAATAGCAACACGAGGAGGCTTCCCGTGCAACGCCCCTCGTAACATACGGGAAAACCCTTGAATCAACCCGTCGGCCTGCGGCCACACAGGACTGCCCTGCCGGGCATACATCCGGCTGAGACTGCCGGTTAAGCCAATCCCTCCAGGGACAGAATCCAGTTCTGTCAGGGCCATTCCGTCGGTGGTGGGAATGAGATCTGGACGAATGACACCGGGAAGTTGATTTTTGAACCGATTCATCCGGGCAAGGGCCAGGAGATCCTCCGGCTTTCCGATATCCAAATATTCGTGGACCCACGCAGGTTGCATGCCTTTCAGGCTTTCAAGATACAACCGGTTCAACGCCTGGTAGAACAACAACAAATGCTGTCCTAAGGCTTCGAAAAACCTGGCTTCCTCGTGGGAAAGCACAAAGGGGCTGCTTGCCACACGCCAATGATCGTCCTGCCCTGACACAAATAACCCGTCCTTGGTCAGCGTGTCCCGAAAGAGAGGATAGGGGCTGTCAGATGTTGACGGACTCAATGGCAGACGGGAAGCGGATTGTTCTGCGTAGGAAGAAATAACAGATCCTGGGTTAATCGTGGAAGACGTGTGTAATGGACCAAACACCCTGACGTCCTTCACTCGTCGATCAAAAGAGGTTGGACCTGCACGAAACACTTCAATTCGGATGTAACATGAAAAACTTAGGCCTTGATGAAGGGCCTTTTGCTAGAATAGGGGAGATCGTAGCACGCTCTCTTGAAACCAGACAAGGCACGCCCTCGAAGGAAATGGCGGGCCAGGTAGCCATGAAAGTGATGAGCAAATGTCTCAGGCAATCCCCGTAATTCCTGGTCCACAGGTCGTTCCCTCGGCCGTCTGTTTTAAATGCGAAGTGTGCTGTCGTTTCCCCGAACAAGACAGCTTCCTCAGACCGTACTTTACTGAAGATGAAATTCGACAGGCCGTCACACACGGCATCCCTTCCTCTTCCTTTCCTGATCATCGGGGTAGTCAGATTGAAGTCGTCCGACATCCCACGGATGAAGGATTTCTTTGTCCGGCATTTGATCCCGTCACACACCACTGTCGTATTTATGAGGTGCGTCCCCTGGATTGCCAATTGTACCCCTTCGCGCTCATGTGGAATGCCCAACACGATGGGGTCGTGCTTGGGTGGGA
>CABVRQ010000042.1:28818-34065 GCA_902500695.1 uncultured Nitrospira sp. | reverse complement strand
CGATTTACGAAAGGTTCACAAGATGCCCTGGAGCCCATGTTTCCTGAACCCTTAGGCACACTCAGACCAGGTCTCAGGAAAAATTTCGCTAGACCCTAGCTTATCCACCTGGGCACAGATCCTTCGCCGCAGGCTCAGGATGACGATCTTTTACTAGACACCAGCCTCATTTTTCGAATCTGTGTAAGGAAGAAAATTCCACAAGATCACTGTCCGATCCCGCGTCGCCTCGAGCGTGACTATGCCTTTTCCCACAGGTAATAGTTCGTCCCTATCGCATGGGAGCTTTCTGGGCAGATGGTTTCCTGGTAGTATGAGAAAAACGTGGAGAAATGAGCCATGAAAAGAATCTCCCAGGTCAAAGTCTTACCGGAGTATCGATTGGAGTTGAAATTTGAGGATGGAGTATCCGGAACGGTGGATCTGTCTGAATCAGTCGGAAAAGGTGTGTTTGCCGTGTGGCGGGACCCGCTTGTGTTTGGACAGGTTCGTATCGGTTCATCCGGTGAGCTGGTTTGGGGCGAACAGATTGATCTCTGTCCGGACGCCCTCTACCTTAAGGTAACGGGCAAAAAACCGGAAGATATTTTCCCCGCGCTACGCAACCAGGCCACTCATGCCTGAAATTAGTCGTTTCTTCGGTATTGTGATCAAGATGTTCTTCGATGATCACAACCCGCCACACTTTCATGCGGAATATGCCAGTGATCTTGCGTTGATCGATATTCGCACTCTGTCTGTGTTTTCCGGGCGATTGCCTCCCCGCGTCACTGGTCTTGTCATCGAGCGGGCGACCCTTCATCAACACGAGCTTCTCGCCGACTGGAAAAGGGCTCAAGCGAGGGAAGAGCTCCGGAAGATTGCGCCCTTGGAATGAGTCGGCACCACAAAGGGGATAGGTTTGAGAAGGTTCTGAATACATACCACAATCAGAGAAAATTTTGAGAACCATCAATGGCTGATTGCTGCAATGACAAAGCATGTGAGATCGAGGCGCTTCAAGATCGCCAAAGCTCGATACTCAAAATCGTGTTGGCAATTAATGCGGTGATGTTCTTCGTCGAACTGACGGCAGGTTTGCTCGCCGGTTCTGTTTCTTTGATCGCTGACTCGCTGGATATGTTGGGTGATGCGCTGGTGTACGGCTTCAGCATTTACGTCGTGGCGCGAGGCGCAAGGATGAAAGCCAAGGCCGCTCTCCTCAAAGGCGGGATCATGGCGGCTTTCGGTTTATTCGTTTTCGGGCAGGCGGTTTACAAGATGGTTTTCCCGCTGGTTCCAGTATTCGAGGCCATTGGCGGATTTGGCCTCCTTGCGCTTGCGGCAAATAGCCTTTGCCTTCTCTTGCTCTGGCGCCATCGGGCCGATGACATCAATATGAGTTCCGTGTGGTTATGTTCCCGCAATGACATTATTGCGAATGTCTCGGTGCTGTGTGCCGCCCTAGGGGTATGGCTCACCAGTTCAGGTTGGCCTGACATTCTCGTGGGCTTTGGACTCGCCGGGCTTTTTCTCCGGTCAGCCCTATTTGTCTTTCGCGGGGCTCATACGGAGCTTCGAGCGGTCCCTACCTCAAATTAACCTTTGGGGCAAGGATGCTCCGTTACCGCCATCAAGAATGGAGCTGTGGTCGAGACCTCAATGGGATTCACCCCGTTAGAAGGCCGCGTGATAGGCACACGATGCGGAAATCTCGACCCGACCATTATCGGATTGGCTGCCGAGCATAAACAGCTTTCCCCCTAAGAGATAGACCATATCAGTTGAATACCCAATCCGGCCTGTGGGGCTTGTCCGGCCTGACCTCCGATTTCCGCCATCCCTTGAAGGCCGTCCACCAACAGCACGATTCTCACGCAATTCTGGCCATTAAGGTGTCCTGTCATCGGGCACGAACATATCTTGGTACCTATCCGGCCACCCTGGAGTGAGCCGATGCGGTTATTTTTGGTGGTGGCATAGGCAAACGGGCTCCTGACATCCGCACTCGAATCTGCGAAGGAAGGGGTTGGTGCCGTCCCTCGTTGGATAGCCCTCGAAATTTCGAGGCCTCCGATGTGCAGTCAGGAGAAGCCATTCCCATTCATAGAAAGGATTCCGCTATTCAATTGCCGGTGATTGGAACCGACAAAGAATCGTGGGTAGCCCGCGAAATGTTTCTCTGTTTGAAAAATCCATGATGAACACAGGCCAAAACTCATTGGCCAGACGAAAAGACCCTACAGGAGCAGACAAAACCATTCTCATTTTGTTCACTATCAACAAGGGAAAATCCATTCTGTGGATAAGCCATCTTTAGAAGATCATTATGAGCTTTTGAGGAAACTCAAAAGGATCAACTGAATCAAAAAAGTCAAGATAAAATCATCATTCTACTTTTACGACTACGCCAAAAAATTCACACCACTATATTTAGTATTCAAAAATAACACTTACACAATGCCCATAATTTAGGCAATTTGCTCATCTCTCTATCAATCCTTCAAGAAAAGCGCTTTTATTGCCGGTAGCCACCAGGTTATCCACAAAATTTGTGGACGGCATTTTTCTATTCTGGTCTGCATTTTGCCAATCACGATAATAGGCCATTTTTTATTGTGCCTCACATCTTTTCCCGTCATGATATGGTCTATAGAGCAATGGTAGTTCAGTGATTTAAAAGGATTTCCCATTCACTTATGGCCAGAGTACTTCAACCGATTCCCCAACCACCGGCTGCCCTCGATATTCGGATTGTGACCTATAACATTCACCGGTGTTGCGGGATGGATCGTCGAATCACGCCCAGACGGATCGCGGAAGTCCTGTCGGCCCTTCATCCGGATGTCATTGCTCTCCAGGAAGTCCTGGGGCTTGGCCCCAAGGGCCGTGGTCAGGACGAACTTCTTGGTGCGTTGATGGGCATGGGATGGGTGATGGCATCCGCCCGACTTCGTCACGGATATCCCTTTGGGAACATGATTCTGAGCCGGTTCCCGATTGTGAATGATGCGCAACATGACCTGACCTGGAGAAGCCGCCGGGGTCGATGTTGTCAACGCGCTGATCTTCGACTGGGCAATCACACCTTACATGTCTACAACGTGCATATGGGTACCGGATTGCGAGAGCGAAAATATCAAGCGGAACAATTGGCCATGATTCTGGACCAACATCGAGGGGCCGGTCCAAAAATTATTCTTGGTGATTTCAATGAATGGGGGCGTGGTGTCACCACCGGTATCCTGACCCCTCGATTTCAGAGCCTCGACATTCGCCCCTTTGTGAAACGACGCCGGACCTATCCAGGATTTCTGCCGCTTCTTCATCTCGATCATATTTTTTATGAAGGCCGGATTGAGGTGACCCATGTGCATCTTCCCAAAACTCGAGATTCCCTCGTCGCCTCGGACCATCTTCCCCTCGTTGCCGATCTGCGCATTCGCTTCTAACTTTCAAACTTCCTTAAGACCACCCCGTGGTCTGATCAATGTGTCGTCCTATTTTTTTCGAACTTGCCCCTCTCTTCTTTTTAACAGAGAACCACTCCAGAATTTTCAACGGATGCCCCTTCGTTTTGAAATTCTTTATGAATGGATTGTCATTCTATGTATGTTGCGCAAACCACACAGTCATTTTCAAAATAAGAAAAGTTGTCGCACGCTGGATTAATTTGTCTTTGACTCCAGAATTAAGGAATTCCTCTGTCCGGAATCGAAGATAAGGGGGAAATTACTCAGCATTAAGCACTGTCATGCGATTTGATGAAATTTTCAATTGAATGCAATTGCCCCTTTGCAATACCCACGAATGACGGAAGCCGTATTTATTTGGCACGCCTTATGCGACCGGTAACCCTTATTATGAAACGGCAACAAAATCGGAATCGTGTAACACGATTGGATTGAGGTGAACTATGACCAAACCTATCGGCATTATTTCCATGCAAGAGGCGATCAACGTCGCAAAAAACATACTCTGCGGATTTACTAATTCCACCAAATTTTTCCATGGCGGTCGGGAGGACGATCCCTACTATCGAATGACCCTTGTCGATGAGGCCATTCAAGGCACGGAGGCCTATGTCGAGGCGAATTCCGGTGAGGTCCTTCACGTCATCCCACATCCCGCAGTGGTGCCCCCGCCTGCCGACCCTCCACAATAGAGCAGGAGCGGCACACCGAAAGTCCATTTTCGGTTCATCACGCCTCAATGTTTCAATATCAACAAGGGGGTTGTCCCGGGAGGCGAAGGTTAGTTACAGAAGAATAAAATCCTTTTTATTGTATCCCCGTGATCTGGAACAGACTTCGTAGCCCTCTCGACTTCCCTCATCATTGGTATTTCCCTCTATCGTTTCAAAGGCATCACGATGAAAGGCCGTCGCCAATCCCGTATGGGTCCAATCCGTACTGCTTCTTCTCACGAAGAAAATGCTTGCCCTGGACAAATGATCTATCGAGGCATTTTCTCCATTCAGGGTCGACTCTTTCATAAAAAGTCCGGCTTCTTTCCCTTGAGCGGCCAGAGAATCACATGACGTAGAACCTTGAATAGGCATTGTCATTCCCAGCGTTTCAGCGGCCTGTTTCAGAATAAATGTGACGAACCCGGCACACCATGGAAATTCAGCCCCATCATGTCCTTTCATATACACACGCACCCACGGCCCACGATTTTGCCCACCGACTTCAAGAGGATGCTGCGCCAAATGTGCTTTGGCATACTCGAGGACCATCGTTGAAAATGTGTGGTTTGCAGCACTGATGGGAGTCAGCACCTGTAAAAGTGGTGCAACCAGTTCCTGAAATGTGGCCGCATTTACCATGCCACTGGTTCCCAGCCCTCGGGCTTCTTGAAATTGCTGGACCATTTTTTTCGTCACTCCACCAAAATCTTCATCTATCACCAGACCGAATCCATGAAATTGCAGCCATTCCTGGACACGCCTTGCCGCCATACCTCGTGCCCCTTTTTTCACTGAACTTTTCAGTTCAACTTCTTTTTGTATCCAGAAAGGGAGTTTTCCTTCTCCAAGTACCACCCCCATCATGGCCTCCTATTTCTCTATATTGAAAATTCAAAAAATAGTTTCGCAGCTCGGCTCCCACCCTTTCCCCAATTACCACTGTAAGGACATATCAGGATCGGGACATTTCGGTAACGGCTTACAAATGAATGCCAAAATATAAATATTGTTATCAGACACCGTTGTTGGAGCGGATGGCGACGTTCCAGGACGTGGGGGTGCCGGTCTCTGAATAGGAG
>CABVRQ010000042.1:17840-28718 GCA_902500695.1 uncultured Nitrospira sp. | reverse complement strand
CGACGTTCCAGGACGTGGGGGTGCCGGTCTCTGAATAGGAGTGGATGGCAGCCGGGTATAGGTCGACGCCTGGAGATTCACCATGGATCGAGGCGGAGCCGGGCGGACGACCGGAGTCCTCACCGCTGGTCGTAACAAGACATTCCCTCTGGATGGCTGAGTCGGCACCCTGATGGCCGTTGTCGTAAACGAGGCCGTCGCTTGAGGCCTCATTTTCATCATTAAGGGTTGTACAGGTTGGGCTTTCATTTCTTGTGGTTGTATAGATGGCCTTTTCATCAATTGCGGTTGCACGGCTTGCAGGACAGCAGGGTTGATCTTTTGTATCGAATTTTGATCTTTCACCGCATAGTTGAACCGCAAATCTACAGACATTTTGGGATTGGAAGAGTGTGGTTGAGGTTGTTTTGCCTCGACGACCACCTTTCGCGCAAAGACGATAGCCGTGACATAGGCCGCACAATCTCCGGAAGGCGGGCTGCCACCATCAGAAAATACCTTGCTTGCATCTGACAATCGCCAGAACCGTGACCGGAATATTTCAGAATCAAACCAGGACCGCTTAATAGCCGCAGAACTGAATTCCAAGGTCACGGATTTCATCGAGGACACCGTTCCATCAGCCGAAAATCGTTTACGGAGATCTTCTGGCGCTTCCTGCACTAAGCTTTTGATTTCCGCCTCGCTCAGAGAAAAAGGGTTCCACGAACCTTCTTCCAACGCATTTGAGGGGGTAAAGCTACTTGGGAAAACCGTAAAATTATCCTGAGCATTGGTCTCACTATCGAGATCCTGATTAAAAGATCCTTTCCACTCACTCCAGGTCATTGCAGGTGATTTGGCTCCAAGATTCTGGTACTGATTCCTGGCAATATTGACCTCATTTTTGTATCCCTCCAGGATCCACTGACTATCCAGATTCTTGAGTTTTGCCCGAA
The DNA here is from genome assembly GCA_902500695.1 of uncultured Nitrospira sp. Lineage (GTDB taxonomy): Bacteria > Nitrospirota > Nitrospiria > Nitrospirales > UBA8639 > Nitrospira_E. The sequence continues at coordinate 27,780 of CABVRQ010000042.1, read as the reverse complement.
ACGCCGGCTCATCGACCTCCCGCCATTGTGTTTTCTCCAATTCGTCCTCAGCGGCCTCACCCGTACTTCTGGCCTCCATGAATTCCTGCTCCGCCATAATGTAGGCATCCTTATACTGGTTATAGACCCTGACCTTTGGACTGTCCTGTAAAAGGCCACCCTCACCCGGGACCTTCAAGAAAGCCATCGCCCCCTGATAGGCCACTTCTTCTTCCGGTGTGCGGGTCGAAGATGCCAGCGTGCCTTCTCTCAGCACATATTCCAACTCATTCCACAAAAAGCGTGCATCGGTCGGTAACCAGGCCTCATCATTGGGAATCAGATTGACGAGAGTTGAAAAAGCCGCAAGATTTGCCTTGCTCTGCAAAAGATCACTCCCGGTCTCCTGCGAGAAAAAATCGAGATCGTCTTTTGTATAGGCCAGAGGCGTCACCGGAAAACTCAGAAACGTCCCTTCTTTTTCAAAAACTTTTTTGGCTTTGGACATCAAAGCCAACTGCACGACGGAGTCGATAGCCATGTGTTACCTCATCAAATAGTTATGTTGGTGGAATATCGCTGTCTCCCATGGGAGCCCCACCCCATGTTCAATTTTGAGGCGGGGCTCCCTGGATGGTTAAATCCAATCAGTGATTTCGCTTAACGGATCAGGGCACTTTGAGAACACATGGCATTTGAATCCAATGATTTGATGGCCAGGCACACGCATTTCTTGTTTTTCGGAATCGTAGTGGAAGCTTGAAGAACGTTCTCCACTGGCGGAACTCCGGCTATGCGATCCACCGAAATGAAATGGACCAAAATGCACGGCCCCGCCACCACTGGCCGATGACCGTTTCCAACTTTGTGCCGCCTCTGAAAAACCACTGCTATTCCGGCAGCCAATCACCAGATCCTTGATGAAAATTATTGAGGTGGGGTAAGCCGGGCAGAGTCCTGTGGCAGGTTTGCCGCCATCGCTTACGATTTGTTTTGATGATTCGGGATTATTCTGGTCAAAACGCCATAACTTACTGTTGATAAAACTTGTTTTGAACCAAGGCCTGACAATTTGGCACTGGGTAATCGAGAAATTCATATAAAAATGGTTGCTGTCAAACGTGACCTTGGATTCCGATTGTCCACTGGCATTGCTGGTAGACCCGCCACCGCCGAAAATACCTAACCATCCGCCTCCTGCACTTGTTTTAGACCGTTTCATTTGGTAACTGGAATTGGAAGAATTATTATAATCCGTAGATTGAAAACTAAAGGTTGTCCATCCTGCCGCCTGCATGGGGTTGCTAGGCACGAGCGAGGTATAGAAAAAATCGCTGCCAGAGGACATCCCGGTGATTCTGGCCTTCTCCAAATCATCCTGATATTGGGCTTTCAGCAGTGCCATATCCCGTCTCATGACCTGGTCAATAAACGCGTTAATTCCTTCATAATCATTTTTGTACCCATTACTGACCCAATCTCCCATGGCCGCCTTGACCCTATTACGCAGAATATTGGCGTTCATCCCCCAATAATGGACGGCTTTGACATTGTCGGCTGTCAGGGCATCGATGCGGGCACCGTTGTATCCCAATGCAGCCGCCTCATATTCAGACAACTTCTGGTTATATAGATTCACTAAGGCACTCGGCTCTGAAACCTCGACTTCTTCATCAGTCACAAGATTCTTTTTTATCCTTGTCGTCGAGAGTAGTCCTCTGAATTTTTCAATTTTCCCTTTGGTTTTTTCATCCAATTTGGTTTCCATGATTTGACTCATGCGTAAAATGTACTCGAAGCGCTCGGAAAGCGATCCTTCATTGTTCATAATACTCATGGCGGCAAATTGATTATTCGTTGTGGCCGCCAGGTCGGGGACGAAATCAACGAGGCGCGCAAAACTTTCTGCATTCATATACTGTTTACTGGCATCCTGCGCACGCAATCCTTCTAATAATGCGGGTGTCAACTCCGGTTGGTTTGATTCACCTTCTCCTCCCTCCCCGTCGAGCACCATGTCCTTCAGGGCTTTCTTTTTCACCACCCCCGTTAACCCTTGCGTTAAAAAATCAAAATCGTCAGGTTCAACAGCCATTCCTGGTGTACACCAACTAAAAAAATTGTCTTCCGATTTCGGGACGGTGTCATCCCCATTGGTCAGCACATTGTAGATTTTCCCCATAATCGAATTAAGCATGACGCTCGGTTCAACCTGTGGCATGGCGACTCCTCCTTAATGTAATACGTACCCTTTGCAGAGTACGTGGAAATTAAATAAATGGCCTCTTAGATTTAGTGACATCAGCAAGACTTATTCCCAACTTGTATTTGGTACGTTGACGAGTATCGTGCAGACGTATCCCCTTAGTATTTCACATCTTTGCAACCTCATCTCCCGAGCTCACCTGACACACACGTTCCATTAAAAACGTTCATGGTGTATCTGATTGTTAATCATTTTTATCTGTTTAGATAACCGGATTCTCCTTTCTGGCTTCTGAAAAATTCTGATTGGAGCCAGGATTGACTGTCTGAACTACATGCGTCCTCCTGCACCTCACGAGGGTAAACGGAAGATTGGGAAAGACATGATCTAAAAGGAATGAGATCGAGACTTCGGAGGGTATGGCTGCAGGAGAAGAGGTGAAATGAACCGCTGGATTTCGGTAATGGCACCCATCGACCAGCGGGGATCAAAGGGAGCTTTTGCGATTTCGAATAGTGACAGGGATTGTTCTGGCTTATGAAGGGGAAAAGCCAATTAGTTGAAGATCAGTGAAGAAACGTCAAAGGCCTTTCCACCACCTACCCTTATTGATGAGGGGAGATGCAATCTCCTACCCTGCCCGGATTCCCGAAAATCTGTAGGGGGAATCACTCCGAAGCACTTCAACCATCGATGCCGGATTAACCATGTCGGACATACGGCGGCTGAAGATTGAACCCCAAATGCAGAATGTCGGAAAGAACCGACGTGCAAGTTGGTCTCCGCGAAAAACCTGGTGAGCCAAAAAAGACGATTGGCCACTTTCCTTCATTCCGGCAGGGAGCTCAACAAAAATGGGGAGGCGGATTCAAAAAACTCCATCCATTGGTTGACCTAACCATTCTATTTTGGTAAACAATCAGGGATTCATTTCGTTTTAACTTCCCGCTACATTTCCCCATTCACTGTTCGGAGGGTGTCACCATGTCTCAGGAGACAGAAGAACTCTGGTCCAGACGCTTTTTCCTGAAGTCCTCACTTGCAGGCATGCTGATTCTTGGCAGCCGATTGATGTTTCCCGAATCCGCCGCGGCCCATTCACTCCCTGCAGGCCGGCTTCGCCTTTACAACGCCCACACCGACGAACGACTCCAGGTGACGTATCGCAATCAATCCGGCCGCTATGACCGGGAGGCCTTAAAGGACATTAATTATCTTTTGCGGTGCCATCATTCCAAAAAGGTCTGCCAGATGGACATTCAATTGCTGGAATATGTAAATCAGGTGGAAAAGTTAGTCGGGCAGGGTCAGGAAATTCAAATCTACTCTGCCTACCGGTCGCCCTCGTACAACAAATTGCTGATTCGCCTTGGCCGAGGAGCCGCGCCCAATAGTCTTCATACCGTCGGACAAGCGGTGGATTTTGCGATTCCCGGCGTTCGACTTTCAAAAATTCGACGAGCCGCGGTGAAGCTTCGGTTGGGTGGAGTCGGCTATTACGGCCGGCGGGGATTTGTCCATATCGATACCGGACCGGTCCGGTACTGGTAATTTCTTCTTTCATTTTCGCGTTCCAACCAACAACATCCGGTCTTGTAAGAGCTATGAGGAATAGTTCTTAATTGGGAAATTCAATCCTGCTTGCAGGGTGGGCAGATCCCATGGGTAATTTCCGTCTACGACCGGTCCCGGATATACGTTTCTATTGGCACCCACGATACTTCTTTGTTTCGAATGGCTTTACAGTTCGCACAAATGGGATGCCACCATTCAGGATTTCCACCTCTTTCACTCTATATTTCAATGGTTTCAATAGGAAATCACGTTCTATCAATTGACGACGTCATTCCAGTTAGGCCATCACCTGCGACTTAAGGCTTCAAATGACTTCATCTGATTTTGGGTGATTTCCCGAGGCACTCGATTGATGCTTCGACGGTGTAAGGCAGGCCGTTGAGAAATGCGGCCCCCCCCACTCAACCCTGTCGATGAAATTTTTGGATCTTGACTGTCCATCCTTCTGTGCTAGCCTTTTACGGGAACGTTCTTTAAATGACCTTTTACCTGAATGCCGAATCATTCCGGCTCTCATCCCGAACTATGATCTTTTTATGTCAACACCATGGAGCATACCCTCCTCAAATGAATCAGACATCTTATTCTCCGCTTTTCCAAAAGGAACCCTAATATGGAAGATGGCTTGTCCACCCCGGTAGGAACCCGCCGGTCATTCTTTGTGAAAACCACCGTGTTCATTTCCTCTCTTATCGGAATCTCTCTTGCCGTCCCGTTAATCGGATACATCATCGCCCCCGCCTTACAACGACGAAACAAAGAATGGGTGTCACTGGGTAAGGCCGATGCGTTACCGGTTGGTGAACCCAAGGCGATGGATTACACCATGACCGCAAAGGATGGATGGCAGGAAACCCAAACCACTAAAGGTGTGTGGGCCGTTAAACAAACAGATGGACAGGTGACGGTCTTTTCACCCATCTGTCCCCATTTAGGCTGCGGCTATCGATGGGACCAACAGGACCGTCTGTTTAAGTGCCCTTGCCACGGAAGTATTTATGACCTTGAGGGAACCGTGAAGGCAGGACCCGCTCCACGCCCTCTGGACACCCTGCCATCCAAAATTGAAAATGGCGAATTGCTCGTCCAATACGAGGAATTTAAATCCGGGCTGGCAAAAAAGGTGGAACTCTAAGCATGGCCTCACGTCTGTATCAGTGGATCGACCACCGCTTGAAATTAAAGCCCCTGGAGCAAACCCTCCTCAATGAGCCCATTCCCGGAGGTGCCAGCTGGAACTATATCTTCGGCTCCGCCACCCTCTTCCTCTTTGGATTACAAGCCCTGACGGGCATGTTTCTCATGGTGTATTACGTGCCGGCGACTGACCATGCTTACGATACTGTTCAGTATATTCAACATGAGGTCTGGGGCGGATGGTTTGTCCGTGGCCTGCATCATTGGGGTGCCTCGGCCGTCATGATGGCCATCGGACTCCATATGTTGCAGGTCTTTTTTGACGGCGCGTATAAACGCCCTCGAGAACTCATGTGGGTTGTGGGGATCATCCTGTTAGCCATCATGTTGGGGTTCGGATTCACCGGGTATTTGCTGCCTTGGGATCAAAACGCCTATTGGGCCACCCAGGTCGGGATTAACATGGTTGGCAGCGTTCCGCTTATTGGTGATTTCCTCGTGAAATTCCTTCGAGGAGGCGAAACTCTTGGCGCCTTGACCATTTCACGGTTTTTCGCGATTCATGTCGCTTTTCTTCCCGCCGCAATCCTGTTTGGAATCATGCTCCATCTCTTTATTCTCCGGCGGGTGGGGCCTGCCGGTCCTCATGATGAGGCAAGAGCCAAAGCCGGGAGTGAAACATTCTATCCACGGCAGGTCTTCATGGATGCCGTGGTGATGCTTGTCGTGTTTGGAATCGTGTCGCTGTTGGCATTCAGCGTGGAATTCCCATTGGCTGATCGGGCGGATCCTTCGGACCATTCATTTATTCCCGTCCCGGAATGGTATTTTCTGTTTTTTTACCAGCTTCTCAAATATGCCCCAGGGGCATGGGGACCTCTGGCAACCTGGCTTCTTCCCACACTCTTTTTCACAGGATTGCTGCTCCTGCCTTTTGTGGATCGCAACCCTGAACGGCATCCGTCCTCACGCCGGGTCGTATTAGGGGCAGGTTTGGGGTTTTTGATTGTCGTGTTCGGCCTATTGAGTATTTCCCTCCGTGACCTGTATGCGGTTCCCAAACGTGATCCTTCGGTGGTTCGAGGCATCGCATTAGTACAACAATTCAATTGCAAGACCTGTCATCGCATTCACGGGGAAGGTGTGAATGTTGCTCCAGACCTTTCTTTTGTCGCCGATCGACGACCGGACCGGGATTGGCATCTTCAGCATTTTAAGGATCCGCAATCCGTTTCCCCAGGATCCTTCATGCCAAAATTTCCTCTAAACGACAAACAGCTGAACGACCTCACCAATTACATGTTGACTCTCAGGAGTGAATAACACTTTTTCCTCCTCAGTGAAAATCCGTGAGTCTCGTTGAGAACAGCCATCAGTTTGGTGCTCCCTGCTCCCGACGTTTCGCTCTCCATTGTGGGTTGGATCAGACACGACACCGGCATCAGATTACTGCCGATCATGTGGATAGGAGCATTCGCCCACGACCCTATTCGCAGGAAAATCTCTACTGAACGAAAAGTGTCCCCCACAGCCAACCACAGCCGTGGGGGAAAACACTACCTTCGGCACTCGCCACGGGCTTGATTGAGCCAATACTCCATCTGTTTGCCTCCTGCTTCCCGGCCTCCTAGGCCAAAGGATAATGCCACCGCCACGGCAATCGCTCCAAGTGTCAGTCCGAAAGCCAGATTGACGATTTCATTGGCCAACCCCATGGCTCGTAGACCCAAGGCGATCACCAACCCGAGAACGCGAACCGGGCAATATTGGCAACCCCTCCTGAATTCGCTCCATGAATTCGAAAAATGGTTTCATACGCGAGATTTGATAACCAGATCCCCATGGCAATGATGGCACTGCCCAATAACACCTGTCCTCCAAATTCAATAAACAAGGTAAGCCAAGACAAAAATCAGCCAAGGCAATCAATCTGCAGATATGTTCTGCAGGAAGACGGTTCGACAAAAAATTTATGGCGGATTTCGGGAGAGAATACGAAAGGTAGATATAGGTCCAGCACAGAGTTCAACCGTAACAATGGGGAAAACGTCAGTCCACCTGAAAGCCCAATCCCTCAACTTCATGAAAAATTCGTTCAACCTGACATACTGGAAGGTCTGTTTAGTGGAATATTAATTTTTGGCATAAATAAGACGGCATTCCACTCATTGGGAATGCCGTTTTTCTGACTCGCTATGTATGAAGAACCGCTATTTCCTACTGATAATCACCCGGTTCATAAATTTATTTCCTGACCACCTGTTCAACACACATCGCATGTCTATAGGACATGTTTGATGACAGGGCATTTCCTAACGAGCCATTACGCGGATTTGGCCAACTCCGAGGTGCAATGACCACACCGTAGAGCCTTGATGGGAATCGTCATCTGGCAAAATTTGCATTCTTTCGTGGTGGGTTCGGTTGGAGGGGCTTCTTGTTCACGTTTCAACTTATTCATTCCCCTTATAAGCATAAAAATCGCAACCGCCACAATGAGAAAACTCACTACTGCATTGAAAAAAAGGCCAAAATTAATGGTGACCGCCCCGGCTTTTTGGGCTTCGGCCAGGGCATGATACGGACCTGCCGCCGCCGCGCCTTCCTTCAACGTAAGGAATAAGTCGGTAAAATCTACGCCACCCAGCAGCAGACCAATAGGCGGCATCAATATATCTTTGACCATGCTTTGTATGATGGTTCCGAATGCCCCACCGATAACGATCCCGACGGCCATGTCGACAACATTGCCTCGCATGGCAAACTCTTTAAACTCTTTAAGCATCACATTCTCCTTATCATGAGAGTGAAAGATAAAACCGTTTGTTCTCCAGAAATACAAACGTGAGGGATCACAAAAGGCACATCATCCTCTCGTAACACAAAAATAAATGCAAGATCTTTCCAGACTTTCCTGTTTTTCGCCTAACCGGACTTTCCCCTACAATCCCTTTGTGATCCATGGGATAAAAAGATCCGCTTCCGTAATAAAACCCTGGGGCGACCAGCCTATCCTCGCCTATTTCCAGTTGAAGACCCCCTCTAAAAGCCCCAACTGTTAAGATCAGCTTGAATAGGTAGCCGCCCTGGGCGTTCCGCACCGTGACAAAAATTCCAACAGTTACGCTTGGACTTCTAATCGCATTGTGATGCGTGTCTTTGCGTTTTAAAAGAAAGACATTCGTCCATGAGTCGGCCCATCTGACGATAATCCAACGGCTTTTTCAGTACACGGAAAAGCCCCGTTTCATTCGAAGGAGGAAGATCTCCCAATACCACCACCATCGGAGAGCCTGAGGCATGGGAGGCTCCAGAGCTTAGGCCATGCTTAAGTTCCTCCAGAGAGTGGCTTTCAATGAATAGTGCATCAAAGCCCTTCCATGTTTGTGCCATCATGACCTTTGGCAATTCCTCAAGATATTCGCAATCATACCCGTGCAGTTTTACTATCTGTCCCAGGAAATCACGAATTAAGTGATCCTTACTAATAATTAAGACGCGACCTAAGCTGGCACTCGACTTGAGAAATTCATTTTTTGCCGTTCGCATAAGGTCACTTCCTTCCCAGAGACTGGGCAAAAATGTCTTTTTGCAACACCCCCCGTTCGGAGTTGATTGCTCAATCTTCATCATGTGTGAATCCCCATTTGGAATAGGCACAATTCTCTCCTCACCTTCGGACAGACCCCATCCTCCTCCTGACTCACTGATTTCTGATCTCACTTGGCCATTCCTATGCCAATACAAAATTTCTCTTTGCCAATTTCATAGATCACGTGTGAATTCCTCTTTGAGACCGGATCCCTACTATATTCCGTACATCCGGTGACCATATGTACAGCACCGAGTAAAAGAGGATTCCAAACATGAGACAAATGGTCATAGTGCCTAACTCCTTTCTGGATAGGATGATTCATACCTCCCAGAAGAGATGTTATTACACTGTACGAAGGCATCCATGACATTGGATTTCTTTTTACGAAAAAATTTGAGATTGTTTGTTTGAATATCCAACAAATTTGATTTTTCCCTCAGTTTTTGATGACTTTTCATCATGGATAAGGCGGTAGTATCGCTTCGTACGGTAATGACCGTTCCCTTATCTTTTTTGATCACTTTGACGGCTGGCATCCTCTCCTGAACCTTTCCGTCCCATTGCGAATGGATGGCAAGCCTCAGGGCAATGTCCTTGCCATTCCACGCCATCCGTGGTTCCAGACCTTCCGGTTCTATTCCCGACATGAAAATCAACATGCCTAATATTCCGAGTCCACTGCAGAGACTCATGAAAGAAATTGTATGATGGCTTTGAATCTTCATTGTTTGGCATCCACCTACCCATTAGTCACCCATATTTATTAACTCTTACTAACAATAATAGTGCCATATAAATTTCTTTATATTTCAATCACTTGAATTTTTAATAGAAAAAATTTCCCATTATGAAACAATAGATTGTCTCAAGGTGTTTCAGGGAAAAACATTTTGAATCACGTGAGGGAGAGAAAAGAAAGAATGAACACAGGAAGGAAGGAAAACTTTGAGGCCCCGAACACTCTCCGGTCCGAGCCCTCCAATTACGACCGAGACTTATGAATCAAATGCATATCCGAGCGACAGGATATATTGCGTGTCCGCTTTTTTGGTCACAGGAGCGGGGGAATTATCGTACCGCCAATTGATCTGAAACATTGTAATCAGGTCTTCCCATATATTCATACGGATACCTTGTTGAGATGTCACATACCAATCACTGGTTTTATCCAAGGGAGGGAAATACTTGATGCTGATGAAATAGCGTCAGATTGGGAAGGATCGGCCAATGAAAATTCACAGCCCATCGACCGGTAAAATAATTGATATCTTCTGCCCGTTTAAAATTCTCGTCAAAATACCCCAATCCGACTTCACCATGGAGTTCAAATTTGGTCACATAGGGGTTTGTGTAATCTCCTACCTCGATGAATTGGTACCCCGGTCCGGCAAAGGCCGACGACCGAAGATTGAGGTCCTGAAATATATCCTGCTCAAACAACACCCCTG
>CABVRQ010000042.1:0-17740 GCA_902500695.1 uncultured Nitrospira sp. | reverse complement strand
GCCGACGACCGAAGATTGAGGTCCTGAAATATATCCTGCTCAAACAACACCCCTGTATACGCATAGAACCGCTTCGTCACAAAAAAGTCCATCTTGACCGTGCCATGGGTATTGCGGATATTTAACTGGCCATCATTCTCGCCCTACAGGTACCGTCCCAACATACTCAGTCGCAACCGTTCGCTTCTCGTCACCAGTTCGCCCACAAAACTGAAGTTTTTCACATCCGTGTTGCCGGAGGTAACGGACCCGCCAAAATTAAAGTTTCCGGTAAAGGCGACGGCCTTTTTTTAACCGGAGGATTCACCGCCAAAATCCAATCCATCTGCACAGGTATGGGGTCTGGTAAAAACTCGGTTTTGATATCCAACCTCCCTGACTGCGTCATAGCCGGCTTCCCTACCACAGGATGGTCCATTACCCAAAACAAAACTCATGGGATCCTTGGAATCGATTCCCGCGACTTCAGACCACTTGATGGTGATGGGGTCCTCCCCATCATGGAATAAGGCCTTAACCTGCAGTTTGCCCTCGGTCATTTCCACGATTTCCCCATAGATTTAACTGCCGTCCTTCAGCGTAATTTTCCCCGGTGGACCGGCCAGAGACCAACCCGGCACGACCCGTAGACTTAGACTCAAGAACGCACAGCACAGCATTTGCCTCCTGCTCATTGGACCTCCTTAAATTTTGAAAGACCACAAACACACGGCAAGAAATGGTCATTGGGTATTCGGTTGACCAGATCCAATAATGCTGTTCTCTTACATGGATGAGAGGGGTGAGGTGAGAACTTTGCGGATATTTCTTCGGGGTTTTTTCTATTTCCTAGCTAAAAATCTCACAAAATATTCTTTTCGCATAGGGTTATGGAAGGCAAATGGGGTGCCAATTACACTTAATCGTGAAGAAATCCTGAAACAAGCTTCAGAGGTTGTAGGTCGCGTATGCGCTATTGAGAATTCTTGGAGTGAGGAGCTGAAAGGTCTGAATCTTCTTGAACAATATGTAATTCGGTTAAACGTCGGTAAAAGGTAGAACGGCTCATACCAACCAGTTTTGCGGCTTGCGCACGTTTTCCTTTCGTTTGTGTGAGGGCATCAAGGATAAGCTGGCGTTCGTTTGGTTTTAAAAAAGACGATGTCTGAACAGCCGGAGACCCGTCGCTCAACTCAGGAGGCAGATCGGTCGGAAGAACGCTTTCACCACGGCAATGTATCAGTGCATATTCCAAGGCTCCTTTTAATTCCCGGACATTCCCCGGCCAGGAATAGCGCAAGAACCGCTGCATCGTTTCGGGAGCCATACCGAGAACGTGCATCTTGCCAAGGGCGACGCGGCTTTTCTCGAAAAACGCCGTGCTCAACAACGGAATATCCTCGCGGCGCTCTCGCAGAGAAGGAAGCCGTAATCGCGCAACACGGATTCGATAGAGTAAATCCGCACGGAAGGCACCCTTGTCGACCAATTCTTGAAGATGCTGATTGGTGGCCGCCAATACCCGGACATTTACTTTCCGTGGGCGAGACTCCCCGAGACGAATAATTTCTCCCTCTTGAAGCACACGGAGCAGGGTCGTCTGAATCGGTAATGGCATATCCCCGATTTCATCTAACAATAACGTGCCGCCTTCAGCCGATTCGAAAAACCCTTCATGGTCGCTGGTTGCTCCCGTAAAGGCGCCGCGTTTATGCCCAAATAATTGACTCCCCAACAGAGAATCCGTCAATCCGGCACAATTGACGGGCAAAAATGGATGTTCGTGACGCGGGCTTAATTGATGCAACGCACGGGCGACCAATTCTTTGCCAGTCCCGGTTTCCCCATCGATGAGCACGGGCACATCCACCGCGGCAATGTCTCGAATCCGTTCATAGACCACGCGCATGGCGGGACATTTTCCAACCAGACTGTGGAACTGTGTTGGCCCCACCAACTGCCGGCGCAACTCTTCCATCTCGGTGACATCTTTTAATAAGAGAATGGTTTTTCTCGGATCTCGCGGATCATCTTGAACTTCCACTTCCAACGCCGTTGCAGAACGGTTTTTTCCATCCATCACCACCGGCACAACCTGACGCTGCGCCCCGGGCACCCGTCCCATTTCCTCGATCCGAGTACTGTCTGCTGTTTTCCACGGAGAACCCTCAACAAGAGTGTGTCCGATCATCCTGGCCGGATCAGTTTGCAATAACTCACGGGCCTTTCCACTTATAAACGTCACGTCACGATTCGCATTGAGCATGATGGTCCCCAATCCCAAACCGTCGAGTACGGCCATGACATCATCCCGCTCTTGTTCACTTCTCGCTAAGCGACTGCCGAGTTGGGCTTCCGTGCGTTCATGTTGGTTGACAGCCTGACGATGTGAAAGCTGTTCTTCGCGTGCCTTTTGGAGCAAGGGCTGGATAGGAAGGATATCGGGTCCAAAGCGTTGCAGAACGACATACCGAAGAGACCTATGACGGACGGCAGTGGCTTCCAGGACTACGTCTTCTCCAAATAATGCGGGTTCGCTCCACAAACCGGATTTCCATTGTCCCGTCTTGCCGGATTCCCACCATTCCTGGGCTTCATGGAGAAATTGTTGAAGAAAAAATGAACGGTCCAATAGCTGTTCAGGAGGCAAGCCAGTCTCCTGACTCAAGCCTGGAGGCGGAAACCAACTGGGAAGGTCACCCAAATGGTCGAACCGTTCTGCAGTTTTTTGGAAAATAAACGCATCAAAGATACTGAGAAAAGCAGGATCGGGTAAGGAACCGGACATGAGTCTCACCAATCTCTGTTAATGACGAGGGGATGAGGGAATCTCATTGAACTCATCGACGAATACTTACCGGTCGATGCGTATTTGATCCCGTCTGACCTCAGGATTTCAGCATCGCCTCGGATAAGGCGGAAAACGCGGCTTCGACACCTTCACCGGTTTTTGCGCTCACCATGGATACCAGACAGGCTTGGGCACTGAGATCAGAAACCATGGGACACTCCACCACCCACGCATCCACCAAATCATGTTTATTGAGCAGAAGAACAAAAGGAACAGGACCGATGGTCTTCCGGGCTAATTCATGTAACTTGCCTGCCACATCTACCGTTTCTTTCCTTGTTCCATCTATCACCAGGATATATCCCGATGACCCTTGCAAATACGACGCCCGAACTTTTTGGAAGTCATCATCGCCGTAGAGATCCCAAAGAACCAGCAGAAGGTCTTGCCCGCATACCGACAAAGATTTTTGATCAATCTTGACCCCGACCGTGGTGAGATATTTTTCTGAAAAAATGCCGGATACCAATCGTTTCACCAGGCTCGTTTTCCCTACGGCAAACCCACCTAACATACAAATTTTTTTCTGAATCACCGTCCGGTCCTCTCTCCCATTTCCCTGCGTTGGGTTATCCCGGGTTCCACGACCTTGAAAGACACTCGCCGACTCGCAGAAAACCCCTGCCCTTCCCCAGAACCGGATTTCACATCAGGGTCAACCCCTTTGCCAAAGGCTGAAAGTTTTAAGACCTGAAAGGGGTATTCATCGAGTATTTCCAGAACTTTTTGGGCTCGCATTTTACTCAGTGCAATGTTGGTCAATTGAGAGCCCACAGGACTGGAATAACCCATGACATTAATAGAGGGTTTCCGGCCGAGCTGCATGGCTTTTTTATCCAATTCCTGAAGAATGAATTTCACCTGCTGAATTTTTCCCAATTCCCGATTCGGCAACCTCCCCTGACCTGGGAAAAAGAAAATTGCTTGCCCTTCCAATTCGACCTGAAGTGCTTCAAATTGATTCACATCCGTGTCAATGAGACGTTCCAAGGAAATCTCCGAAACCCCGGGGATTGCCGAGGCCGATCGAGCCACTCTCGAAATCCAGTCATGGGAACTTTCCCCCATCAGAATGATCCGGCTACCCTCAATGCTCACCTCCACCGATTCGGGTGGCTGTAAAACGGTGATTGCCCGCTGACGAACCATCTCCGGAGTGAGGGCAATAAACGGTTCAAAGTGAAAACCGGCCGCATGGGGAGGATATCCCACCTCTTCCAGCAACCGTTCAGGGTCAACAGCCAGCGGGTCCCTCAATCCGTGGAACACCGTTCGCCCCCCTTCCTCCTGAATAGTCGTCACCACAATTCCCGGTTCAGCCGCAATGCGCTTTAACAACTCCGTCCACTGTTGATGACTGAGAGAAGCCTGATAGGCCCACCATCCCAAAAGGATCAGGAGAAGCGCACTTAACACCCAAAATGCGACCGGAACCCCTTTTCGTTTTTTTTCGAATTGTGCCTGGAGACAATCTTCCAAATGGGCTCTGGTCTCTAAAAAAACAGCGGCATCACCTTGAAAATTTTGCAGGGAATCCGAATATTGGGCATGAAGGGATTCGAGGGTGTTTTGAAGAAAATCGCGCAATTTCACAGGAGGGTTTCCCCGAATCACGGTGGCCAAAATAGCGCTGGAACCCTGTTCTATCCAGACAGTCAAATCACCAATCCTGAGCGACTCCAATCCTTCATCCTGACCCTGCTGAAACGAATCCCTTACAAAATCCTGAATGGCTGTCAACATGCCGGAAATTGCCGCTTCCCCTTGGCTGGATATCCCTTCCGCCATCACATGACTGAGTAACAATCCCGTTTTTTTATGGATCAAAAATACTTGTTCCACTCTAAAGCGAAGAGTATGCAACAACACCACTTCTACAAAAGGCCTGTTTGTTTTCCACGCCTCCCAACGCCACTGAAGTCCTTGCCAGGACATACTATATTCCAACGTCTGATTGAGAGATTGGAACATTTCCCCCATGGCCCGAGAAATGGCTTTTCGAATGGCAGATCCCAAGATGGGAGCGATGGAATCACTAATGAGCTGGGGAGATTGTTTAATGGAAAGAGCCAATGCTTCTTGTGTAATCGGGAGCATGGAAGCCAATAACCGATTATCCTGCCTGGCTCGAAGGCGAATGGCATCCGGCAGGACACGACTCACTTCCTGCGGCCCTATCACCAACGTATCCAGACGTTGTCGTATACGATCTAATTGAACTTGCTCGGGAGACAACAACAAACGACGAAGGGCCGAAAAATCTTCCGACTCTCCTTTGTCAAACTCCGATGGTGGATGAGTAGGAGACGAACGACGCGTACGTTCCATAATTGGCCTTCAGGGGGAAGCTGACGTTTTTCTGATGGGGGGAAGGGAAAAAAACACGTGTAATTGATCGTCTGCCTTCGTCATGGGAGGTATAACCCCAAGATGCCAGTTTCAAGACTTCATGATTGGGTCTCAGTGTCCTTGGCCCCCATTTTGAGGCGCAACGCGACTTCCATCAACATTTCAGCCAATACTGCCCGATCGGTTTTCTCAACCTTCAACTCATTGACCGCTTGTTGGAATTGAGACTCCATTCGGCTCATGGCCTCCTGATCCTGTTCAATCAGCTCATGTTTTTGCTTCTGCATGTCTGCGCGTATCGCCTGAAATTGATTCGAAGCATGCTCCGTTAATTCCACAATCCGTTTACTTATTTGGGTTTCAACGGTCTTGACTGTTTGTCCCATATCCTGAATGGTGGAGGTGCGTCGATCCTGTTCCTGCTGTAATTTCCCGACTAACCCTTGGATTTCCTGATTCATGTGCGTTTTTAGATCCTCAACAGACTTGGTAAGATCCTCTCGTAGGCGGCCGCTTTCCTGTAACAACCTATCCTCCAACACAGCGAACCGTTTTTCAATTTCCCGACTTTGGGCCCCGAAGAGAATATCCCTAACCTTATCCAGGCTCCCTTCTTCGGACTGTGCCGCCCATTCTCCCTCTTGGGAAGACGAAGTATCCTGAGAGGAACTCGAGACTTCATAGGCCACGGTCTTGAATGTTTTTTTTGAGGGTTCAATCACACTCATAGTCGTCACTCCAGGAGGTAGGCCAATAACTTCTACGTCTTAGGGAACACCCCTTAAGCGAAGTTATCCTACCATTGATAAAAAAAGGGAACAAGACGCCCACCCGTTTAAATACACATGTAGAATTTCATCCTTCGATGAGATTTTTTTGCAAAAGAGTCAAAATGTCCGTCCATTTTTTTAGGACTGTTATAAGGGAAAAACGGTCATCCCTCACTTAGAACTAAAACTCAAATTCCCAAAGTCCAATTCATTATGAATACACAATGAATTCATCCACTTAGAAAAAACCAATTAATGCTCTGATCAATAAAAACAGAGGGAAAGTTACGCGGGGGAAGTTTCAAAGGCTAGCCCAAACATCGTAACTCTCTACAAAGAGAACGTGGAAAATGAAACCATGATAGAGGGGAATGGGGATAAGAAATTTACAGAAGGCAGGAACGTATAATTGGTCTTTTTACTAATCCTTTTCCGGCTCGGCATTTCCATGTTGATGCGTGACTCGATCTTCGTCAAACATATCCGCCATTTCTTGAGCCATCACATCATTATCATGAGGGAGAGATACAACAGACAATTCTTTTTTAATTTTCTTAGGAAGGACGGCCTGGGGATCTTTGGCGCCGCCTGTTTCAGAATCGTTCGGTTCTTCAGAAGTGGTATCGTGATCCATGATGACAATCTCCTCTACAGATGATTACTCAAACGATTCCAAATGGGACCGTTCAGGAAACTTGAGCTGACAACCGGGACAAGTGACAAAATAGACGGATTCACGAACCGAGAGTACGGCTCTAAAGTCCAGGGACACCCCGCGATGCCGACAGGATGGACATGGAATTTCCTTGAGATGATATGGAATATCCGGCTGGGTTTGTACATAAAAATCCATATCGGTATGAACGGGAAACATATAGTGGCACCCGATACAAATCGCTTTCCATTCCCCGTCTTCTGTTGCCGTCCTGGAGTCGATTCCAAAACGGTTGGCCTTGCAAATAGGACACTTCACTTCTCCTAACCGTTCTTCAACCTGCTTGATGCTTAATTGTGTCATGCTTCTTCCTTATCCACGCTATTGAGCAAGTCTCGTTCAAAGTATAGGCTTCTTCCCAGAGATCCCGCAACCAAACACTCCAGATCCTCTTTCCAGGCCAGGCTTCCCGTTCAGAGCTTGGCTCAATCCACTCTGATCACACTTGAGCCGGAGCTTATTGGCTTGACCAAAAAGATACCTCCCCGAAAATGAACATGGCCATACCCAGTGCCACTTCTAATCTGATACAACCTTCCATAATAGGAAAAACGTACCCAAGCGCGTTCAACTCTTTCATTTTCTCCGCGTAACCTTTTATGCCCGAGCTCCCTGAAGTCGAAGTTATCCTCAACCATCTGAACCGGCATGTCCTGGGTGGGACGATTGAAACGCTCACCATTCACCGTTCGGATATTGTGCGCATAGGGCATGACCTCATCCCCTGGTTTCAGCACTCCACGATCACCAATATTGCCCGGAAAGGCAAATGTCTAATCTTTACCTGCCATCGAGCCAACGAAACCCGGTACCTCCTTTCAGAGCAGGGAATGACCGGACTTTGGTTTTTCCATCCAGCCTTGGCCTCAACCCCTCAACACATCCATTGCCGCATCGAGGTTTCCGGATCTCCGGCCACTGAGCTGCATTACTGGAATCCCCGACGGTTTGGCCGGCTCTGGCTGTTCGCCCCAGCAGATTTGGAAGCCTTCATGCAACGCCGATTTGGCTCTGACGCCCTGGATATAGGTGCACAACCCTTCATTAAGCTCATTCAAAGCTGTCGAGGCAGACTGAAACCCTTTCTCCTCGATCAACATCGCCTCGCCGGAATTGGAAACATCTATGCCAATGAAATCCTATTTCGCGCCAGAGTGCACCCCCAGGCTCATGGTTATCGGCTGGGCGTCTCAACCTGTCAACGGCTCTATGACACCATGCATACGGTATTACAGGAAGCCATTCTTGCCGGAGGCTCTTCCATCAGAGACTTTCGTGCTCCCGAGGGATCACAGGGACACTTTCAGGAAGCGCATCAGGTCTACCAGAAGGCAGGATTGCCATGCTCGCATGGTTGTCCAACCCTCATCACGCGCATGCAAAGTGAACGCAGCTCATTTTATTGTTCGACCTGCCAAAAGAGACGGTAATCTCCATCTCCTTCCTTGAGCCAATCTCAAACCTTTGCTAGAATCACCTATGAGTGTCATTATGGCTAACAGGAGGTGAATCGAATCCTACGTGCGAAAATTTAAACTACGGGAAGGGGTCGATTTAGCCAATCTTTTCGGCCCACACGATCTGCACCTCAAAATGATCGAAGGGGAACTCCAGGTCCGAATGGCGGCCAGGGGCGATGAGATCACCCTTCATGGTCAGCCGGAGTCAGTTCTGCGGGCCGAACATATTTTGCGGGAATTAGCCGATTGGACCAGAACCTATTACGAACTGAAACCTGACGATATTTCACGAGCCATTCTGGCAACAGAAGAAAAACCTGACACTCCACTCAAACCCTATACCGTTTCGGCCAGCGCGCTTCCGACAAAAAAAGGAACTGTCAACCCGAAAACTCCCAATCAGCAGGCCTATCTCGAAGCCATTAATCAATCAGATCTCGTCATAGCCATTGGACCGGCCGGGACAGGGAAAACCTATCTGGCCATGGCCATGGCGTTGGCAGCGCTCACGCATAAACAGGTCAGTCGCATCATCCTTGCACGGCCCGCCGTGGAAGCAGGGGAACACCTCGGCTTTCTCCCGGGAGACCTCTTTGCCAAAGTGCACCCCTATTTACGGCCCCTGTACGATGCGTTGTACAACATGATGGACATTGATCGGGCCAATCGGCTCCTCGAACGTGGTGAAATTGAAATCGCTCCCCTGGCATTCATGCGGGGACGAACACTCGACGATGCCTTTGTCATCCTGGATGAAGCTCAAAACGCCACCACCGAACAAATGAAAATGTTTTTGACCAGGCTCGGACTCAATTCCAAGGCCATTGTGACCGGGGATATCACCCAAATCGATCTTCCCGATTCACAGAAATCCGGATTGGCCCAGATTGCTGACATTCTCCTCAATATTGACGGAATACAATTTGTGTATTTTTCGGAACAAGATGTGGTCCGACATCGGTTGGTTAAAGAAATTATCAAAGCATATGATCGGTTTGAACACCAACTGCCCAACAACAGCCCGCACAACATATCTACCGGCCATTCGACCGCATCTCATAGAAATTCTTCCAAGTCGGACACAAACGGTCAGGGGCCAACGCGGTAAGCCCCGATGGCTGTGTGGCTTCGCTCCCACCTCCGGCGAGTATCCGTTCGCCCCACGACAGTTCGGCGCCTGACGCAAGCCGTGTTACAACAGGCAGGGTATCCTTCCGTCAATCTAAGTCTCACCTTCGTGGGCAAGACTCGCATGAGGAGACTCAATGGGACGTACCGACAGCGGGACTATGCGACCGATGTGCTAGCCTTCCCCATGCAGGATGCCTTACAGTCGTCATTGGCATTCGTGGGAGATGTCGTGATTTGTATTCCCGTGGCCCTTGCTCAAGCTTCACGATTTGACAACACCGCTGATGAAGAAATTCTGCGTTTACTCATCCATGGCACCCTTCACCTACTAGGGTATGACCATGAAACCACCGATCGGGAAGCTAAACGGATGAAACGCAAAGAGCGCGCGATCTTCGGTCGACTTTCGCCTGCTCCCCGTCTTCTCGCCTAACGAAAGCCATTGAACACTCTTTTGACCTGATAGTCGGGAAAATCAACGATGAAATGGGTTGAACGTCTTCAGAACGGATTAGCAAAAACACGCCAGTCGGTGCAAAAGTCATTGCGTCGCCTGGGGCGGGGGCACCTGGATCCCGTCGCATTGGAAGATGTCGAAGCCAGTCTCCTGGAAGCCGATGTGGGCATACACACCGTCGAGCGATTTCTTGAGATGCTTAAAGATAAAACACGGGTGTTCAGTGGGACCGATCCGACAGCGGTCCTCCATACTCTCCTCATGGACGTTCTTCGCAAGGGCGAGACCGAACCGCTGGAACAACTGATTCGACGCGGCCCTCGTCCATTTGTGGTCTTGATCATCGGCATCAACGGTGTCGGCAAAACCACGACCATTGCCAAGCTCGGGCATCGGTTTTCACAACAGGGGTTACAGACACTGTTTGTCGCCGGTGATACCTTCAGAGCCGCGGCAATAGAGCAATTAGATATTTGGGGGAAACGCACAGGCATCGAGGTGATCAAGCAGAAGCAGGGCTCCGATCCTGCCGCCGTGGTGTTTGATGGCATGGTCGCCGCGAAAGCTCGAAATGTGGATGTCGTCCTCATCGATACCGCTGGACGGTTGCACACCAAAATCAATTTGATGGATGAATTGAAAAAGATCAAACGAATCATTGCGCGGGAAATGCCCGGCGCCCCCCATGAAACTCTTCTCGTCCTGGATGGCACGCTGGGGCAGAATGCCATTGCACAAGCCCAACAATTTCATGAGTCACTCGGCGTCACAGGATTGGCCTTGACCAAACTGGATGGCACCTCCAAAGGCGGAGTCGTCGTGGCGATCGTGGACGAACTCAATCTTCCTATTCGTTTAATAGGTGTGGGGGAAGGGGAGGCGGACCTCCAGGACTTTAAGGCTTCGGCGTTTGTCGAGGCGTTACTCCCAACGGACCCCCCCTAGCCTAAAACAGTACAGCCTTCTTCCTCCCAAAATATTCTGCCAGAGAAAATAACTGTATTCGGAAATTGAGCAAGGAAATTATCTTGTGAGTTTCAGTCACCCAATCTTCCCTCCAGCAATCCAAGTCCCATCAGTTATCCTGGGATTGGCATTGCTATGTCTAACAATGGCAAATCCCCTCCAAGCCCACACATTGGAGCCTATTCACCATGAATTACTGATTGAACTGAATCCTGACACCCATGCCATCACCGGTTTGGACCGCATCCATCTTCCACCATCCCATCGCGCCAACTCATCCATCTCCTTCATCCTGCATCCTCAGCTCACCATCGATCGAGTCGAATTCAACGGCAATTTGCTTCCAATCCCCCACCCTTCGGAAGCCGCGACTCTCCAACCGCCGTCAACGCGTCGGGTTATAGAAATTCCCCTACCTCCCCTTGACGGGCCAGACCAACTGGCGATCCTTACACTGACGTACCACGGACAGATTGATGATTCTCCAAAAGCCTCGGGGGGACTTCGCTTTGTCAAACCGGATGACACCAACGGACATATTGGACCCAACGGCGTGTATTTAACGTATGAAACATTCTGGTATCCCACATGGGAACAGACCCTCTCGACGTATGATCTCACCCTCCGCCTCCCTTCAGACTGGGAAGCGATCACCCAGGGCCGGGAAGTGGCGAATGGCGTAACTGACGGACGCCGTACCACCCAATGGAGGGTGAACCTTCCGAGTGAAGCACTGACATTGGCTGCCAATCATTTTCTGGTGCAGAAGCAGGAATGGAAAGGCATTCAACTCGCCACCTACCTTTACCCCGAAGACGCGCACCTGGCTCCGCAATATTTAGAAGCGACCATCGACTACCTTCAAATGTATACCGATCTCCTGGGTCCTTACCCGTTTACAAAATTCGCCGTCGTGGAAAATTTTTTCCCAAGCGGACTGGGACTTCCCTCATTCACTCTTTTAGGTGAAGGGGTCATTCGGCGCGGATATACCCAACCCTATTCTCTTGGCCATGAAATCGTCCATTCCTGGTTCGGAAATTCCGTCTTCAATGACTTTGCTCAAGGCAATTGGGTGGAAGGGCTCACCACCTATCTCTCCAATTACTATTATGACGAGGCCAGGGGCCATCAGCAGGAGGCCTTCAACACCCGACGGCGGATGGTCTACGAATATAATCTGTATGCGGAGCCGGACAAGGAATATCCGGTGCGGGCATTCCACCACAAGGAAACCCGGCTGGATAATGCGATTGGCTACCAGAAGACAGCTCTGGCCTTTCACATGCTCAGACAGGAAATGGGGGACGCGGCATTTTTCAACGGGGTTCGCCGGGTCATTCAGGAAGGGACGGGAACCTATCTGGAGTGGAACGATCTTCTCCGGATCTTTTCGAAGGCGGCTGAAAGAGACCTCGGGTGGTTTTTTCATCAATGGATCGATCAACCCGGCGCACCAAACCTTGATATCCAGGATATCCTCGTCCAGGAAGATCCCACGCAAGAGGGACGGTTCACGATGACGGGAACAATCCTGCAGGCGGACCCCATATTCACCATTCGTCTTCCCCTCCACCTCGATCTCCAAGGAGGGCTCATTCATGACTCCGTCCTCAACGTGGATCGGGCCGCACAATCTTTCACACTGCAGCTCCCGGCGAGTCCGACGACACTCGCCATCGATCCTGATCACCACCTTCTGCTCCGCCTTCAACGTGCACACATTCCACCCATGTTGAATAGATGGGAAACCGACACCCGTCGAATTCTCATCAGACCCCAGACCATGACAACGGATGAGGCTCAAAGTCTGGAAACGCTGCTTCAACGTCTTGAGGGACAACCCGGGATCGAGACAATCCAATCCGATGATCCGGTCATTTCTGAATCGGCCTCATACCTGGTCATCGGACCCTCTGCCCGTCGTCTGCTGGAAACCAATTCCTTCAATAGTTGTGAAAAAAGCATGGAAACCCAGCCGGGGTACATCTCCATTGAGGCTCAGAGATTCGAAGGCCCGGAAATGGCCTTCCTGATTTCTTGTCCCCACCCTCGGGATGCCAACCATACCGTCACATTCTTTTTCGGATCGTCTCCTGAAGCCGTCAAGCCCGTTTCACGGCTGTTGTTTTTTTACGGGTGGGATAGCTATCTGGTCTTTAAGCAAGGAAAAGTGATTGCCCGGGGGATGTTTCAACCCGTACACTCTGCATTCGAGATTATTCGCCATTCACCGTGAGGCTTATGAATGCGTCCGACCTTTTCTGTTCATCTATTCAAGACACCGATACAAACCATGCTCCTGTTAAGCCTGCTGGCCTTATTGCTGATGTGGAATACAGCCCTGGCTGGTGAACCATCCGCCATTCAGGATCAACCCGAACCTCATTTGGCCAATATCCGGCAGCTCACGTTTTCCGGGAAAAATGCCGAAGCCTATTTTTCGGATGAGGGTAACCGGTTGGTGTATCAATCAACCCTGGAACCCGATGGCAAGACCCTCAGGTCCTGTTATCAAATCTATATTATGGACCTCGATGGCACGAATGTCAGGCGAGTCAGTCTCGGCCTGGGTGGCACCACCTGCGGATACTTTTTCCCCGGTGGCCGGCGTGTCCTCTTTTCCTCCACGCATATCTCGAGTCAATTTTGTCCACCAGTCCCCGAAAAAACCGAACGCTACCGGTGGGCCCTTGATGATTATGACATCTTCTCCATGAACATCGGCGGCCGGGACGTACATCGCTTGACCTCCGCTCAAGGATACGATGCCGAAGCCACCATTTCTCCGGATGGAAAAACCATTGTCTTCACCTCCATACGTGATGGGGATTTAGATGTATACACCATGGATATCGATGGAAAGAATCTGAAGCGACTGACGCAGGAAGTCGGATATGATGGGGGGGCATTTTTTTCTCCCGACAACAAAAGAATTGTCTATCGAGCCCACCATCCGAAAACTGACGAAGACGTGAAGACCTATCGTGACCTCCTCACGCAAAATCTTGTGGAACCGTCAAACCTGGAAATCTTCATCATGAATGCTGATGGCTCCAACAAGGTACAGGTGACTGATAACGGGCGATCGAATTTTGCTCCCTTCTTTGCTCACGATGGGAAACACATCATCTATTCCTCCAACTTGTCGACACCCCCCGATCATCAGGGGCGTCCATCTTTTCACTTGCATGTCATCAATGAAGATGGCACGCACCCCGAACAAATTACCTTCAATGGGCACTTCAATAGCTTTCCGATGTTCTCGCCTGACGGAAAACAGGTGGTATGGTCATCCGACCGGAATGCCGCCAACCCAAAAGAATTCAACATCTTTCTCGCTGACTGGGTACCCTGACCCGACGAATGCCATGTCAAACTTGGACTTCCATTCGTCACTTTCATCTTCCCCGGCCAAGAGGGAAGATGAAGGAGGGGAAGAATTTCCATAGACGGAAAAAATTCGACTACGGCTGTTGACGAATCCCATCCCCCAATCCTGTGACTGACCAACCACCCGCACCTCCATTACCCCGACGTCCGCAGGTTCTCATCCGCCCATCTCCTCTCGTGATATTCGGACTATCCGGGCTCCTCTTCTTTGGCTTGTTCGCTTCTCTAGCCCTGGTAGATGGTCCAACCCTCCAGATCGTACATAGTTTCACGCATCCTGCCATTGACCACATTGGCAATCTAGGAAATCACTTAGGCGACGGGCTGACTCTGGTGCTCATTTCATTGGGAATCGGGGCAGTGGGATTCCGGCTTGGATGGCCGACCTGGAAGTCCGCATGTATTCATACCTTACTCGCACATGGCGTAGCCGGACTCTTTACTCAAATATTGAAACACACCATCGGCCGCCCTCGCCCAAGACTCAAGCAAGGCCAGGACTGGGAAATCGCTCCGTCATTTGAAAGTGGATGGGACTCCTTTCCCTCCGGTCATACCACCGCCTCATTTGCCGTAGCCACGGTCCTTGCGCATTATTTCCCCAATGGCCGATTCATGTGGTTCGGGTTAGCCGCGTTTGGTGGAATGTGTCGTGTCATCACCGGCGCCCATTTTCCTACGGATGTGCTTGGGGGAATACTGGTGGGGATCGGAACCTCACTGATCATCATTCATCCTCCTGGCAAGTGGAAAGAGTACACTCAGCACACACTCACTCATGGTCTCCCCTGGCTGATCACGGCCTTTGGGATGGTTTGGATTATTGTTCCCCATCCAGGCATGGAATTGAAACCGTCCCTCTCACTTTTTCTCGGGCTGATAGCTATAGGGCTTGGATTAGGGCTAAGACTCTGGTGGATACGGGAAGTCGGTTCTAGAGGAACCTCAATTACTGAACGACTGCTCCCTCAATGGCCACGCCTGCTTATGGGCCTTGGTTTAGCAACCACTACCGGAAGTATTGTGGTGCTGGGAGCAAGCCTGATGACGGGAATGATTTGGTGGATGGGAACTCAATCCGAATTACCAACTGAGGAGAAGCATCGATTCTTCGCAGGTCTGAATCCCATTTGGATTGAAGTGATCATAGGACTGGGCATGTTTTTCATCACCCTCCTGACTTATATCATTCGATCCGGTTCACTTTTGCCAACGTAACAATGTAACTCAGCATGCCCCACAATCCGAATCGGGTCCTTCCTGAAATAAACGCCTATAATCTTTATGCCGAGGGGGCCCATGACATCCCCCTCGGAATGACCGTTAATCGATTGTGAGAAATTGCCTCGGCTGGAAACCTGGGTAGAGTTTTGTAATGGCCCAAGATTCTAGTTTTGCCCCTGCATTGAGTTTTTGCCATCCATCCCGCTTTGGCTCTGGCTCTTAATTTGGTCCAGGCCTCTCATCTGATTTTGACCTTCATTCTGATGCTGGCTGGTAGTTTGGTTCTGTCCCGTCATCTGGTCCTGGCCACCCATTTGGGTCCGATCCCCCATCTGCTTCTCATTCTCTGAGTCGCTTGCTCCCTTAACACCGGACCGACGGGTTTTCAGGTCTTCTGTGTATTCTTTAGTAGCAGCATTTAAGGCTTTTTGGCCGTACATATTTTCTTGTCCTGGATCATTGGCCGTGGATACGCCACTCACCGGACTTTTCGTTTCTTTCATCGGGTACCCGGCGTGATCCGGCAACAGGGCGGGGTTGGCAAAGGCTACGGTCGCCATTAAACAGGTTCCGGCCAAACTTCCCATTAATAGAATAGATTTATCTTTTCCTACGTTTTTCATAATGCCTCCTGATTTGATTTAGTTTATAGGACTCATAGAGCTTGGCATACCCAGAAATCTCCTGGATCCTCAGACTTTATTTTTCTCGTCCCGTAAGTTAGATATGAAAAGGTCTATCGAAGTATTCAGTTCAGGGCAGAGGAAAAATGCTTTCTTATAAACCTCCTTTCTGAAAAGCTATGAAAAAATTGATGATCTCCAGATTTGGAAATTGAAGGGTACGAGTTTCATCCTATACCTCACCTGTGCGGACGTAACTGCCAAAAACCCTTGAAAGGCATTTTTATGGATTGCTTGTATGAATTGCCTAAGGGAGGATCCCCATCCATAGTCCGGCTGATCGAGCCTGTCGAATACGGAGAGGAACGCCTAAGTGGCATAACCCATGAAAGGTATTTGCATTTTCCTTCAGATGCTCCTGGCGGTATGCTGGAGGGAATTGTCCCAGGACTTGTCATCATTCATTTTTCAAATAAATGGAAGAATATCTTTAAGCACAACCTCGCTCAGGATGTCCCTGTTGGTATTGGCCGTTGGCCTGTTATGGATTCTTGCTCACACCCTGGACCCGAATCAGAGCTGTTCTTCACGCTCTCTCTCGGATTGATACCTCTTGTGGTTGGACCAATATTCAGACTCTGGTGGATGGGGAATCCACTCAATCAATCCCGGCACCGATAGCGTAGACTCAGGCTACGGATTTTTATCTAAATCCCATATGGACCGAAGAGCAGTCTTAGGAGTTGATAGCCTCCTCATCGCTTTTCTACCTTTTTCAATCCGTCCCCGGATCTTCGTTATTTAGGCCATTTCCGGCTCAAAAGGTTACGAAGTTTCCGAGCCAATCAGAGTTATCTCCTGTCTCCCTCGACCATCCTGCATTATTGCTGAAGCGTTGTGCGTAATTTGTGTATGCTTCATGTTGCCCGGAGAACCCATGGGAACGGTAGCTTCCCCCTTTAACCATTGTTCCACCTTTCACTTGAAACTCATCTTCTCAACCGTTATAAAAGAAAATTGTGGGCAGTTGACCCCGTATAATCCAAAAACCAGACAAGAACGTAAGGATGGTGAATATGCACCAACGCTCGATCCCTCTATTCCAAGCGTCCAAAAGGCCGACGATTTTCTCCCTCCTGTTCCTTTGTGTTCTCCTAATTCTTACTGCAAGCTGCGCGCATAAAACATGGGATATCAACAGATACATACAGGCACTTGAACGGCCGGAACGTGATCAGCACCAACAACCCGAAAAAGTCCTTGAGGCCCTGAACCTCACGCCTGGCATGATGGTGATTGATCTCGGGGCAGGCTCGGGTTATTTCACCCGTCGTTTGGCCGAATCGGTGGGAGAAAATGGGCGGGTCATCGCCATCGATGTCGAACAGAAAATGTTGAATTACAACAAAGCGCGGTTGGAACAACTTGGGCTCGCCAACAGAGTCCGTTTCATTCTAGCCGGCCCGGAAGGTCCCGTATTTTCAGGAAACAACGCAGACATCGTGTTCTTGTGCGACGTCTATCATCACTTAAAAAAACAAATCAATTTTCTGGCCAACACCAAGCCTGCGCTCAAACCAAACGGGCGTGTGGTGATTATCGACTACTACAACGATGAACGATCCGGCACACTCGGCTTCTCAAAAAGTCACCTCGTCCCGAAAGAACAAGTCATCAAGGACATGGGACAAGCCGGCTTTACCTTGTCCCAAGAACACGCCTTCCTCCCACGCCAATACTTTCTGGAATTTGTCTCAAAGAAAGAAGGTAGCGCCCCCACTCAAATGCAAAATTAGGGTTGATGCTTTATTGCAAGACCTGA
>CABVRQ010000041.1:25608-34661 GCA_902500695.1 uncultured Nitrospira sp. | reverse complement strand
AGGTCCGCTAGATGCGAAGAGCGTCCCTCCTTGGGGCCAGCCGGCAGGCGTCGGAGCAAAATTAAAGTGTACCGAGATAAGCCCAGGGAGAGCGGACCAACTCGCTGGGTTCAGAATTTCAAATACAGAAGAATATCAATTTTGCAAATTCATTCTTTAAGTGCTGAGCACAGATCCTTCGCTGCGCTCAGGATGACAACGGTACTTTAATTGAAGCGCTGATCCGGTTGCCGACCTGAAGGTGATGGGTCAGAAGAGGTTTTTTAACACAAAGCCTTAGGCGAGGGTCGTGACTTCCACTTGCAGACGTTTTTGTTTTGCCTCGTTGACGATCAATTCCAAACGGGCCGCAATGTCATCTTGAATCCAGTCGGCTCCACACATTGAGCATTGTAATGCCGGCACACTTCGGACCACCACAATGCCAAACTCCAACTCGGCGGTAAAGGTGGTTGTCCCGGGTTTTTTTGTGCCACCACAGAGCGGGCATTGAGATGGTAGATGATTTCGTGTCAACGATTTCTCCGTGTCTTAAAGTCAGGATGAAAATGCTCTAGATCCGGCCGATACACAGTAATAATGTATCCTGTTGAGGGATTGAATCAAGGGCAACGACAACATGAATCGGTTCAGCACCCTTCCAGCCGAAGAATAAGGCACTGGGGAATGGAGTATCATTGGCATAATCCTCAATTTCTTCATCGGTGCGAAGGATGTTCAATACATCTTGGCGCGAAATGTCTCGGTCCAGGATTCGCTCCAAGGCATGACGTTGCCATTCGATTCGACCATTCTCAATTGCCGCTTGAAGGATTTCGCGGTTCAGAGGGTTCTCCTTAGACGAGCGTCATGGTTTGCGTATCGATCGCCGTCGCATAGACAACCGCAGTTGTTTTTCTGATCCCGCAAGTTGAGCCAGGCGATTGGCCGCCTCTTTGGAAATGAGCGCCTCAAGTCCTAGCCGAACTAAGGAGGTTTTTTCTTCAACGCCGGTCAATTTTGCGGCTTTTTCCAGAAGGGCATCATCAATATTTAATGGCGTTCTCATATGCATGAATTTGTACTACTTATGCCTATAAGTCAACTTCTTCTTTAGATTGTCGAAGCGCGGATGGATGTTCGATTACGAATGTTGGGAGTACTTTGACTGTTTGAGAGATGCCGGGGTTTCGTCCCCGTACGACGAGGTCCTTTTGTTTCGGCAAAAGGACCCAAAACCATTGACGCCCCGTCTGGCCTTATTAAAGCGGAGGGACGCTAACTCTGCAGAGGGCGGACCAACTCGCGGGGCTCAGACACGGTCCGCTAGCTGTGAGGAGCGTCCCTCCTTGGGGCCAGCCGGCAGGCGTCGGAGCAAAATGAACCTTGGAGGAACTTCCATGAAAGAGGGGGAACCACAGACATGTCGGAGGGGAAGGAGGCCCGGATATAAGAGTCTGGGGCCGTGCTGAGGGTAGTCCTATGGCTTTACTAGATCCTTCGCCTCCGGCTCAGGATGACCACGGGTGGAGAGGGGGTGGTCGATGACTAACGTCGTGCATGACGGGTTGGGCGGAATGGGTTTTACCGGAGGCCGTATTCTTTGAGTTTTCGCTGGAGGGTTTTCCGGTGGATGCCGAGGAGTTCCGAGGTGCGGTTTTCGTCGCCTTGCTGGGCATCCAGGACTTTGAGGATATGTTCCCGTTCGAGCTGTCCGAGTGTTTTCCAGTCTGGATGGGATGGCGATTGGTCGGGGAGGGCGGGCGGCGCAACGAGCGCTAACGGGAGGTCGTGAGACATGATGAGGGAATGCGGGGTCATGACCACGGCACGTTCAATGGTATGTTCGAGTTCCCGCACATTTCCCGGCCACGAATAGTTGGTGAGCAGGGCTAAGGCCTGCGGGTGCACTCCGGTGATGACCTTATTATTGAGCTGGGTATATTTGGTGAGAAAGTATTCGATGAGGGTAGGGATGTCTTCGACCCGTTCTCGCAGCGAGGGCAGGTGCAGCGTGACAACGTTGAGCCGGTAATAGAGGTCTTCCCGGAACTTCCCGGATTCCACGAGTTTTTTGAGGTGTTTGTTGGTGGCGGCAATGATGCGGACATCGACTTTGATCGATTCCATGCCGCCCACCCGGCGGATTTCATGTTCTTGCAAGACCCGGAGGAGTTTGCTTTGCAGGTTGGGAGAGATGTCGCCGATTTCATCCAGAAAGCAGGTGCCTCGATTGGCCGATTCCAGGAGTCCTTTTTTGAGGGTGATGGCTCCCGTGAAGGCGCCGCGTTCGTGACCGAATAATTCACTTTCCAGCAGATTTTCTGTGAGGGTGCCGCAATCCACGGCGATAAACGGCCCGTCGCTTCGGAGGCTGTTGGCATGCATGGCCCTGGCAATGAGTTCTTTTCCTGTTCCCGTTTCACCATGGATGAGGACGGTGGATTCCGTTGGTGCGACGCGGGCGATGAGTTTGTACACGGCCACCATCGGTGGACTGTTGCCTTGTATCTGGTTGATGCCATTTCCTTTTGGCAGGAGTGGCTGAATCGATACGCGTGCCTCCTCCAGGGTGTGTTTATGGTCACAGGCCCGTCGGACGACGGAACGAATTTCTTCCAATGCGAAGGGCTTGGAGAGGTAATCGAAGGCCCCGGCTTTGATGCCTTCCACGGCCGTGGACAACGACCCATAGGCGGTGAGGAGAATGACCTGGGTGAGGGGGCTGCGTTTCCGTGTTTCAGCCAGGAGGGCTAATCCGTCCATCTGTGGCATTTGAATATCCGATAACACTACATCAGGCGTTTGATCGACAAAGGTGCCTAAGGCGGCTTGGCCACTTGTGGCGGTGTGCACCTGATAGCCTTCTTTTTCCATGATTTCCCGAAGCAGGGTCAGCGTGTCCGGTTCATCATCGACGATGAGGATGGTGGCTTTATGCATGATCCGGGATCCTCCAGGCCGGCAGCCGAATGAG
Source organism: uncultured Nitrospira sp. (assembly GCA_902500695.1). Classification (GTDB taxonomy): domain Bacteria; phylum Nitrospirota; class Nitrospiria; order Nitrospirales; family UBA8639; genus Nitrospira_E. Next base: position 31,705 of record CABVRQ010000041.1, on the reverse strand, counting down.
AAAGCGGGTGCCTTGTCCTTCTTCGCTCTGCACGGTGATGTGGCCCTTATGCAATTGAATAATTTCGGTGGTGATGGCTAATCCCAATCCAGTTCCTGACCCCACACTTTTGGTGGTAAAGAAGGGGTCAAAGATTTTTTCGATGTGTTCCCGGGGAACCCCCGGTCCTGAATCGTGAATATCGACGATCACCTCCGGCCCCGTTTGAGGGGTATCTTCGGCGTTTCGTGCCTGAATGGTCAAATGCCCGCCGTCCGGCATGGCATCGATGGCGTTATCGATGAGGTTGTTGATGGCCTCCTGAAGATGAAAGGCATCTCCCTGGACCGACCACAGATCCGGCGCAAAGTTTGTGAGCCCCTGAATGCCCTGCTCTTGCAAAAGCGGCCGAAATAATAACAGCGACTGGTCGATCAGGGTCGGGAGGGAAACCTGTTCGACGGAGATGGTGGGTGTTCGCGTGAAGGTGAGTAAGTCCTGGATGCTGTGGGTGAGGCGATCGGTTTGTTTGAGCATGGTTCGCACCCGCTCCAGGACTTCCTGGGGAAGATGCGGATCTTCCTGGAGAAGTTGCAGATGTCCGAAGATGGCCGTTAAGGGTGTGCCGATCTTGTGGGCAATGGTGGCGACCAGTTGCCCCAAGACCGCCAACCGTTGTTGCCGGAGAATGTCACGTTGCGCAATGGAGAGGCGCTCGTTGACGGCGGCCAGCTCTTCATTCCGTTGCCTGAGTTCTGCGGTTGCGTCTTCCACTCTGGTTTGTAGAACATCCCGCGCCTGGGCTAACGCCTGATTCAATGAGGCATTTTCCTTCATCACCTCTTGGATCTGTTGTGCCATGGAATTGAACTGGCGGGCTAATTCGCCTATTTCGTCTGTTTTTCCGATCGGGACCAGGGTGGCCCATTGGCCCTTTTCAACCTCAGCCAGCCCGGTTTTTAGCCGCCCAAGGGGACGGATCACATGTCGATAGAGAAAAAAGTTTAACGCCGCCACGATGCCGAATCCCATGATCAGGCTGATGATGAGCGACCAATTGAGAAAAAAATGTGTGATGGTGGTAAGTTGCCCCGTCCAGTATTCGGCGTAGATGACCCCGGCGGTTTTTCCCTGTATGGCAAGAGGGGTGGATAATTTGAGCCGATCATCGCCGGGTTGATTGTGAAAGCGGCCCTGGGGTTCTTCAAATTGGAAGGTGTGGGTGACCATCAACGGGATGTCAGATGACGCGTCCTCGGTTTTACCAACCTGTGTGAGCAGGATTGGCGGATCATCGGCCTTGGCGCCTTTCCCATAGACACGAAGGAAGATGAGATCCGGGTTCCGACTCATCAAATCGTTTAAATATTTCTCCCGCAATGTCGCATTGTGAAAATGTTTTTCTGATTGAAACCGTGCGCCGATTTGGCGAAGGAGGACGAGAGATTTGGAGTGAATGACATCTTTGGCCAATTCCGCCACATAATATTGATGAAAGAGTTCCGTGACCAGAATGGCCCCGCCCACAATGAGCATGATGATGAGGGAGGCTTTGGCTTGGAGCTTCCAGGGATGTTGCCAGGAAATCATGGTTTGAACATTCAACCGATCTTTTTCATGTCGGGAAGAATTGTCTGAATACCAAATGGCATATGGCGAAAGGAGTGGCGTAAAGGCGTCAGGTACGTGTTCATCTCTTGGGTTATCTTGTCTTTACCTATAGTGAACGAAGGATCTCGCTGAGGCGTTGGGCTGTTCGACCCGGGCACAGATTCTTCACCTCCGGTTCAGAATGCCCATGTGGTACGGGCCATGCCGGGTAATTTGGTGATTGTCTCATGTCGGATTAGTGCCACGTGGGTTGCCGCATGCCACAGCCTGCCAATCTTTCGCATCTAATTTCTGGTTCATTGTTCGTTTTATTTACGAATCTGTGTGTATGACGATTGCGGCGAACCCGGCTGATTACGGGTTTCTTGTTCGTTGGTAATGTTGGCAGGATCGGACGAAGGCCCGGAGGAGTTTTTGTGTGGTTTGGCTGCGCAGTTGTCGTTCGGGGTGCCACTGCACGGTGAAAATATGGGGGTACTTGGGATGTTCCATCGCTTCAATCAGTCCGTCGCTGGCGATGGCGGCAGGAATGAAATCGGGAGCGAGGGTCCGGACTCCCTGGTGATGTTGGGTGGCCACCACCTTTCGTCCCTTTCCGAGGATTGTCGCCAATCGGGTTCCCTGAATGACTTTGATGGGATGTAGCCCGTTTTTCTTGCCTTCATGATCCACATGATAGCCCTGTTTGGGTTTATGAATATGTTGATGAAGGGTTCCTCCCTCCAGGACATTGATCAGCTGCATGCCATAGCAGATTCCTAAAATGGGCAACCGTCGTGTTTTGCCGGCCTTGTACAACCAGGCTTCAAACTTTGACCGGTTTTTGAACGCCACTTTTGTGCGTTTTTTAGGGCGTTCTCCATACCAGCTCGGGTCCAGATCGTCACCTCCGACAATGACCAACCCGTCAATGCCTTCCAGATAACGATTGCGAAGGGTTTCCCTGTGATTAATCGGAAGTAATACCGGATGGCCCCCCGCTTCGGTGACCGCGGCCGCATAGCGGTGGTCACATAATAAATCGTAGTTGGCGAAATCCTTGCGGTTGGATACGGCTTCACAGGTGATGCCGATTAACGGGGCGGGAAAGCGTTTACTCATCGATGGAGGCTCGCTTCCGGCCCAGCCACACCCGTTCGGTACTGGGAAAGGGGACCTTCAATTCGGTGGCAAAATCCTGCAAGGTATTGCCACTGAGCAAATGACCTAATCCTGAGCGATAGCGTTTGGCGAAGCGGCGTTGCCAGGTTTGCGGGTGCTCGCGAATGGCCAGGGCGACCGCATCATGAATGAGCCGAGTGCCGTTATATCTGCGTTTGAGCAGACGGAGAACCTCATAGATTTCTTCAGGTATATCCATGGCATCGATTTCTTCCCGGTGTTCCCAGAGGAATCGATCCAAATATTCCGGGGCTGGTATCCATTCCCGTTTCCAGGGGAGGTTGGCTTTCATGCCTTTGGTTGCGGCTTCTGTTCTGGCGAGGAGGTAATCGGCATGGCTCATTCGATTGGCAGCCGGCTTCCCTCTGAGCCATCGCAAACACACGGCTTTCACCAGACATAGATTCGCCACGACGAATTCAGGAATATTGGAATCGAAGACCCGGATTTCCAGAGTGGGCGGTTTGGTTTTTCGTCCTTTGCTATAGACCAGTTCCCTGGTATCGACCGAGGTGAGATCCCCTCGTTTCGTGGGCGTGAAGTAGGTGGCATTTCCCCTAAGAAACCGGTTGGAGGCTTTCCCTGTGACTTTTTTGTCCCATATGGGTGAATTGGCTCCGGTCGCGATGAGCAACGGGAGTTGGTCATGCAGATGCCAACTGAGGGCGGTGGCTTCTTGTTTGGTGAGTTTGCGATTGGCAACAGAGATGTGTAGGTGGGTGCCCGCAAACCGGTTCGTCCAGCCTCCCACAAATAACGGCACGCGATAGTCCTGTTCGTCTTCACGACTGCGATACAGTCCGCGCAGGTATTTTCGCAAGCCGGCCTTGAGTAAAAACAAGCTCTCCCGGACCGTACTAAAGGGACGACTGTTATATTCGCTGCCGATGGAGGCATCCCGCGTAAATCGCTCTCCGGATTCGGAAAGACCCGGCCGGGGTTTGGACAGGCGCCTGCCGATTTTGTGATCGGTGACATTAATACTGTACGCCTCGATTTCGACGCCAATGACAATTCGCTGATGAAACGGGATGCGTGTTATGCCTGCCATATCAAGATCGTATGTCCTTATCTGTTGTGGTGGCCGGGGAACGGGACTGGTTTCGGGTCTGCTGTCCTATCGGATTCGTGCAGGTTTCCATTGGCGGACCCATCGGTCAGAGAAGGGCCATTCCTGCCAATTGAAGGGGCTTGTGCTTGGTGACTGTGCGGCAGATCACTGAGGGGTATCACGCTCAAAATTTCAGAAATCACTGGTCATGTGGAGGTACGCTTATGTAGTAGATAACAAAATCTTCGGAAGGTCAATGGGACAGACTACTCGGAACCAATTGTAGTCCTCCGGGTAGAAAGAGTCTAGAAGGGGTAAATTGTTCCTTGAGTTTCTCTCATTTTTTCTGGCCTCCAAGACAACAAATTTCGAAGAGTCTTCGGGGTTTCGTGTCCAAACAAAGATATCCTCATTCAGGTAGGGGACACCACATGCTCATCTGGCAACTTCTCACCCGTTTGGCTTCCTAAGCCTCTGGGGAAGGCTCTGTGCCCATAGTGAAAATGCCATGGCTGAGATCCTTCGATGGATCTTGGACTGAGCCTCTTCGACTGCACCCAGGGGAGGCTTGTCGAACGGCTCAGGACGACAACGTCTTCCCCTGGGTGTTCCATCGTTCTTGGCTTGATTTACCCAGAGTTTCTAATCACTAGAGTCATGAATTTGTGCGTATTAGGCGCCCATGACGGCCGCTTTTCCCCGTTTGACAAAATCGTCAACTGTTTCTTTGGTGTTGTCCAGCCAGTCCTCGGCTTGATCAAATGTATCGGAGGCAAGATCCTGTAGGTCTTCTCTGGTTCGTTTCCCGGACTGTGGGGCCCACAACAGCCCTGCTGCGATTCCCAATGTAATTCCCGACACAAAGGCCATCGTCCCGATTGCGCATCCTGAAGACATCATTTTCATTTCGACCTCCCTGGGTTTATATGTAGCCTGTGAATGTTGGCCGTTTTGTACGGCTTACTGACTCTCACTCAATCTTTTATCAGAAGCAACTGGTGTGCCAGTGATGATTGTGTCGTTCATGGTAAACCATGGCCTGATTTTGGGCATTCTGTGGATTTTCCCGTTCGTTCATTTTTTCGAGATGGAGCAATTTGTCTTTGTGTGAGACGGGTTGTTTTTGCTAAAGAATAGCGGTGATGGATTTTAGGGTATGAGGATTTGGTGAAACATGCCGTGCTCTCCATTTCATGGTTACTGTATCGGCTGAATCCGATACGGAAATAATGTGTTCTGCCAAGTCGGTGGGATTTCTGCGTATTTGCGGATTGAAGTGCGCTTTTGTATGTCGGATACACAGATGAGTTTAGAAAAATCTCCTCTCATTCATATGCGCCATGCGACGGTGTATCGGGGAACTCAGCCTGTCCTCCATGATCTGTCTCTGGTCATTGGTCAGGGGTGTTCGACCGTTATCCTGGGTCCCAATGGGTCAGGGAAATCGACATTCATGAAGCTGCTTTCGAGGGAACTGTATCCGGTCGTCGGGCCGGATCAATATGTCCGGCTGATGGGGAAGGCGCACTGGAACGTGTGGGAATTACGGTCCCAAATCGGGATAATTTCGGCGGATATGCAACAGGCCTATCCGTGCCACACCACAGGGTTGGAGATTATTCTTTCGGGGTTTTTCTCTAGTTTGGATGTGTATGACCATCAAACCATCAGTCTCCGACATCGTACCGACAGCTCTGAGATGATGCGCAAGCTTGGGATTGCCCATCTTCAAGACCGCCCATTTGGGGAGATGTCTACCGGAGAACAACGGCGAGCCTTGTTGGGTCGGGCTTTGGTGCACGAACCTCGGCTCCTTGTGTTAGATGAGCCAACCACCGGGCTGGATGTGCAGGCGTGCTTTCAATACCTTCAGATCATTCGGGATTTCATCCGCCAGGGAGGCACAGTGATTTTGGTGACGCACCATGTCCATGAAATTCCTCCGGAGATTGATCGGGTTGTGTTGTTGAAACAGGGCCGGATCATGGAAGATGGTCTTAAGGTGGACGTTCTGAATGATCACCGCCTGTCCGCCCTCTTTGGGACTCCCGTTCATCTTCTTCATGACCACGGATGGCTTCAGATTGTCCCGGCCTCACCCGGTTAAGTTGGCGTCATGAAGACCGTTTGAAGGGTTTAGGATGACATGGCCTTCCAGGACGTGTTCTATTCCCTACAGGCTCCTCGTTCATCCGGCATGGCCGGTTCACTAAATTTTCCATTTGTTATATCAAGTTTTAAAGGAAAGAGAGCGGATATGGTTGACGGGTTTCTTCTGTTTGCGGTGTTGGATGT
>CABVRQ010000041.1:0-25508 GCA_902500695.1 uncultured Nitrospira sp. | reverse complement strand
AAGGAAAGAGAGCGGATATGGTTGACGGGTTTCTTCTGTTTGCGGTGTTGGATGTGTGGCGGATGGTGTTGCCGTTAGGGTTGACGCTTTTGTTGCTAATGACGGACTTGATGGGTCGGTGGCAAGGCGATTCCTATCAAAGAGGGCTGCGGGAGGTCCTCAACCCCTTGGTCGTTCGACTGACAGTCGGTCTGTTGGTGATGTCCGGAGTTGTCGGTCTTCTTGTGCCGGCCATCCTTGGTTACCCTCTGCCTGAATCCCATATTGCCGTGGGGCCGTGGGGCTATGAGGAAATGTTGGGTTTTGTGTTGGGCGGAGCCTGCCTTTGGAAAAGCCGGCAGATAAATGATCCCGGAAAGCTTTCGGGGTTTGTCTGGCTGGGTTGTGCCGGCGTTCTGTTCTTTGGAGCGGGTATCCTGTGGTTGGCCCGATGGGATGCCATGGCGCATGAAGGGCATGTGGCTGGAGGATGGTTTGTACTCGGATTGTCGACCGTGGATTGGACCCGCGTGTTTCCTAAGATCCTGCATCTGCTTTTTGCCAGTTTGGCTGCAGGGGGATTGGTGGTGACGCTACTGGGACTGCTCGGATGGTCAAGCGCCTGGGGTGCATCTGACTCCACCTCTCGTTCACGTTTCGTCCCTTCTGATGAGCAGGTTCGATACGGGGTTGGTTGGATGTTAGCCGGGCTGGTGCCGCAAATGTTTATCGGTCCCTGGTTGTTTCTCGTTTTGGGTGAGGTGCCGAGGGGTGGTCTGATTGATGGCACCGGCTTGGCTTCTGCATTCTTCTTCGTCGGCGTGATGGCAGCCCTGGTGGCCATGGTGTTGTTAAATGCGTCATTTATGGTGCCACATGTCAAAGGTCTTGTTTGGGGCGGAATCATTTGTACGGTGATCACCCTGGTGCTGATGGGGATGATCCGGTACGTCATGTTTTTGAGGACTCTAGAGGCACAGGGGATTCCCATTGCGATTGGGAATGTGACGGTGTTTCATCTTCTGACCGTTCTGATTTTGACAGGTCTTATGGGCGCAATTCTCGTTCGTTGGTGTGTGAGGCCTCTTGCTGCTTTTTATGCCAAGGCTGAACTCTGATAGAGACTAGACAAATGTGGGTGAGCGATTTAAGGTAGGGCCATGCATATTTCTGAGGTGTTGCGGACGCATAATCCTGCGATCAGTTTCGAGTTTTTCCCGCCAAAAACGGAACGGACGTTTCAAGAACTGTTTGAAGCGATTTCGGCCCTCATGCCGTTAAAGCCTGCGTATGTCAGTGTGACCTATGGGGCTGGCGGGTCTACCAGGGAACGCACGCATGATTTAGTCGTGAAGCTGAAACGGGAAACCGATTTGACGATTGTGTCGCATTTAACCTGTGTGGGCTCGGGCCGTCAGGAAATTCATCAGATTCTCTCGAAATACCAGGCCAGCGGTATTCATAATATTATGGCCTTGCGGGGAGATCCTCCCAAGGGATGCACTGATGTGCAGATTCCTGAGGATGGCTTTCAGTTTGCGTCTGATCTGGTGTGGTTTATTAAGCAGCAATTTCCTGAAATGGGCGTGGGAGTGGCAGGATTTCCCGAAGGACATCCCGGTACGCCCAACCGGTTACAGGAAATGGACAATCTGAAGCGGAAAGTCGATGCGGGAGCGGATTATATCTGTACCCAATTGTTTTTTGATAATCGGGACTTTTTTGATTTTTGTGAACGTTGCGAGGTTGTGGGCATTAAAGTGCCGATCATCGCGGGCATTATGCCGATTGTGTCCAGAAAGGGCATGGCTCGCATGTCTGAGCTGGCGCTTGGTGCCCGTATTCCTGCGAAGCTTTTACGGGCGATGCATCGAGCTGAAAATGATGGATACGCGGAAGGGGTGGGCATTCATTGGGCGACCGAACAGGTGGTGGATCTGATTGATCATAAAGTGAAGGGTATTCATTTTTATACCTTGAATAAATCGAAGGCGACCTTGAAAATCTATGAATCTCTCGGTATTCAAAGTTCGGAAAGTCTCCAGCATCCGGTCGAATAAACCCTGCCTGATTTATCCTGTCTGTTCCTCAACACCCCTGAATAGGGCTTCCGTCTCGCAGCTCTGACCTGTTCTCCCGTATTCTTCTCCGTCCGTTTTGGTGCCTGTGACCTATGCAATGTTGTGGGCCATGGGATTGGGGATTTTACCCTTTCCCCCTGTGGTGCATGTTGGGTAAGATGTGTCGGGTTCTAAAGGAGGATACTCATGACGAAGAATGCAGGGTTTCAAGTAACAGTTGATTTGGATGGTCGCCAGTGTATGGTGATTGGTGGTGATGAAGAGGCGGTTGAAAAAGTGCATCGCTTGTTGGATGCCGGAGCAAAAATTACGGTGGTCAATCCTACCCTTCATGTCGATTTGCGGAAGCTGACCGCCTCAGGGAAGATTATCCACCGGGGACGGACTTTTCGATCCGGTGATGCTCAAGGGGTTGTGCTGATTATGAATGTGTTGAAGAATGATCTGGATTTGGCCAAGTCCTTGTTTGAGCTGGCGAAAACCGAACGATGTCTGGTTTGGTCGATGGATTTGCCTGAATATTCGACGATTATCATGCCTGCGCTGGTCAAGCGAGGGAATCTTCGAATAGCGATTAGTACGAGTGGGACCGCTCCAGCTCTGGCAAAGATGCTTCGTCAAAATTTTGAATTGCTGTTTGATGAAGAATTCGACCAGTTCCTGGATTGGTTGGGCGTCCTTCGTGAAGAGCTGAAGAATACGGAAGTGAGCGATCTTCGGCGCCGAGAGCGCTTAGCGGAAGCGGTCAATGGGTTTCAATTGACCGGGGAATTGGAGTATCCCAATAGTTGGAAGTTGTCCAGTGAGGAGCAGGTGGAACCCGTTGGAAAGGAAGGTGGGTAATGGTGCTCTTGGAATTTAGCATGTCGCCTCTTGGTAAAGGCGAAAGTGTCGGAAAGTATGTGTCCCGGTCACTAGACCTGATTGATAAAAGCGGGGTGGACTATCGCCTCAATCCCATGGGAACCGTGTTGGAAGGCGAGTGGGATGACGTGTTTCGAGTCGTGAAGGAATGCTATACCAGAATGAAAAAGGATTGTCCTCGGATTTCTTGTGTGATTAAGGTTGATTATCGGCGTGGGAAGAAAGGCCGGTTGGCTGGCAAGGTGGCGAGTGTCGAGAAACATTTAAAGCGTAAGCTGAAAACCTAACATGCTAAAACCCTTTGTCTGAGTTAGTGTGGCCGTGTTGTGAATGAATCCGTCGGCTAACTAGGTCATTCCAGGATTTTTTTGGGATGACGGTTGTGGTGTAGGTGACGAAGAAGGGTGAGGTATGTGGGGAAGGTAGATACGGTTCGCCTTCCCCCCGATTCCGCACAGAACTTCATAGGGAATCGTTTTTAACCATCCGGCATGATCTTCTGCTGTTATTTCCCGCGTTCCCTGTTTTCCCAATAGCATGACCTCGTCTCCAACAGTTGGATGGGGGATGTCCGTGACATCTACCATCATCATATCCATGCAAATTTTCCCAATAATGGGGGCCGGTTCTCCTTTGAGGAGGACATGCCCGACGCCGGTGAGATGGCGGGGAAATCCGTGGGTATAGCCTACCGGCAGGACGGCGATTTGCGATAGCCTCCGTGTGCGGAACAGGGCATTATATCCCACAATTTCACCGGGCTGAAGAGAGCGGAGATGGGCCACGTATGTGGTGGCTTGCATCACCGGTTCAAGTGTGAGGGACTGTGGAGAATTTTCCTGTCGGGGTGCGTATCCATATAACATTAATCCAGGTCTGACCATTCCCAAGTGGGCGGTTGGATGAAACAGGATTCCTGCGCTATTGGCCAAATGAACAATGGGTGGTTGGACTCCCAATTGCTTCGCTTGGTTGATAAAGGCCAAAAACTTTTTGATTTGCAGGTTGGTTAAGGTGTGGTCCTGATTGTCGGCATCGGCAAAATGGCTTAAGAAGCCCTCTATTTCAATGAGAGGATTTGAGAGTGATAGTCCGGTGAGTAGAGAGAGGGCTTGATCAGTTTCGAAGCCAAGTCGGTGTAATCCGGTATCGACTTTGAGATGAATGGGGAATGGGGTGGTCTGAGGAGAAAGTCGCTCCAGAAGTTGTTGAACGATTTCGGCACGTGAAATCACCGGTGTAAGCTGATACCGAATAATTTCGCTAAGATGTTCAGGTAGCAGGGGCCCCATAACCAGAATGGGGCAGTTGATATGGTGTTCTCGAAGCACTATTCCTTCCATGACCGATGCCACGCCAAATCCAAAGATTCCCAGGTGTTCTAGTGTTTGAGCTACAGGGATTGTCCCATGGCCATAGGCGTCGGCTTTAATGACGGCCAGGATTTTTGTCGACGAAGCGATCGATTGCCGGATTTGTTGGAAATTCCTGGTTAGCGCATCAAGACGAATAGAAACGGTGATCGGAGGCGGAAGGTGTGGAAGGTCGGGAGAGGAAGATGGCCTGATCGGTATCACAAATATTCCTTAGATCGCGAGTATTTCCTCCTCCTTTTTCTTGGTGAGGTCATCGACGGTCTGTATGAATTTGTCTGTGAGTTTTTGGATCTCGGTTTCGAGCCGGTCCTTGGCGTCCTCTGTCAGTGAACTTTCTTTGTGAAGATGTTTGAGTTCATCATTGCCTTCACGACGAAATCCACGTATCTGTACTTTGGTCTCTTCCCCATATTTTTTACTGAGTTTGACTAAATCTTTCCGTCGTTCTTCGCTTAGTGGGGGAATGGGGAGCCGAATGAGTTTTCCGTCATTGGATGGAGTGAGACCAAGTTCTGAACTAATGATGGCACGTTCAATTTCTCGGATTTGGGAGGTATCCCATGGTTGAATGGTGATCATTCGGCTTTCAGGGATCGCGAGGTTGGCAACTTGCTTGAGGGGAGTTGGCGTCCCGTAATAATCAACGGTGATATGATCGAGTAGTCCTAAGGAAGCGCGACCGGTTCGGAGAGACATGAATTCTCTCTTGAGGTGCTCGATAGCTCCCTCCATTCGCTGCGTGGTTTTGAGAATGGTTTGATCGTTCATGGTCATTCTCCACGTTAAGTGACAAGCGCATTTTTGGAGACAATGGTGCCGATCGATTCTCCCTCAAGTATTTTTCTGATGTTTCCTGGGGAAGTCAGATCGAAGACAATAATAGGCAGATCGTTATCCATGCACAGCGTAATGGCTGTCGCATCCATGACTTTCAGGCTTTTATTGAGTACCGATAAAAATGGTAATTCCGTAAAGCGTTTTGCCGTTGGTGTCGTCATAGGGTCCGCGTCGTAGATCCCATCAACCTTCGTGCCTTTCATGATCACATCTGCACCAATTTCCATGGCTCTGAGCGCGGCAGCTGTGTCGGTAGTAAAGTATGGATTGCCGGTGCCTGCAGCAAAAATCACCACACGTTTTTTTTCCAAATGCCGAATTGCCCGACGACGAATGTAACTTTCGGCTAACTGGCGCATTTCAATTGCGGATAAGACCCTGGTGGGGACGTCTTTTTTCTCTAACGCATTTTGCAAAGCCAGAGCATTCAACATGGTGGCGAGCATGCCCATGTAATCGGCCGAAGCCCGTTCCATGCCAGAGGCACTGGCAGCGAGCCCTCTGAAAATGTTGCCACCTCCAATTACAATGGCGATTTCCACCTTGAGGGTCAGGACGTCGGCAATTTCGTCTGCGAGATTATGTAAAACGGAAGGCTGAATGCCGTAGGTTTGCTCACCAGCAAGCATTTCTCCACTGATCTTTAAGAGAACCCGGCGATATTTGAGCGACATTAGTCCTGGCCGAGTTGGTAGCGCGTAAAGCGACTGATCGTGAGATTTTCCCCTAACTTTGCGATTTTCTGCGAAAGGAGATCTTGGATGCTGATGCTGGGATCCTTAATGAAGCCTTGTTCCAAGAGGCACTGTTCCTGGTAATATTTTTCCAATTTCCCTTTGATGATTTTTTCCCACGTCCCTTCGGGTTTTCCCGATTCCTTCATCTGCGCGAGAAAAATATTTCTTTCCCGTTCGATCAAATCAGCCGGAACGTCTTCACGTTTAACATACAAAGGATGGGAGGCAGCGACTTGTAAGGCCACCTCTTTGACGAAAGCTTGAAATTCTTCATTGCGTGCAACAAAGTCGGTTTCACAATTGACTTCGATCAGGACTCCAATTTTTGACCCCGAATGAATATACGAGGAGATAATACCCTCTTTGGTTTCTCGTCCTGCTTTTTTTTGTGCAGCAGCCAACCCTTTTTGGCGCAACAGATCGATGGCTTTTTCAACATTATTTTCTGTGTCTTGAAGGGCTTTTTGACAATCAAGGATTCCTGCCCCTGTTTTGCCTCGCAACTCCTTCACCAGGGCACTCAAACTAGACATATGCATGCTCTCCTACTGAGTATTATAAATTTCAGTTCAATTGGATGAACCCGGGATCCTTAGACAGGTTGGGTATTCTTGTTTACCACAACGGATGGATGACCTTGTTCCGGGTTGTCTGGAAGGAACCCCTCGCCATTTGCGACTGACTCCTGCCGCTTCCGGCGAATTTCAGTACCTTCGATGCAAGCGTCGGCGATTTGTCCTGTAAATAATTTGAGGGATCGAATGGCATCGTCATTCCCAGGGATAGGAAAGTCCACTCCTTCTGGGTCACAGTTGGTGTCCACGAGGGCAATAACCGGAATGCCAAGACGATTGGCTTCCTTGACCGTAATATGCTGGATACGGGTGTCTAATATGTAAATACACCCAGGGATATCGTTCATGCCTTTGATGCCACTCAAATATTTTTCCAGTTTGGCTTGCTCTTTTTTCATGCGAACGATCTCTTTTTTCTTAAGTCGTTCGTATGTGCCATCGGTTTCTGCTGCTTCGAGTTTTTTAAGTTGGTTGATGCTGCGACGGAGTGTCTGGAAATTCGTCAACATGCCACCCAACCATCGCTGGTTGACAAAAAACATTCCACAACGATTGGCTTCTTCCTCCACAATACCCATGGCTTGCCGCTTCGTTCCCACGAATAGGACGGATTCCCCGGCAGCCACCGTATCTCGGGTAAATTCGTAGGCTTTTTGGAAGCATTGTAGGGAAATTTGGAGGTCAATAATATAAATGCCGTTTTTTTCCCCAAAGATATAGCGTTTCATCTTCGGGTTCCACCGATTTGTTTGATGCCCGAAGTGAACTCCAGCTTCTAATAACGATTTAATCGTGACCATAACGGACCTTCCCACCCCCTTTCAGAGATATACTGATTAACACAAAACCGTGGATTTTTTAACGAAATACAAAACAGTAATTTGGCTCAAATGGGACCGGCAGGAGACAATAAAGGCTGATTGTCTTATCAGGCGGGCTGTTCCAAGTGAAGGGACATTCATGCAATTTAATTGATGCTTAATAATTTTCCATTAAACCAATCGAGGGTAGCATAGGTGGAAATTCTAATTCAACCCCGATTATCTTTTAATGGGTATGTGACGGGAGCTTAACCCTCGGGTGTCATCATAGAATAAAATGAAAGCTATGTAAAAAATCTTTTTGAATCAATGCCATTTTTGACTCTATGAGTCTTCATGGCTATAGTCACTCCGGCTTTCAAAATATTTCATGACGAAGGAGTGCGAAGGATGGTTGAAGTACCTCTGAAACTTTATGTGCAAGCGCTTCTGAAGGGAGCGAAGGAAGCTGCTCGTCCCATGGCGTGCATATCTCCCAGTGCGAAAAATCAGGCCTTACTGGCGATGGCCGAGAGTTTAGTGGATCATACTCAGGAAATTTTAGAGGCCAATGCTAAAGATCTGGCTGGTATTTCCAAGGAAACTGATCAACAAGTCCATCGTGAGGCCTCAGAACGGATTCGAATCTCAAAAGACACGATTCACCTCATGCAGCAACGGCTGTTAGATTTGCAGGTTCTTCCTGATCCAATCGGAGAGGTGAGTCATGCCTGGCTGACTGCAGATGGAATGCAGGTTCATACGGTCCGTTCTCCCCTTGGTATTGTCGCTGTGGTGTCGGATATGGGTCCTCTGGTGACGGCTGAGTCGTTTGGGATGTGCATGAAGACCAATAATGTCTGTGTCTTTCGTGGGGGAACCGAGTGGTTTCATACCAATGGCGCAATTGTTCACTATCTCCAGGAGGCTGCGGTGTCCAAGGGGGTCCCCGTAGGGGGGTTAACGTTTCTCGACCGGAGTTCCCCGGAGGCGGCCCTGGAAATGGTGCGATATCCTCAATATGTCCAAGCAGTGATTACCCGAGGGAGTGCTGGTTTACGAAATGGGATCTTGGAGCAGTCCAGAGTTCCGGTCATTGGCTTTGAGGGAGGTCTGTGTCATGTGTATGTGGATCAGGATGTCGATATTCCCCTAGCCCAAACAATCGCAGTAAATGCCAAACTTCAATCCCCATCCGAAGCGAATGCCATGGATACCCTCCTGGTACATCAGGGCGTTTCTCGGCATTTATTGCCAGGGTTAACACGAAGACTTCTTCAGGAATTTCGGGTGACCTTGCATGGCTGTCCTAAAACGGTTTCCATGTTGGGTGTTTTGGAAATGAGCGGGCATTTAGGGATTAAAGTGGCGGAGGAAACTGACTGGGGGAAAAAATATCAATCCTTAACCATGAACATTAAAGTGGTGAAAGATAGTCAAGAAGCTATCGATCATATTGGGACCTATGCTCCAGGGCATACGGATACTATTGTGACCCGGGATTATCATCTGGCCATGCGCTTTGTCCGAGAGATTGATTCGAGCGCCGTTATGGTGAATGCTTCGACCCGCCTTCATGGAGGACCTCAATTCGGTCTTGGTCCAGACATTGGAAGTAATAGCACTCGAATGCATGGGCGAGGTCCTCTTATTCTCTCGAAGCTCACGAATGAAAAATATATGGTTTTGGGAACTGGACAGCTCCAACAGCCACACCCGGTACCTCAGGCCTACCAGGATGCAATGATGTTATCTGCCAAGTTCTAGTCGGCTTTTTAATGAAACATGCATGGCCGGTATCTGTGTGTCGGCTGTGCATAATCCCATGCCTTCGTTAGTCAAATCCCGTTTTTTGCTTTGATTGTTTTCCTCTGTTCCTTCTGTCTGCCATCATTTCCGGTATTCAATTTTCCTTTGAGGAAACTTCTAACTCTGGTTCATTATGGGATATGAAATGGAAGAAAGTTCTGAATACCATTCGGAACTTTACCCGTATTTGCAGTCATGGGGATTGCGAGAATTTCGTGATGAGGCGTCATACTATAAATGGCAACGAGAGACCCTTTCCAAAGAGGAATTGCGCAATTTTCAACGATTGATTGAGCACCGATACGGTGGTGAGGACGGAAAAAGCGACATTGAGTTTTATGATGAATTGGCACGTCGGGATCTTATCCCCATTCTGTATTCCCAACGGTTTCAATATTGTTTGACGATTGGAACCGCTGTGTGTCGCCGGATTGCACCGGCTCAACAGGTTTTGGACTTTGGTTGTGGGGTTGGCATTCTGACCATATTTTTTGCTCTACAGCATCCTGACGTTGAATTTGTGGGGATCGATCGATCGTCTCGATCAGTTGAAATGGCTTGTCTTGAGGCAGAAAAACGACAAATCAGAAATGTTCGCTTCGAGATCTCCCATGTCCCACCACAGCAGATTTCCGGAACCTACGATCTAATTCTTTCGACGCATGCGTTGTTTCAGACGGAACGGGAGCCCGGGCTTCCTAGCCGAACCTGGAAAACCTTTCAACGTGCCGGCGACCTTCAACGACAGGAGCAGATGGAAGTCCTGACGGGGTTACAGGGACGTTTAGATGTCTTGTTGGGGGTATTAGGGCCAATGGGTCGAATAATCCTTTTTGAGAAAACATGGAATCTTGGTCGACGGATTTTCTTTCAACGGACGTTAAATGCCAGAGGCTTGTTTCCCGTCTCTTCTCCGGTTTTCTTTCGTTATCGGTCAGTGGATGAAGAGGTGGTCGATGGTCCCCTGTATGAGGTTGCCCGACTCTCCCAGGGTGTGGAGACTCTTGGATGGAATGAGGAACCGTATCGGGCACCAGGCGAAACACTCTATCGGTGCATCGGAATTGCTGCCGACAGGATGGGGCGGGTGTTGGCAATGGATCAAGTGAGTGACAGCGTTTCTGGTGTTCACTTCAGTATTGGGTCCTGGTTGTTTCGCTTCGGATTGTGGAAGGAAGTCTTTGCTTGGGGTTTGTGTGAGCATTCCTCCGGTTTGACAGGACTGGTTATTGGGGGTGAGGCGGATCGGGATCTATTACATCAATTGGTTGGAACTGTTACGCACATAACCGAATCCGATTTTCAACAGTTGGTTCATGACTTTTGGGGCGACATGATTCACGCTGAGGAAGATCAAGCCGCGCCTTGTTACGAAAATCACCATCCCTCTGCTCAATTCATCTACGAGAGGCTTCCCTCCAAACACATTCTACAGGAGTCGACCTTTCAGGAGGGTGAGAGAGGAGAAATGCATATCGAGTTAGGGACCACAACCCATTTGACTTATTTCTATTGCGCCAATATTTTCGATCAACGCCAGCTCGTACTTATGGATGAAGAACGGGCTCAGGTTCTGAGTGAATATTATCGAGAGTCCCTCCAGCATCCACACGGTCCACCTGCCTGAGTTCATTTAAGCTGAGTCCTTGGTCGGGTTTTTTATGGGGTTTCAATAACCTGTAAGGTTCGCTGTTGCGTTTTGGCATAGCAGGCCACTGCTTCATACGTTTCTTGTTGAATGTCTGAGGGGAGGGTAGCCCAATCGGAAGTGAGGCCAACAGTAAGTATGTGGCCATTATCTCTTATTCCCTTAATTCTTCCGATGTGTAAATAATCAAGGAGGACTTCTCCAATGACTTCCCCTGAACAGGCTTGGGCTGCGGAAGTGCTGTTGGAGGTCCGATTCCCATACTCGATCGAGATGGTTACTGACCAGAACAGAAGGCTTAAAAAGAAAATAAGGGCTAATCGCATCTCACTATATCTCAATACTGCGAGGAGTCTGTCTGACCGACCCCTAACGGTAAATACCTCAAAGGGAGGAGTCTGGGAGTAACGAAATGTCAGCGCGACAGGCTCAGTAGATTGAGATCCGGCTGGAGGACACCACTAAAGCAGAAAGCCTATATCAAAGTGATTCGGTAATGGTTTTCTTAAGATGGTCTGGGAAATTTCCGACAAGAGGAGCGAGGCTATGAAATGCGTCCGGTAATGGTTTTATTGGCTGGCTTAATCTGTTTTTACCATACCCGACAATATTGGGGGTGACCAAACACGATAGAGAGAGGGTGAACCCCTTCAAGGTGAAGAAGGAATGCCCATGCATTACGGGGGAAGGACGTCTTAACTAGATGAATGGTGAAAGATTCTTGTTTTGGGTATTGCTCGCAACCTGCCTGATGCATTGGTTGACGGTTTTTTTGCTCTTTCGTCGTGTGCGTTTGACTGAAAATACCCTGGTGTGGAATCTCTTAAATGTGGCAGTTGGACTCCTGGCTATTCAAAAGACCTATGGAATATCAATTCCATACCTTGAATTGAATCCTCCTCCATTGAATTTTGTGAGTACATGGCTGGGTTTTGTTGTCGCGGGATTATTGTTAGCCGGAATCGTGCGGTTGTCTCCCTTTCTGTATCTCCTTGAACGCAATAAGGAGCTATTAGCCGTCATTGAGGAGCGAAATGTAATTATTCTGCATTTTTATGAACGAATAGCCCGCGCCTTGCAAAAAATTCAAATGGCTATGGAGGTAGGGCGTCCCACCAACTGCATTATCGAACAAGTGGCGGAAATGTCAGAGATGCTCCAGGTGTTTTTGGAAAATCTCAAGGCCGGAGTTCTGTTGGGAAACAAATTCGAGGTGGCACTCAAGACACTTGTAGAAGATTTGAGTCGGGAAGCCTCATTCCCAATATTGGTCAATATTGATCCCTCTTGTGAGGATCAACTGTCACGTGAGCAGGGTGCGCAGCTGTTACATATTGTACGAGAGGCCGTTCGAAATAGCATACAATATTCGTACGCGAAGAAAGGACAGGTGTCTGCGAAGATGACGGCTACAGACACGGTTATCGAGGTGTCAGATAACGGGAAGGGTTTTGAAGTCGATCTTGTCCTGGCCCAAGGACATGGATTAGGAAATATGGTCAATCGGGCAAAAAAGATAGGGGCTCGTTTGAAAATTCACAGTCAACCGTCTAAGGGGACTTCGGTATTCATTGAAGTTCCATTAAATGAAGGGCGGGCTGAGAGTGGTCATTCGGCATCAACCGTAGATTCCTCATCGAATGTGACCCAGCGCGTCCATGTCGGATGACTTTTTTGGCCTAATGTCTCTCAACGGGGAAGCGTCGGGTATTTTTTGAATTTAGGGAGTGGAAGAGGAATAAGAAACTTGGTGGCGGTGGAGGGATTTGAACCCCCGGCCCGCGGCTTATGAGTCCGCTGCTCTACCACCTGAGCTACACCGCCGTATTTCACCAAGAACGAAAAGATCTATACCATAGCTGAAGAACTTTGGACAATTCTTTTTCTGGGCATGATCAAGTTTTTAGTTGGATTTCTTGCCGCTGTGTATCGGATTCAATGTAGCGTCTCATTTACTTATTCGTTGGAGGACCTGGTGATCGTTGGGATACCTCTAAAATTGGTGATTTTTTACCTTGGAAGGTTTTTATGACTTTAACGGCTGCTCCAAACATCAAGCACTCCGTTCTGGTTGGGCGACAAGCTATTTTTGATCGTCAAAAAGGAGTTTTTGGGTATGAGCTCCTGTATCGAGATGGTCAGGCCAATAGTGCACAAGTCATTGACGGGGATGAGGCCACCGCCAGGGTCATGGTGAATACGTTTTTAGAGATGGGTATTGACCAAATAGCTGGAACGGGTCAGGCGTTCATCAACCTAACAGCCAATTTCTTTTTAAGTCAAAATTATGAAGTCCTGCCCAAGAACAATGTAGTTCTCGAGGTGTTGGAGTCCATTGAGCCGACGCCCCTCGTCATCCAAGCTCTTGTCAGGGCTAGGCAACTTGGGTATAAAATCGCGCTTGATGACTTTATCGTGCGGGATTCTCATCGAGCATTATTAGAGGTTACTGACTTTGTGAAAGTGGATATTTTAGCCTTAACAAGAGAACAGCTTTTTGAACAAATTGATGTGTTGAAACAATATCCGGTTCGATTGCTTGCCGAAAAAGTCGAAAATCAAGAGGTGTACACGCTGTGTTATGAAAAGGGATTTGAATATTTCCAAGGATACTTTTTCTGTAAACCGCAAATTATAGAGGGAGTAAAGCTTTCCGGAAATCGCATGGCGATTGTGCTGTTATTGGCCAAATTGCAGGATCCAGATATTAAAATGGAAGCTCTTGAGGAGTTGGTTGGAAATGACCTGTCGCTGAGTCTTAAGCTTCTTCGTTTTGTGAACTCTGCTTCTGTAGGCCTTCCTCGAGTGGTTCATTCCATTGGACAAGCCGTGGGGATGGTAGGGACCGAACGTATGCGGCAATGGGCCTCCTTGCTTGTGCTGGCTAATACTGGTGGAAAGCCAAGCGAACTGATGCGGATTGCGCTTATCCGGGGACGAATGTGTCAAGAATTGAGCCGGTTACAAGGAGAGTCCGCCAGCCAAGGCTTTACCATTGGCCTATTTTCTGTATTGGATGCCTACTTTGATTGTGAAATGAAGCAACTTCTCGCAGACCTTCCTCTAGCTTCTGATGTTCTGCTTGCTCTAACCGATCGGCAGGGATGTTTTGGCGAAATTTTAACCTGTGTGATGTCTTACGAACGAGGGGATTGGGATCAGATTGAGGCCAGTCGTTTCGAGCCCCATATAATACGCCATGAGTACTTTCTCAGCACCGAATGGGCCAATGAGGTTATGAAAGCAACTTTAGGGGTGGGCTGACGGCACATAGCGGGAAATGATACAGCGGCAGGCTTGCATGCCAGAATTTATCCCCTTCGTTTATCGTCCTGTTCTCCTGCAAAATAATTCAAAACACCTACACCCTTTTCACTAAGCTCAATAGGTTTATCATCGGATTCTGGGGCCAGTTGGTCATCAGGGAGTTGGGGATAAATTTTAAGGCGTAAGCCTTCTTCCAATCCTTCATCTGAAAAATCCATATCATTGAGCAGAGCGTTTAGCCGTTGGAAAGCTAAAATGGAACGGGCTTGGGATTTCCATGTTCCGGAAAATTCCGTGTCATTCACTTTGGTGATACTTGTCCAAAACTTGGATTCTTCAGGCTCTGACATGCTTCCGTCGATAAATGCTCGCAATTGGTCAAGCAATGCCTCCTCTGTTTTTCCCAAGCCATCGTATTCAACCATTGACTTTTCAATGGGCCGTTGGGACAAGAAGTCAAGGGCTTCTTTCCAGAGGTTTATGGATTGCAACGGCTCATCTGGTGCTGAGAGGTTGTCCTGATGTTTTTGTAATTCAGTCAGGAAATGTTGAAGGGCCTTGACCTTTCTTGCAACTAGACTCCCTAATGGAATTCCCCATATATGGGCAATTTCGTGATCCTGCAATGGGGAATTTCCTGAAACAATGAAATCATTTTGAGCGAACTTCATGCGACGCCTGAAGATCCCACGTCGTCGCAATAAAGCCTGGTATTCCAGGAGCAGTCGTTGTGTCTGATACTCCTTCGGAGACAGTTCCTGATTATCCCATCCACGTTCTAATTTCCGGAATTCCTGTCGAAGGAGAATCGAGGGTGCTTGGGTTTTAGCATCCTGCAAGGCATTCTGAGTCAATTCAAAGTCTGATGTGAGTAACCGCTCTGCAATCTGGATGGTTTTATCAATGTTTTTCAATTCTTGAGTCAGGAATTCTATGTGCATTCCCGGGCGCTCACGTTTTTGCCGGTAATAATCCCTGTATTGATTCGCCCGTGATGTGATATTTCGTTCGGCTTCAAGTGAGAGCGGGTTCCCTTTTGGCTGATTGCCTGCCTGGAAGCGTGAATCTGGTTGATCGTTGACCATATAGGCAATGGATTCAGGACTCAGGTCAAGATACTGCAACAAAAGAAGCTGCAGCATGGTGCGGCCTTGCGTTGGAAGTGTCTGAATGGCTGACTCAATGTGTTCAAAACGTAGAGTTGTAGGCATAAGTAATGAGCTCAAGGGCAAGAGTTCGTAATTTCCACCTTGTAAGTTTTATGAAGAGCCATTCTCTAGAGATTCGAGACATGTGGCTGCGTATTCTCTTAGTTGCTGCACCGTTCCATTCGCATAGAGTTCTCTGGGGATTTCAATTTTGACTAATTGCGACGGATCGACCCCCCGTTCTGCTGCCCAATCTTCGTCAATAAATAAAGTCACTGCGCCATCTTTATCTCGGCGCACGAAAAGAACATCTTTTTCCCCTTCCATTCTGACTCTCCCAAAATGAAAATTAGACTTTGATTTTCTTGATAACACACCTCTTTGAGACCTGTCAAAATGGCGTTGTGGGGCTAGTCAATAATTTCTAAAATCCAAGAAGCTTTTAAATTGTTGGATGTCGGAGGTGAGAGGATCAGGCAGGCGAGAAATGCCGGTGACGTGTCTCATGAATTCCCAAACAGCCAGTGTTGGTCAGGAACCATTAAAGGATCGAATGCTGCGTTTTCACACAACTTTTATGTTGAAGAACGGTGCTAATTTAGTTCTTTTGGATTAGGGAAAATGGATTGGAATCGTAAGAATATACAGATACCCTTCCGTTGAAGGGTATCTGTAAAAAGAGTTATCTTAGAATGGTGTCGAATGCCTGTTCTGCAGTGCGCTTCGAGCTTGATTGAGCGAAGTTATCCGCCCACGGTTTCAACAACTTCTTTAAGACTTTTCATAATACAAGTGAAAATCGGGATGTCACGTTTGACATAACGGCTGCCTTCGGTAGAGCGTAATTCCATGACAAGGTCGAGGAAGTCCTGGGGAGAGTCGGTTTCAAAGGCAACCACAAATTCTTGGTCATCCAATCCAAACGAATAGGTGGTATTGAGTTTGACCGAGGGGTACTTGTGCCCAATAGCAATATGTTCATCCATCATCCCTTGGCGGGCAGCTTTGGTGAGCAGGTACCACTCTCTGGTTTTTTCAAATGGATACACAAAGATATATTTCGCACGGCCAGGAGAAATTTTCAATCTTCGACTTTCTTGGCCCTCATGCACGTGATGATCGACGTATATGGATCGTTTCGTCATGGAAAGATAGGAATACGGCGTGGTAAGGTATTGCCCCAAGCCTGTAGCCAAGAGTTTTGAACTCATTTCTTGAAACATTTCCAGGTCATAGCTAATTCGCCACAACAGAAAGTCGCAATCTCCTCGTATGCCTGTTGTGGTATAAGGCACGACAATGACCTTGCCGTTATATTCTTCCGCTGCTCGGACAAATTCTTGTTTGCCCTGGTCTCGCTCCTCTTTCGGAAGACGTCTCCACAAAGGGTCGACTTTATAGAAAGCAAAATTGACAAATTGTTGTTTGGCAGCCTCTTCGGCACCGGCCATAATCATACCTCCCCTGGAAAGAAAACCCGTGTTTTTTTAATCACTTAAAAAAATAGGTCTTAACATCGCTACCGCAATATTGTCAATGCGTAGTTGGCGTGATGGCTGTTAAGATCATTTCGGAAGCGGAGAAGTGCAGGATAGGACCCTTAGCCTGGAGGGGACAAGATTTTTAGTTGCTGGTCAATGAGTCAAATCTTGTTATTTCAATCATTTCTCCAACCTGTGGGGTCTATGGGTAGGTCGGTAAGATGTGGCGGTTTTTGGATACTTTTTGAAGTGGGGCTGGTCATTTTAGCTTCCGCTCGGGTGTGGGGCATTGTTTCCCATCCCTTGCAATCCAAAATTCTTGAAGCTGTTTAAAATGGTCAAGAGGGAATCAGAAGTTGAATTCCACCCAATATGTTGTATTAGCATTTCAGTGTATCTTGTGATGTTCATCCGGCCCAGGGTTTTCTTAGGACAAAATTAAATGGCATTTCGGTGCGGTCCATTCATTTTGTTCTTCGAGGAGAACTCCCCGCCTCAGAGGATAGTCAACGAGTCCTGGACGAAGAGGCCTTGCAAGTCGTATGGGGAATTTTGGGGAATCACCGACGTTTGCCAAGGACAGTTATCTCTTGCTCAAACAAGAAAATCCGTTGAGCAAGCCTGATCGCATTCGCTTTGATGCCAGAGCTTTGCTGATCAGCCCAGGCCAAGGACCTTCCATATTTTGTGTAAAGATTGTGGCGTTCTTTAATTATGATTCTTTTGATGCCCTGGCTCAAACCACCATCAAGGTTTTTCCTGGAGCCGGAGGCGAAGTGACTTTTGATCTAGATTTTGCTGACATTCCTTGAGGGTCAATGGAATGAATAAACGACCGTTTGATGTGACCTGACTGAATCCCTTGAACATGAAGCTCTTTTATGCTGACATCATTGCCGTGGGCTCAGAGTTGCTTCTGGGTGGGCGAGTCGATAGCAATTCGGTATTTGTTGCACATTTTCTCGCGGAGTGTGGAATTGAGGTCCGGAAAAAGATCTCCGTTAGTGACGAGAAAGGTGATATTCAAGAAGCCCTTCGTGGGTCATTGAAACGTGCTCATGTCATTGTCTTGACGGGTGGGCTCGGTTCAACGCTTGATGATTGTACCCGGGAGGCTGTTGCCGAGACGCTTCGATGTCCATTGATTAAACGAAAAAGAGCTTACGACAATCTCAAAGCCTGCTATCGACGATTTGGAAGACCGGTCACACCAATTTTGGCCAAACAGGCGTTTCTTCCTTCCGGAGCCATGATGTTGGCAAATATCGTGGGCACGGCATCCGGTTTTTTGATGCGCAAGGGGCAAACGGTCATTGTGGTGTTGCCAGGTGTTCCTCGCGAAGCCAAAGTCATGATGATTGATCAGGTTCAACCGATACTCAGGAAGATTTTTAAGAGCAAAAGACATTATTGGCTGCATACCTTTCATACTTTTGGATTGCCAGAAACCGAGATCCAAAAGAAATTGAGTCCTGTATTAATGGCTAATGGAACCATCCAGTTTGGCCTCCTGGCCTCGCCCAAGGGAGTGACGGTGACCGTGAGTTGTTGGATGTTTAGCGACTCCCAATCTTTTGTGAAGGAAAGGTCCCCCTTCTTCCCGGAATGGGCTGACCTGGTCCGTCAGGTACGTGAATGTATAGGACAATGGCTCTATGCGGAAGGTGAACGCACCATGGAGGAAATCGTCGGGGAAGTCCTACGAGGACTTTCCTGGACGGTTGCGGTCGCCGAATCCTGTACCGGAGGGTTGGTGGCTCATCGCCTAACTGGCGTGCCTGGAAGTTCGCTGTATGTGGACAGAGGAGTCGTGTCTTACAGTAATGAAGCGAAACAGGAACTTGTAGGGGTTCCTGCTTCGACGCTTCGGCGGTATGGGGCGGTGAGCTCACAGGTAGCCTTGGCAATGGCCAAAGGCATTCGAATGCGAAGCCGAGTCCATGTGGGGGTGGGGGTCACGGGAATTGCCGGTCCTGGTGGAGGCACCCTGAATAAGCCAGTGGGTCTGGTATATGGAGCGATTGATGGTCCGCGAGGTCCGCGGTGGTGCCGTTGGCAGTTTCATGGGGACCGGGCGGAAATTACATTAAAGACATCTCAGGCCGTTTTGGATTTGATTCGTCGATACGCCGATGAAGGTTTATTCTAACCAGAAGAGGCTGAGGGTTTTTCTGGCGGTGGAACTCTCCTTGGACCTCTGCCAGAAAGTGGGTGATCTTCAACATCAGCTTCGGGTCAGCTTGCCAAATATCAATTGGGTTCCCCCTGATTCGATTCATCTGACGCTGAAGTTTCTTGGAAATGTTGACGCTGGGATGGTGGAGCAGGTTTTGACCGCCCTTGAGCCAATCGCAACAAGTCAGCCTCCTTTCACATTAGAGATTCAGGGCCTGGGGGTTTTTCCGCAAATTCGGCGTCCACGGATATTGTGGATCGGATGCACCGGGGACATTTCTGCCTTGCTCAATCTTGTTTCCGGAATCGAAAGCGCGTTGGACCCGTTAGGCTTTTTCTCCGAGGAGAAGCCCTATGTTCCTCATTTGACCCTGGCCAGGATTAAACATGACAATTCTCAGGTGGGTGGGGTACTGGCTCATTCCGGCTTGCTGGAGCCATCTCAGAATCTTGGGATACTGTGTGTTGACCGCATCACACTTTTTCGTAGTGATGTAAGTCCATTCGGGGCCGAATATACGGCTTTGAGGACGGTCCCATTACATGAGCCTGGATTGAATACTTCGATCTAAGTTAGGCATTTACCTAATAGAAAGGGTGGGGTAAGATAGCCGCCACTTCGCACGATCAGGGATATTGAACAAAAGGACACCTAATGGCAGAACGCGCAACTCCTCAAAAAGAAACACAAAAAGACGGAAGAAAACGAGCGTTGGATTTAGCTCTGACGCAAATTGAAAAGCAATTTGGCAAAGGGGCGATCATGAAGCTGGGGACGGACGACGTTCCTCATGATGTCCCGGTCATTTCGACAGGGTCTCTCGGGCTTGATATGGCGCTGGGCATCGGTGGGTTACCACGAGGTCGCGTCATTGAGGTGTTCGGGCCGGAATCGTCTGGAAAAACCACGTTGTGCTTGCATGCGATTGCCGAAGCTCAGAAAGCCGGCGGGGCGGCGGCCTTTATCGATGCTGAGCATGCTTTGGATATTACCTATGCGAAAAAACTGGGTGTGCAGACTGATGATCTACTGGTGGCCCAGCCGGATACGGGTGAACAGGCTCTGGAAATTACCGAAACGCTGGTTAGAAGCGGAGCGTTAGATATCATTGTCGTTGATTCGGTTGCAGCCCTGGTCCCTCGTGCCGAAATTGAAGGGGAGATGGGAGATTCCCATATGGGGCTTCAGGCGAGATTAATGTCACAGGCCCTGCGGAAATTAACCGGGGCCATTTCAAAATCTCAAGCGTCGGTGGTGTTTATCAATCAGATTCGTATGAAAATTGGTGTGATGTTTGGCAGCCCTGAGACCACGACCGGCGGCAACGCGTTGAAGTTTTATTCTTCAGTGCGGTTGGATATTCGCCGGATTGAATCAATTAAAGATGGTCAGGACGTGATGGGGAGTCGGGTACGAGTGAAAGTGGTCAAAAATAAAATGGCACCACCCTTCAAACAAGCCGAATTTGATGTCATGTTTGCAGAAGGCATCTCCAAAGTTGGGGAATTAGTGGATTTAGGCGTTGAGCGTCGAATCGTTGATAAAGCGGGAGCCTGGTATTCATATAAGGAGGAACGGCTGGGTCAGGGCCGAGAGGCGGTCAAAACCTTTTTGAAAAGTAATCCGGATATTGCCCAGGACATCGACACGCAATTACGAAACAGCTATGGCCTCTCCATGGAGCCTCAACAAAAAGAGGAATTATCCCCGCCTTCCAGTGGTAATGCAAAAAAATCAGCAGGGGATCGTGACTGATCTGGCCGAGTGGCAAATTCATCTTGACCGAAAATCATTGATATGATTGCAACATCACTTGAACTTCGACAGGCGTTTGTGACCTATTTTTCGACCCGTGGGCACACCGTGGTTCCCAGCGGGCCGCTGATACCACAAGCAGATCCTACTCTCTTGTTTACTAACGCGGGTATGAATCAATTTAAAGGTGTGTTCTTGGGCGAGGAATCCCGTCCGTATAGCCGGGCCGTCTCCATTCAAAAATGTATGCGGGCCGGGGGTAAGCATAATGATTTGGAAAATGTGGGATTTACCCGCCGCCATCACACCTTTTTTGAAATGCTGGGCAATTTTTCCTTTGGGGATTATTTTAAAGAAGAGGCGATTGCGTTTGGGTGGGAGTTTCTCACTCAGATTGCCGGATTGCCGGTTGATCAATTGTGGGTGACGGTGTTTCGTGATGATCAGGAAGCCTATGATCTTTGGCACACACGAATGGGCATTCCAGAGAGTCGTCTGGTTCGTCTTGATGAAAAGGACAATTTTTGGCAAATGGGGGAGACGGGTCCCTGTGGTCCTTGTAGCGAAATCCTCATTGATCAGGGAGAGGCATTCGGTTGCGGGCGGTCGACCTGTGCCGTCGGGTGTGACTGTGATCGATATCTCGAAATTTGGAATTTGGTGTTTATGCAATTTGATCGGGATCTTGCCGGTACTCTTCATCCTCTCCCGAAGCCCAGCATTGATACAGGAATGGGGTTGGAGCGGTTGGCTGCGGTGACTCAAGGAGTCTCGTCAAATTATGATAGCGACGTGTTCCGTCCAATTCTGGAAAGGATAGGGAAAGGTACTGGCCAGGAGTATGGGGCTTCCTTGGCGGCTGATCGGTCGATGCGAGTCATTGCGGACCACCTGAGGGCGATGACATTTTTAATCACTGATGGCGTGTTGCCGTCGAATGAGGGACGTGGCTATGTCCTGCGACGGATCATGCGTCGAGCCTCGCGGCATGGTCGGTTATTGGGTATGGAGCGTGAATTTTTATATGACCTTGTGCCCTCCGTAGTTGATCATATGGATTCGGTCTATCCGGACCTTCGTTCAATGAGAGATACGGTTTGCGAGATTGTCCAGGGTGAGGAAGCGCGCTTTATTGGAACGTTAGAACAGGCATTGCCTCTTCTTAATCAAATCCTGACGGAGGCGAAGCAAAAGGGGAGCCAAATCTTAGAGGGGGAAGCGGTCTTTAAGTTGTATGATACGTATGGGTTCCCGCTTGATTTGGTGGAAGATGCTGCCAGAGAAGAAGGGCTAGCCATCGACCATGACGGTTATCAACAGGCACTAGAGGCGCAACGTGATCGAGCCAGAAAAACTGCGAGGTTTACCCAGGGGGACTCTCGAAGCACATTGGTGAATGCTCTCGAACAGTTTCCTTTAACGCAATTTGTGGGGTATGCCCAGCAGGAAGGCAGGGGGAGGCTCCTTGCTCTGGTACAGGATGAGCATGTCATTCAGGAGGCTAAGCAAGGGGAGACGGTGGAGTGTATCTTGGATGCCACGCCATTTTATCCTGAAGGGGGTGGACAGGTCGGGGATCAAGGCGTGTTGGTGGGTCCGTCGGCAAGAATCGTCGTTGAGGATACCATCAAGCTGGCGAAGGGGTGGTTTCTCCACAAGGGCCGTGTCATCGAAGGATCTGTCCACGTTGGCGATGTTCTCACCGCGACGGTACAGGGTCAATCGAGGCAGAATGCGGCGCGAAACCATACGGCGACTCATCTTCTTCATGCTGCCCTGCGGGAAATTTTAGGTCCCCATGTGAAGCAACATGGGTCTTTGGTAGCCCCAAATCGATTGCGGTTTGATTTTTCGCATTTCAAAGGATTGACTACCAGAAATATTGAAGAAATTGAAGGACTGGTGAACGAACAAATCCGTCAAAACCTGCCTGTTAAGGTTGAAGAAATGGGAATTCAGGATGCTCTGAGTCGGGGAGCACTGGCTTTCTTTGGTGATAAGTATGGTGAGCGGGTTCGGGTCGTGGAAATGGGTTCGTTTAGTCAGGAATTATGCGGGGGAACGCATTGCGTTCGAACCGGAGATGTCGGTCTGTTTCGTTTCCTG
The DNA here is from genome assembly GCA_902500695.1 of uncultured Nitrospira sp. GTDB lineage: Bacteria > Nitrospirota > Nitrospiria > Nitrospirales > UBA8639 > Nitrospira_E. The sequence goes on along the minus strand of CABVRQ010000041.1, from coordinate 2,869 downwards.
TCCGAAGGAGGCATTGCGGCAGGTGTCCGGCGCATAGAGGCACTTACAGGGGAAGGGGCGGTGGCTCAGACTCAGCATCAGGAGGCCGAATGGAGAGAATTGGGCGCTGTGTTGAAAGCCAGTCCAAATGAGGTCGTTGAAAAAGCCAAGAAACTCGTTGGAACTCTTCGTGATACTGAACGCGAACTGGAGCGTACGAAACAAAAATTACTTGATCAGCAAGGTACCGGTCAGGAAGCATCAATTCGGGACATTGGTGGGATGCCGATCCTTATCCAGCGGGTTGATGGCCTGACTATTCAGGAATTGCGAACCTTCTCCGATAAGCTCCGCCACAAAGTGGCTTCCGGTCTTTTGGTTCTGGGGTCGGTCAAAGAGGGAAAGGTTTCGTTGTTGGTCATTGTGGGAAAAGAGCAGACTCACAAAATTCCTGCGGGGAAAGTGGCTCAACATGTGGCTCAACTTGTTGGGGGTTCCGGAGGCGGCCGACCGGATATGGCTCAGGCGGGTGGCAATCAACCAGAACAGTTGGATGCGGCGTTGCAGAGTGTATATGATTATGTTGCCTCACATATAGGTGCCTTGACGGAGGAGTAAACTCCTTCAGCATAATGATGTGCTTGAAATTTCCCCCCCCCCTCATGGACCGGCCGTGAGCAGTAGGAAAGAGGGCGTTGTGACGTGATCCTTGTTCGCCGGAGAATAGTAAGCCTCTTATCGGGTGTAGTTCTGGTCATGGTTGGTTTTATGTGGTTGAATCAACCCGTTGGTGGACTAGCTCAGCGGGTTCTCGTCGAAATCCCACCCGGTACTCCATTTACGCAGGTTTCCGACATTCTCGATCAACATCACCTTATTGGATCCGGATGGTTTTTCACTTTTTTGGGGCGAGTGCAGCGGGTTGATCGAAATATCATTCCTGGCGAATATGAACTGAATGCGGGAATGCAACCAACTGAATTACTGAATAAGCTTGTGAAAGGTAAAGTATATCAATATGCCATCACTATTCCCGAAGGGTATAACGTGGCACAAATTGCGGATATCCTTGATCAAAAACGTCTTGCCCTGAAGCAGGATATTTTTCGATTAAGTCGTGATCCGGTATTTATTCAAAGTCTGAATGTTCACGCACCAACCCTGGAGGGCTATCTCTTTCCTGATACCTATCATTTTTCTCGTTTTACTCCACCAGAATCTATCATTCGAACATTTGTTAACCGGTTTCACGATGTTCTGACTCCAGAACTCAAAGCCCGGACAGCGGCCATGGACATGACCCTTCAAGAGGTGTTGACTCTAGCCTCCGTGGTGGAAAAGGAAACGGGGCTGGCAGCCGAACGACCATTGGTCTCCGGGGTATTTCATAACCGTCTCCGGCGAGGTATTCCCTTACAGAGCGATCCCACCGTCATTTACGCTCTTGAATCATTTGATGGAAATATTCGGAAGACCGATCTGTCGGTGGATAGTCCCTACAACACCTACAAGGTACGTGGGCTTCCTCCTGGACCCATTGCCAACCCGGGTTTGGCCGCAATTCATGCGGCGCTCTATCCGACCCAAACTGACTTTGTGTATTTTGTGTCACGGAACGATGGGAGTCATCAATTTTCTGTCACCTTAGCGGATCATAATAAAGCCGTGGACATCTATCAACGACGATTGACAGGTAAGCGTGCATCGTAAGTGGGGGATTGTGTAATTTTATGAATATTCATGAAACATTGAGCCGACTAGGATTAAAGCTGCCAGGAGCCCCTCGTCCAGTCGGGTCATATGTCCCGGCTCGTCAGGCAGGTGATTTAATCTTTGTGAGTGGTGTGCTGCCTTTCCGTGACGGGAAAATTGAGCAACCTGGAAAGCTAGGTCGGGAATTGACGGTCAAAGAAGGGGCTGCCGCTGCGCAACTAGCCATGCTCAATGGCTTGGCCATTCTCCAGGAGATGATGGGAGATTTTTCGTGTCTCAACCAGGTGGTTCGTCTAACGGGGCATGTAGCGTCTGTTGAAGGTTTTGTGGATCAGCCTACGGTGATTAACGGAGCTTCTGACCTATTGGTCGAATTGTTTGGAGATGCCGGGCGCCATGCCAGGTTGGCCCTTGGAGCGTTCGAATTACCTCTTCATGCTCCAATTGAACTTGAATTGATCGTTCAAGTGTCTTCCACGAAAGCGAGTCCCTAGAACGTATTCATTGTTTAACGAATTCCAAGTTCGCTTAGGCTTTTCGTCAGGAATCACCCGTCCTGATCCTGTAGCACCTCATTAGAAATTTCAGCCTTTGCTATGGCTTGATTTCTGAATTTGTTTAGCTAGGTTTTCCTCCTTTGCGGTTGCCATAACCTGAGAATTCATTTGGAAAGGGTGCAAAGATTTTAAGTTTGCTGTGCGCCTTTTTTTCTCACCCATTTGGTTTCTGAAGGGGATGGCGAACGAAGAGTTTTCATGAAAATCTTATGATAGGGGTGTGAATGTCGGTCTTTCTGCCTGCGCGGTTCTTCTAAATTGACGCCTGAAAAGATCGCTTGATATAGTCCTTTTGGGCAACCGCTCTGACTTGGTTCCATCCCCTGTGTTGGTAGCCACGAAGTTGGGTTGGCTTCTCTTCCCGGTTTGATTTGAATGAAAAAGTCCATTGTTCATACCTCATTTATTATTAGACTCAATAAGCAAGGTCTGTTACCTATGAAACGAATTCGAAGTCTCATGAGCGTTGCCTTAGGTTTTCTTCTTTTTTCATCCCTGGCCCATGCTGAAATGTTCCCTTCCGATGGTCCTCCTGGCACCACAGTAACGATTAGTGGTGAAGGGTTTGGGGAATTCCGAAATACTCAGGCTAATCGAGTGGAATTTCAGGGTGTCTCGGC
>CABVRQ010000040.1:17597-35380 GCA_902500695.1 uncultured Nitrospira sp. | reverse complement strand
GTCGTGACCCCTTGAAAGTGGGTGGGTCGTGCTTCCCCCTCCCAGCGTTGCGTGAGACGATTTACCGTCACGGTTGTTTGAAAATTTGCTGGATAGAATTCTTCCGGAGGAGGAGCAAAGAGGAGATCGACACCCGCCTCCTGACACAAGCGCCGATCGGCGTGAAAACTCCGAGGATAGCGGCCTAAATCTTCAGCCTCTCCAAACTGGAGCGGATTCACAAAAACACTGACGACGACGGTCCTACAGTGCTTCCGGGCCCGTTGTATTAACGACAGGTGGCCGTCATGCAAGGCGCCCATCGTCGGGACAAACCCAATCGGGCCTTCCAACAACTCCTGCTTGTTTCTCCAGCTATGCAGATTTCGAACAGAATGGATGACGCGCATAGATCAGGCTGAAGGCCCCGAGCAGGCCGGCCGGGAACCATACTTCGCCCCCGGTATCACATCCAACTTGTTGACCACACTGGTATCTGCAAGAGATTCCAGCAATTCTTTCACCGAACGGTGAAACACGGGATGATTCCAATCAGGATCTAATTCCACAAGCGGTTCCAGGACAAATCGTCGTTGATGAAGACGTGGATGAGGAATAGTGAGTCCTGGCTGCTCAATCACCTGTTGGCCAAAAAATATAATATCAAAATCCATCGTGCGGGGGCCGCACCGGTTGTCTTCATTACGACCCAACGCTCGTTCGGTCTCTTGCAGGATGTCCAACAGTCGTTGAGAACTGAGTGAGGTCTCCAACTTCACCACACCATTATAAAACCAGGTAGATCCCAAGATTCCCTGAGGATCGATGGGTTCAGATTCAAAATAGGAGGATACCCCGGTGACACAAGAACGAGGGAGCAGGTTCATCAAAGCCACAGCCCGGTCACACAATTCCTGGCGATCTCCGACGTTGGAGCCAAAACCGACAAACACGATTTCTTGAGCCATTTCGTTTTTTCACAGAGACGCAAAAATGAATAATGATCTACCAGCCGATTTTTTTCATGCGTTCCACCGCTTCTGCCAATTTATCTTTTGTCGTCGTGACTGTCATCCGGATATAGCCTTCTCCGGGATCGCCAAACCCATTGCCAGGGGTCGTCACAATTCCCGCTTTCTCAATGAGATGCGCCGTGAAAGACGCCGAGGTAAATCCCTTCGGCACACCGATCCAGACGTAAAACGCCGCCGGAGGCGAATCCAGTTCCAAACCCATTGTTTTCAAGCCTGGCACCAGGACATCCCGCCGTTCTTGATAAATCGTTCGTAAACCTTCTGTCACCGAATCATCTAGTTGCAATGCCGTAATGCCTGCTTCCTGGATCGCTTGAAACACACCGGAATCAATATTAGTTTTAACTTTCCCAAGACCGGCGATGACTTCTTTTCGCCCAACGGCGAACCCGATGCGCCAGCCAGTCATATTGTACGTTTTTGACAGCGAGTGGAATTCCACCCCCACGTCTGTTGCCCCCGCGGCTTCTAAAAAGCTCGCTGGCCGTTTGCCGTCATAATAAATTTCGGAATAGGCGGCGTCATGGCAAACAATAATGTGGTGCTCTTGCGCAAACTCCACCACCTTCTTGAAAAATTCTTTACTGGCCACCACCGACGTAGGATTATTCGGAGAGTTGAGAAACATCATCTTGGCTTTTCGGGCAATATCCTTGGGAATGGCAGACAGATCCGGCAAGAACCCATTCTCTTTCGTCAATGGCATGGGGTAAGCAATCCCCCCGGCAAAACTGGTAGCAACCGGGTACACCGGATATCCTGGACTGGGAACCAACACGATATCTCCCGGGTCGATAAAGGCTAACGGAACATGGCCGATCCCTTCTTTCGACCCGATCAATGTCACCACTTCTGTTTTGGGATCCAAGGTCACGCCAAACCGACGTTGATACCAATCAGCCACCGCAGTCCGAAATGACAACATGCCATCATACGACGGGTACTGATGGTGCTTGGGATTTCCTGCGGCACGTCGCAATGCTTCAATGATCGGTTCGGGTGTCGGCAAATCAGGATCACCAATACCTAAATTGATGATATCCATGCCCCGCTCGATGGCCTTGCGCTTCATATCATCGATAGCGGCGAATAAATAGGGGGGAAGCGTGCGGATTCTTTCTGCATATTGAATAGGAAACCCTGCCATGAATTCGTTCTCCTTTACAGGCACTGTTGAATAATTCAGATTTTCACTAATTTTTCATCTTGCCATTTTTATGTAATGACAATCTAAAGCAATGAGGGAGAGTTCAAAAAGGCCCGTCCAGTCTTATCCTGAGACTTCTCGAAGGAAAGGCCGCAGGCGCTTTGGCGAGCGGAGCGTACGAGCGAGTACGTGAGCACGACAAAGGGCCGACCTGCCTGCGCGAAGCCGCTCCGGCGAATGCAGGGTACGCGCTGACGGACTTTTTCAACATTCCCTTCCAGAAACCGGTGAATATGAACTCACTACGGTACCAAAGATGGAACCCGTTACGGTACCGTCCAGGAAAGAATCATTTCGAATCGGGAAATGGGAATATAAATCAAAAGGCAGGAGGCATCATGTCCGAATCAAATGGTCAATGAAGCGATCAGCCAATTGATGAAGCCCGGGTAGGTGAGGTCGCGACCTGGCTTGGATTGACTCCGGTGTCATCCCACCGCGTTGAAGATCTTGAGGACATTCACGGCATAAGGCTCCCATGTCCGCTTCCTCCAATTCGAGATGAAACAGGAGGCCATAGGTACGATCCGCCATCCGGAATGCCTGAACTGGAAAATCAGCGGAAGTCACCAGATGCGCGCTTCCAGGCGGAAGAGTGATCCCTTCTCCATGCCATTGAAACACGAGAAAGTCCTGGGGCATGGCACTCAAGATGGGATCGATCTTTCCCATGTCGGTGAGAGACACGGCGCCCATGCCAAGTTCAAACTTCGGCCCCGGTGCCACCGAACCACCCAATGCTTTAGCCAGCAACTGCGCTCCGAAACAAATGCCCAGAATAGGAATTTCCCGCGCTAGAGCCATTTTGACAAATTGAAGTTCGGCCTCAACCCACGGATCACTATCATTAACGGACATCGGGCCTCCCATGATGAGGAGAAAATCCCCTGAATCTGCAGGCAATCCTTCAGCAGGCACAACAACATTTCTGACAGTATACCCGCGAGTTTCGAGAGCCCGACGAAATACACCAGGGCCTTCAAACAAGACATGCTGGAGGCAGAGGGCAACCTTCATAGAATCAGCGTTGGGGGTTGGTTTAAAGCAAGGAGCTATTCCACGAGGGAAAAGACACACCCCTTGTCACCTGGCTCACCAGGGAATAGTGAAATAGGTCAGGGGATAAGGAGAGGCAGGACAGGGCGAGAATGGGGGGAGAGGTCTAAGATTGTCCATTCAACGCAAAACCATTTGTGAACAAAGACTGTTGACCATTCTTCTTATTCACGCATTCCACTAAATGCCAGAACCGTAAGGGATTCACTTTCTTTTTATTGACCACCATCAGACACGTGCCTTCCAAGACCGTGTGCAATGCCAGATCGGTTCTGAATCCAATATGCTTACAGAGGGGAGAAATCCATTTTTCTACCGCCGCAATTACTTTATTCCCATTACTAAAGTGGTTCAGCATAATGATCCGCCCGCCGGGTTTACACACTCGAATCATTTCGTCCACCACACTTCGATAATCAGGAACGGCCGTGACGACGTAGGCCGCCATCACAATATCATAGTGATTATCCGGAAGGTCCATTTTCCCGGCATCCATTCTCTTAAGGGTCACATGATCCAAGCGGTGTTCCAGGACCCGACGCCGAGCATGTTCCAACATGCCATCTGAAAGGTCAATACCAAGGACTTCGCAACAGGAGGGATAAAGAGGGAGCGCCTCTCCGGTTCCTACGCCGACCTCGAGAACCCGATGCCCAGGCTCAATAGGAAGGCCTCGCACCGCCGACTCGCGGGATTGCTGAAAGACTTTACCAAACGTATGGTCATAAACAGATGCATACGCACTGTATACACGCTCAACTTTCTCAAGATTCATTGTATCTCCAAATGGTGGTGTCCTTCGCAATCCACACCCCTTCAAGGGAAATTGACGTTGAACATTTATTCCGTGTAATAAGGGATTGCTTACCTGAGGCGAGAACCCCAAATAACTGGTGCCGTAGGGGGACGGTCCACCGATATAATAAACCAAACAGGCCGCTAATCTACCGGAGCGGCATGAGGGAGTCAACTACAAATCACTTTTCCAGTTTCTCCCACCCTCCCAACATGTGCATTTGTGTAGACATGATCCCTCTCAAGCCGCACATGCGACAGGGATTGCAAAGACTTAAGGTGTCCTCTACAATTCCGACATTCATCCTGAGTCATGCCGTGAAAGTGCCAAGGAGAATGCATATGGTTTCATCGCTGTCTTCATACATCCGTCTCCCGCTTACTATCTTCGCCGTCACGATGATCGGTGTGGGGACTCACCCATCCATCTCCTCCGCGATTGATCTGTCCATCACATTGGATCAAGCCAATAAGGCGATGGCCGCTGGTCGCAAAACCATGGAACAAGCCGATTCAGTAGAGGATGTGGCTACGGTGATGAAAGCCTCGGAGCGTGCAGTTCGGGTCGGCGCTGACCCGGAAGTGGAACCCTGTGGGGCACATGCCATATTAAGAACACGCCTCTATTGGTTGGAATACTTTGGCCGGCGCGAAGCGGCAGAATCCAAACGCCAGAAACAAGACATTCGTATGCCAGAGACCAAAATCCAGGAGATTCTGGAAATGCCCTACCTGGAAGTTGAAATTCGCTTATGCGGAGAAGATGAGTTCTTTGCGGAAGGAGCAGAGATTGCTCTACAGCAAGGCTCAACGACGATTCGCCCGGTGGATATTGGCCCTCCTGAGCGTGGCCGAAAGAATCCAGGAGATACCGTCAGCTTTCGGTCAAGGTTTACAGCACGCTTTGCCTATGCCGACTTCGATCCACTAGCTCCTGGAACCCTCGCCGTGTTCTTTCCTGATGGCAGACTGATCAACATACCAGCCGACTTCTCTAAAATTCATTAACCCGATTTTTTATGAGAACCGGGTGTACAGATTCCCACGCGCACACGATCCCGTCTCATTGAGCTTAGGACGGAGACCTGGTTTTCTCTAGTTTTCCTTCCGGCTCTAATGACCCTCTATTATGGCAAGGGTTGTTCTGAGACCTCCATACGCTCCGCTATTCCCTCGACCTCTCTTAGTGTATAGAGGTGATGGTAGAGCCCCCGCTTGGCAAGCAGTTCTTCGTGCTGTCCTTCTTCCACAATCGTGCCTTTATGCAATACGAGAATTCGATCTGCCCGCTGAATGGAGGAAAAACGATGCGCGATCATCAGCGTGGTACGGCCCTTCATCAGTTCCGTTAACGCTGACTGCACCAACGATTCCGACTGGCTATCCAATGCTGAGGTGGCTTCATCCAGAATCAAAATTCTCGGGTCTTTGAGTAGCGCCCTGGCAATGGCGATACGCTGCCGCTGCCCTCCAGAGAGATTAATCCCTTTTTCACCGAGAATTGTGCCATAGCCATCAGGAAGCGACTGAATAAATTCATGCGCATTGGCTCGGCGACTAGCCTCAATCATGTCCGATTCAGGAGCGTCTGCTCGACCATACCGGATATTGTCTGCGATCGTTCCACCAAAAAGCAGGGTTTCCTGCGGCACAAGCGCCAACTGTTGGTACAAACTATCCACTTGAATGGAGGTGAGGTCATGCCCATCGATAAGCACCCGGCCTGCGGTTGGGTCATAAAAACGATGCAGTAAATTCACAATAGTCGTTTTCCCGGCTCCGGTTGGTCCCACCAGGGCCACACATTCCCCGGCCTGAATCGAGAAAGATACGGCATCCAAGACAGGGGGCCGGCCCTCATAGCTAAATTGCACGTGATCAAACTGCACCTGCCCGTGAATGGGCGTTAAGGCCTTTGCCATCGGACTATCTTGGATTTCCAATGGGGTATCCAGGAGCTCAAACACCCGCGTCATCGCTCCTTGCACTTCCTTTACCTGAGAGAACATTCGGGCTGCTGACCCGAATGGGCCAATTAAAATCCCCGCAAATAGAACAAACGCAAATAATTCCCCAGGGGATAGCTGGCCTTCAATGACCTGTTTGCCCCCATACCATAAGACGCCAATCGCCATCACAAACGTACAGAAGGTGATGACGGGAACAAACACGGCCAACACCGCGGTCCGTTTCATGGTGGTCGCTAATAAGGTCTCTACGGCTGAACGAAACCGTGCATCCTCCCGTTTACCCTGGACAAACGATTTGACTACACGAATGCCTGACACCACTTCTTCTATCAACGTGGTGACATGGGCGGTTTGATCCTGAATTTGCATCGATAAGACTTTCAACCGCTTCCCGAACGTCCTGGCGACAATGGCCAGCAAAGGCAAGATAATGAGTATCAAGAGACACAACCGCCAATTCATCACCAAAAGAAATCCCACGCCCCCAATGATGGTCACAAGATGCTTGAGGGCATCCATCGGGGTCTCAGTTAACAAATTCTGAATCACCCCGACATCATTCATCAATCGGGAAATCAACTCTCCAGTTCGCCGTTTCGCGAAGAAATTCAGTGATAACCGATGAAGATGAGAGAAGACGTGGGTACGAAAATCAGCCATCACATGCTGAGAAGCCAGCGCGGTCAAATAACTATGAACCATGGATAACAGGCCCTGGCCGATCACCAACCCGACAAAAACCCACACCATGCTTGTCAATTTCGGCAAGTCCCGTTGAACTGTAATAAGATCCCACAGCGTGCCGCCCAACCGGATGAGTAGCAAATTGCAGGCCGCGACACCCATCACCAAAACCCCCGCACCGACCATGGTCAACAGATAGGGACGGAGAAAGGGAATAAATCGGGACAGATAGTTCATAATGGCCTTACACGAACAGGTGCTTAAATTTGTTTAGAATAAGAATGCGACGTCACCAATTCACAAACGGAGGGTGCGACAAGGCGAGAGAAATGGCGAAATGACGGCTAGTCGAGTTGAATAACCGATTCGATTTGATTTTTATTTAAAGCCACAAACGCAGAATGTTCAGTGTCATTGATCAGCACATCCGTTAAGTTAATAAACAGGACAGACTCATCATTTAACACATCTGAAATTCTATTTCGCATAGGCGGGATTAAGAGATCTCCGACATATGACGACAAGGAGGAGCGGACCCGAATACGAGTTTTTTTCCCCTGGGTCATATTCAAGCCCTTGACCATCCCGCCTATGGAAACTAATTACGACGTTTGGCAAACTTCATTCGGCGAAGGAGTTTTTTATGTTTATGCTTGCGCATTTTCTTCCTCCGCTTTTTGACAACACTGGACATAAAGGTACATTCCTGGGTGAATTCGATACTGCTATCTTGCTTCGGAGAGGTCTTTCCCCGAATTGGGCAAACACGTCCCACACTGCCGGCTGACTACCTATCATAGGGTCAGGAAAGGTGTCAAGGACACCATCTGCATCATACCTGTTCCTTCACACAATAATCATCTACTTTCGATAAATTCTCTTGACCCCTTCCAGCATCCTTCTTCATTATAGAATTTCATGATTCTACTTCGATTCTTGAACAAACATTTTTTTGTGCTATTGATAACCTTTCCGATCCTTATTTCCATCGTAGGATCAGGATGTTCGAAAAAAGCCCCTAAATATCCTGAGGATCACGCCCGATTCCAACGAGTGGTGCAAGCTATCAAAACACTGGAAAAAGCCTATGTCAATCAGGATGCCGCAGCCTTCCAGGAATTACTTCTTCCTCTTGAAAATCTTGACCTCTTAGAAGCCAAGGTTCGAGAAGACTTCGACATGTTTTCCACTATTCGGCTGGACCTGACCATCGATCGCATGGTGATTGATGGAGATCGCATTTCGGCCTTTGTCTCCTGGCAAGGCGACTGGGAACGCACTCCACAGGAAGCTTCCGCTCAAGCCAGCGGTCATGGGATCCTGCTGTGGAGTGGCAATCAAGTCATCCTCCTCCGGGGGATTGAAGGTGACCTGCCCTTTGACATGACACGCCGTCTCAATTTTTCTTCTTAACCATCAACTTTTTCACTGCTCCACTCATTTCCATGCCTTCCGCTGTCGTATCACACCATTCCTCTCACGTGATTTCCACGGATTTCCTGATTTTAGGCGCGGGGGTGGCAGGCCTTCGAGCCGCAATTGAATTGAGTCGATATGGTCGAGTCACCATGGTCGCCAAAGGTGGGCCCCAGGACAATAATTCTTTTTACGCCCAAGGAGGCGTAGCGGTCGCGCTCAGCGAAGAAGATGACGTTGTTCTCCATTTGGCAGATACCCTGAAAGCCGGCCATCAACTCTGTTCGCGGCCAGCCACCAAAATACTCGTTGAAGAAGGCCCATCCCGTATTCATGAATTGATCGAATGGGGAGCGAAATTTGACACGGTGAATGGCAAACTGGCGTTCACCCGGGAAGGAGCCCACAGTCGTCATCGAGTGTTACGAGCCGGAGGGGATGCCACTGGCAGCGAAATGGTTCGTGCACTCAGCGTCAAAGCCCAAACCCTGAAAAATCTGACATGGATGGGCAATCATATTGCGGTTGAGTTGTGCATCCAGGACGGACGATGCCGGGGAGCATTAATCATTGATGAATTGAGTGGGACTCTTAAGATCGTCTGTGCTCCCGCCACGCTTTTAGTGACAGGGGGGGCCGGGCAGATCTATGCTCGAACCACCAATCCGGCCAATGCGACCGGAGATGGCATTGCCATGGCTTATCGGGCGGGTGCCATTCTGGAGGATATGGAATTCGTCCAATTTCATCCAACCGCCCTGTATCTCCCGTCCAGTCCTCCTTTTCTGCTATCCGAAACCCTACGAGGAGAAGGAGGGATTTTACGCAATAATCGCTGCGAACGATTCATGAAAAACTATCATCGGAGCCAGGAACTCGCACCAAGGGACATTGTCTCACGGGCGATCTGGACGGAAATGCAACGAACTAAAGCTCGCCATGTCTATTTAGATGTGACTCATTTGGGGGCAACATTTTTGAAAGAACGGTTTCCCACCATCTACTCGACCTGTTTACGATACGATATTGACATCACAGAGGAATGGATCCCTGTTTCCCCCAGTGCTCATTATTTTATGGGGGGCGTCAAAACCGATCTGGATGGAGCCTCCACCATCCCAGGCCTGTTTGCGGCAGGAGAAGTGGCCTGCTCCGGAGTGCACGGCGCCAATCGACTCGCGAGTAATTCTTTGCTGGAAGGTCTGGTCTTTGGGTATCGGGCAGCCCAAGCCGCTTCCGCTTGTTCGACGATCAGCTCCTGCCCGGACTTTTCAAATTCTCCGCTCTTCCGAAAACCCAGCGGCCGGAAGATGTCCACTCAAGATGTGGAAAAAATCAGAAATTCTTTACGGCGTCTGATGTGGTCTAAAGTCGGATTGGTGCGAACGGGGAACTCATTAAAGAAAACCTTCGATCAGATTCAGCAGTGGTCGCAAAAGCTGTCGGCTGCTCCGTGGAGCCGGCCAGGATTAGAAACACGGAATATGGTTCTGGTTGGACAATGCATTACGGAAGCTGCACTTTGGCGAGGCAATAGCGTGGGAGCCCATTTCCGTGAAGATTTCCCGTTCCATAAAGGATTAGCCTGGAAAACTCATAGCCGGTGTCAACAGGACAATGATGCCAAACCCACTGCGGTTACCAAGAAGAATACACAAAAAACCACACGGCATTGAAATTTATGACGATTGAGGGCGGGTGACAACCGGCCCCAACCATCTTTCCAAATTTTCCTGGAAAGCCTTCCATAATGCCATGGTGATAGTCCCACATCTTTCTTGGCCAATAGCATCTTCCCCAATTTTCGAGACCGCCATCACTTCCAGGCCTGTGTTCGTCATAAAGCACTCATCCGCATGAAGCACGTCCACGGGCGAATACGCCCCTTCTTCCACGTCAATTTTCAAATCCCTGGCTAAGGCGATCACCACTTCTCGAGTAATCCCCTCTAGAATTCCACATGCAACAGATGGAGTATGCAACCGGTGGTTGGCTACAAAAAAGATATTGCTCGTCGTACATTCCGTCACATGACCATCCATATTCAACATCAGGGCATCAAACGCTCCCGCCTGTAAGGCTTCCTGCTTGGCCAGAATATTGTTGAGAAAACTCAGCGACTTAATTTGAGGGGATTGGGCAGATTCTGGATTCCGTCGAACTGAGACGAGTTGCACCCTGACTCCCTGCTCTCGCATTTGGGCAGGATAGGACACCACAGACCTCGCCATTACGACAACTGTCGGGCGGGGACAAAGACCAGGGTCAATCCCGAGCTCCCCTTCTCCTCGAGAAATCGTGACGCGGAGATTGGCATCCTCAAGTTCATTTCGAATCAACATTTCGGTCATGATGGCCTCCCAAGTCTCATCCTGGATTGGAAGAACCAGGCCGATCAGATCACAGGATCGTCGAAGTCGTGCCAAATGCCGTTCCAATAAAAAAATTCTCCCCTGGTAGACGCGGAGGGTTTCGTAGACACCGTCCCCATATAAAAACCCATGGTCAAAAACCGAAATTCGAGCCTGTTCTTTTTTCACAAATTGATCGTTGAGAAAGATCCACATCTTCTTATACCCGTTTCGTCGTCAGTGGTTCCCTTTCAGAACCTGAAAAAAAGCTTCGGCTTTTTGGAGCGTTTCCTTATATTCCCGTTCAGGGTCGGAATCAGCCACAATCCCCGCTCCCACCTGAAGATATCCCTGTCCTGCCGTGAGCCACAAGGTGCGAATGGCAATATTCAAGTCAAGATTCCCGTTCCACCCAATAAACCCAATCGACCCGGTGTAAATTCCCCGACGAACGGGCTCAAGCTGTTCGATGAGTTCCATGCAATGGACTTTAGGCACTCCGGTAATCGTCCCTCCTGGAAACGCGGCTCGAATGAGGTCGAACCCATTGGAGGAGTCCCGCAACCGACCTGAAATCTGGGAGACCATATGCATGACATGTGAATATCGTTCCACGATCATCAACTCATTGACCCGGACGGACCCATAGTCGCACACCCGCCCCAGGTCATTTCGAGCCAAATCAACCAACATGAGATGCTCCGCCCGTTCCTTGGGACAAGACAACAGATCTTCCGCCAACCGTCGATCAACCTGAGGTTCTATGTCCCGAGACCTGGTGCCCGCGATAGGACGCATATCCGCACACCCCCCTGAAAGCCGTACTAATCGCTCCGGGGAATTACATACAATGACATCAGACTCCAACACGATGAAGGCCGAATGGGGAGAGGGATTGACCTTCCGCAATTGCCGATATACGTCGGCTCCGGCTTCGGCTTGGCTTGCAAAACCATGAGTCACTCCCTCAACACGGAATCGATGAGAGAGATTAGCCTGATAAATGTCTCCGGCAGCAATGAAGTGCTTGCAGGCACGCACGCGATCCATATACTCCAAAGACGATTGCTCACCCTCTATGCGAAGTGAGGACCTAGCGGAGGGTATCCTCGTTGGAAGAGTCTCAGGGATCATCACTTTGGCTTGCAGATCAGACAGGCGTGCCTGTCCTTCGCGAGATAAGTGATCCCAGCTTTCACCGGCCAATCGCTCTGGTGAAGGCGCAAAGACCAGCCAGGCCCCCGGAGCCTGATGATCCACTACCACAAAGATCTCGACAAACAGAAAGTACAGATCAGGAAAATGCAGATCATCCTGCAGGCGCTCAGGTAGAACCTCAAACATACGGGCAAGGTCGTAGCTGAAACAGCCAATCGCTCCTCCCTGGAACGGCGGAAATTGCTGCCCCGAACCGGCAGTCTTCCCCACGAAGGTACGCTGCAACAACGCGAATGGATCTCCGATGTGCTTTTCTTTCTTATCTACCGAAACCGTTTCGTACGTGTGCCCCTTCCCCCTGACCACACGATAGGGATCGCAGCCCAAATAAGAAAAACGGCGCGCCACCCCTTCTTGAACGGCGTCATGCTCCATGAAAAATGAATGCGGAGCATAACTGGTCACCCGGCCAAAGAGGTCAAAGGGATCATCAAAAGCAGGGGAACAATGCTGAATAAGGGGAAAACACGAAGTCGAATGAAGCGAGGCATGAGCTCCTCGTTCGGCATGCTTGGGCTTGGGAATGGCGGACAAGGGTTAAGGACTACCTGATGAAGGATTTTCTAACGCCCGCGTGGCGTCTTCGGGAGACAATAATCCCTCTTGCACCAGGTTATCGAGCAGATCTTTGGCGGCTTTTTCAGAGGAGCGTCGGATCCCGCGAACCCGTACACCAGGTGGATAAAATCGAAGAAAATCAGGATTTGTCACCCGTATAGTGACCGTCTCACTCTCCCCATAGGGTGGAAGATCCTTACGTTGACTGGGAATCCTGAAAAAATGTTTTCCATCCCCGGTCATCCCATCGGATCCTTCGATTTTGATTCTGTTGGAGATCTCTTTCCCAGAAATTTCCAGAACAGAATCCACTACCAGGATCAAGGAATCTGCAATTAACGGATCGCCCGTTTGGTTTTTGACCTTCACCGTATATTCAACTTCACTCACTGACGTTAATATATCGTTTCCAGAGAAGGGGTCGAGCTGCTTATATTGAACAACAGGCACCACACCACCCGTTAAATCCGGCAAATCATCAACCCCGTACGAAGTGGCCCACGCAGGACTCACACTCGTTGCAATCGCCAGGACCAGTAGTGACACCAAATGTTTCATCGTAATGTCGGTTTAATATAAGAACAGGGACTGAACCAGCAAAGGGACTTCATGATCCTCCGTCTTAACTAGGCATACCTTACCATACCGATATTGAAAAATGGGACCTTTGTTGCTTGACATGATTCGTGATTTTTTGCTTGAATGTGTCCCCTTCCAACGACTCGCCTTGCCGAATGAAAAAATGGCACCTTCTCAGGATCCAATGTTTGCGGGGCTGGGACAGGCAATGCGAGTGGGGACGGACCTTCTTGCCGCCCTTATCGTCGGTGGATTCCTTGGTTGGTTAATTGATTCGTATGTGTTGGAGACCGCACCGTGGGGTGTGGCGTTAGGACTGGTACTGGGATTAATCGCTGGGGTTCGCAATGCCTATCGGGCAGCTCAGCGTTGGAAACAATGAGTCACTAATCACAAGGTTTAGTTTTGGAAGATCCGTTACATCCCTTCGAGCTTCATAACTTTCTCCCGCTTTCCCTTTTCGGTCTTGACGTTTCTGTCAATAAGGCCGTCTTGATGATGTGGGTGGTGGTGGGGCTTGTTACGCTCCTATTAATGAAAGCGGGTAGTGCCAGGGCACTGGTGCCTTCTAAACTCCAAAGCCTTGGGGAGTTGCTGGTCGACTTCATTCGCGGGATTATCCACGACACGATGGGGGCCTCCGGCATGCGATATTTCCCCCTCATCAGTGCCCTCTTTTTGTTTATCTTATTTTCGAACCTGGTCGGTCTCATACCTGGATCCTATACGATTACCAGCCAAATTATTGTGACCGGGGTGTTTGCTGTAGGCGTCTATCTACTCAGTCTGATCATAGGATTCCAACTCCATGGCACAAAATTCTTTGGCATCCTTGTTCCTCCCGGCACACCGGGATGGCTACTTCCCCTTATGATTCCCATTGAATTAATCAGCCAATTGGCTAGACCGATATCTCTGGCCGTCAGATTATTTGCCAATATGACTGCCGGGCATGTCATTCTTGGCGTGTTGTTCGGCCTTACCATTGCAGGCGGCCTTATGATCGGGTGGCTGCCATTTTCATTTACCATTGCACTCTATGGCTTAGAAGTCGGGATTGCCTTTATTCAAGCCTATATTTTTACGGTTTTAACCTGCGTCTACATTGGCGACGCGATGCATATGCATTAACTCACGCTCGAACGAAACGATAAGAGAACACTTAACCATTATTCCCTTTTAAACTGGGAGGACAACACTACAATGGATTCTGCAGCAGCAGCACTTTTGGGAATGGGCTTAGCGGCCTCTGGCTTTGCGGGGGCTGGGATTGGCATCGGGTATATTTTTGGAAAAATGATTGAGGCGGTTGCCCGTCAACCAGAGGCAGAAGCCCGCGTCGGCAAGTATATGTGGATCGGGTTCGCCTTGGTCGAAGCCATCGCGCTTTACGGACTGGTCATCGCCTTTATCATCATGGGCAAAGGATAAAGGGCGCCTGACCTATGCCACAATTTGACTCACATTTCTTTTCGTCACTGATATTCTGGGAACTCCTGTCATTTGGGATCCTTCTATGGGTGCTCTATAAGTACGCCCTGCCACCGATCCTGGAAACGATGGAAACCCGGGAACGAAAGATCAGAGATAGCCTCGACCAGGCCGAGCAGAACCGAGTTGCAGCAGAGCGAAAGCTCAAGGAATACGAGGCCAAGCTCCAGTTGGCTGCCAAAGAAGTGGAAACGATCCTGACAGAGGCCAAGCATCAGGCTCAACGATTGCTTGACGAAAATGAGCAACGGCTTCGTGCGGAATCACAGAGGATTAAAGAGGAAACGACGCAAGACATTGATCGTGAGCGGCGGAAGGCCATTCAAGATATCAGGACCCAATCAGCTGAGTTAGCCCTTTTGGTTGCCGAGAAGGTGATTGGTCGAAGCTTATCGGACGACGACCATCGCCGATTTGCACAAGAAGCTCTGGCAGCAGTTGCCGCCCAAGCAAAGAACTAAGTCGTTACCCATTTTCTCGGAATAGCCTCAAGCGTATGGGGCATTCTTTCCTAGATCGCTCCCATCAAAACGTCGTGCACCATAAAAAAAGAGGGAAGTATCACTTCCCTCTTTTTTTATATTGCCTCCCTGCACCCATCCAGACAACAGTACATAATTAAAACACTCCCGGTAGGCCCATTAGCAAAATTCAGGCCATGCTTTTCAAGCCTCTTTTGACCTCAAGATTCCCTCCTCCGGCCCGATACCCTTCCAAGTCCAGCGTGACCGTTTGAAATCCCAGCTTCTTAAATTTCTCCACTAAACGGGACCTGCCCGGTTCTTGCGTCAAAATCGACATCTGGGTTGGGTCAATCTCGATTCTTGCCAAATCGCCGTGAAGGCGAACCCGCACCTGCGTTATCCCTTGAGCAACCAAAAAGGCCTCGGCCTGCTCTACCCGGGAGAGATAGGCCTTCGTGATCGAGAGGCCACGGGTGATTCGTGAAGACAGACAGGCGGCGGCCGGCTTATTCCAATTGGCTAGCCCCAAACCTTTGGCCAATTCCCGAATATCCGCCTTACTGAGTCCCGCTTCGACTAAGGGACTCCGCACACCGAGTTGTCGAGCCGCATTAATGCCGGGACGATCTTCACCCAAGTCATCCACATTGGTCCCGTCTACCATAGTATGAAATCCCACGGCATCCCGAAGACTGGAAAGCAACCGGTATAAATCCGTCTTGCAATGAAAGCATCGGGTCGCATCGTTTTTGACAAATGCCTCAATTTGCAACTGATCCGTTTCTACCAATTGCAAATGCGCGCCGATCGCTGTACTTAATTGTTTCACCTCTTCCACTTCCAGTGCGGGAAATGTTGGCGAAACCGCAGTCACGGCTTTGACCTGATCTCCGAGTACGTCAAAACCCACTTTTAATACTAGTGTGCTGTCGACCCCTCCAGAAAACGCGACCACCACCGATCCCATTTGATGAAAGAGCTCTTGCAAGGCTTCATACTTCCCCTGCAGAGTTGGTTCAAGGCTGAGCATAGAGAGGGAGACTCCTTTTCTTGTTTGTAGTCGACTGATTTAAGACTTCCGCAGCTGATCGACCTAATTGGCCGCAAGCCCCCAACACATCGTCTCCCCGGCTTTTCCGGAGAAACACATCCAGGCCTTTATCTCTGACAATACCTTGAAAGGCATCAACCACCCCTGATGAGGGACGCCGAAACGGGTTACCCGGAAACTCATTAAAGGGGATTAAATTGACCTTACACCGGATCCCCTTTAAAAGTCGGACTAAACGTCTGGCATCATCGAGTGAATCATTGACCCCCGCTAACAACACATACTCAAACGTCAGAGGGCGTTCGCTGAATTGAGTATATTGGCGACAGGCATCGAGCAATTCGAATAAATCATAGCGCCCGTTCACTGCCGGCATCAGTTGTCCCCGTTGCTCATTAGTAGTGCCATTTAAGGATATGGCCAGATTCACGCCTAATCGTCTCACATCTGGAAATCGCGGGACCCAGCCCGCTGTGGACACCGTAATACGTCGTGGAGAAAAACCCAAACCCCACTCAATATTGGTGAGACGCTGGATCGCTTCGGCGACCGGCTCAAAATTCACCAACGGCTCTCCCATTCCCATGAACACCAGTGAAGACAGATGCTCACCTTCCGGCAGATAGGCTTGGACATTCAACACCTGCCCGACAATTTCATGCGCGCGCAAGCTTCGCTTCAGGCCCATCTCGGCCGTCAAACAAAAACCACAATCCAGCGTGCAGCCGACTTGGGATGAGAGGCACAGCGTCCGCCGATGGCCATCCGGGATCAATACCGTCTCCACAGCCAGGCCATCCTCTAAATTCCACACAAACTTTACTGTGCCATCGCTGGCAATCGTTGGAGGTGGAGATTCCATGCGGTGAATAGTCGCTACCTCCTGCAACCTGGCCCGGTCGGTCTTTGACAAGTTGGTCATCGACTCAATAGCCACTACACGATTTTGATAGAGCCATCGGAGGATTTGGTTGGCCCGATATCGTGGCCAACCGAGTTCCTGGATGAAGACACTCAGTTCATGTGCAGTGAGGGCAAGGAGATTAAGAGGGGAGATATTTGTGGTCATCACGTCTAAGTCCAATAATCAAATAATTTATCAATCATAACATCCTTAGCTTCCCAAGCCATCTCAAGAATATTCGAGTCTTTCTCAATATACGCTGTTCACCATTAGAGTCTGTCTGTCTGGTGTGATCGAGAGCGAAAAGGCGACTGAGCGAAGCCAGATTATGACGATTTCACTGTCCCATCGTGGGACTATGGTCCAAGAAAACGAATAAATTTGACCGCTTAGGTACTTTTTTAGCCGATTCATCCTAAGTCAGACATTTTCCTAGGTAGTACTACACCACAACCTGTTGTCTTCCCATCCACGGACTGCTTTAAACGACGAATTGCTCCATACCAAATCTACTGACGGTAAATCCTCGTCAAAAAACGAGCCGGCCACTTTCTTGCCAATTATTGTAGCAATTTAGGTCAATGCCAAACACCATCAAACCAGTCATTCAAAACGCCCACACCACGATACAATACCTAATTAATAAGACACATTCACTTCCTTCAATAACGAATAATATACCAAATATTCTATTTATAGATTAATAAACCACTAGGTTTAGGCTTTCATTTTTCATAGATGAAATTCACAATGATCACTTCACAAACATACCATTGACTTACAATCAACCAATCGCAATTTGCATATTTGTTTGAAGACAACCTTTAATAACAAAAATTTAAAGCTTGCTTGTTGACTTTGCTTTAAAACACGAATAGAATGAGACTCAACATATGGTGGAGTTCGCGAAATGGAGGATCAAAATGACCAGCTTAAAGATATTAGTGATGGGCTGGAACAGCGCATTAGTGTCTATGAGCGCAAACTCAAGGATCTCCAAAAAAAACGGGAGCAGGTAGGTGAGGA
>CABVRQ010000040.1:5661-17497 GCA_902500695.1 uncultured Nitrospira sp. | reverse complement strand
TCTATGAGCGCAAACTCAAGGATCTCCAAAAAAAACGGGAGCAGGTAGGTGAGGAGATCGCGACGGTTGAGAAATATCTCGAGTTGGCAAAAACCCTCTACCGCGTCGAAGCTGACAAAGCGAAGCTGGCGAGCCTCTCCAGCCAGATCTTCTCGGATAAGGAGGGGCGTCTGTCCTCAGCCGATACGGATGTCGCGTCTAAGTCGAGGGAAATCCTTCTAGGCCGAAGCAAATACGTAGGTATGAGCGTACCTGATGCGGTGTACATGGTTCTCCAAGAGTTAGGTCGTCCATTGCACGCAAAAGAACTTTTTCAACGCCTCAAAGAAGGCGGGATGCCGATCCGGGGAAAAACTCCAGTCACCTCGGTTGCCACATCCTTAAAACGCGACCCTCGTTTTCGCAAAGTGGGGCCCAATACATTTGAAGTCAATCACGAGAAAACTTTAACCAAAGCCGTCTGACCCGCAATGACGGGCATGATTGTATGATCTGAAAGGGGGTGAGTGAATTGGCAGCAACGAAAAAGAAAGCCGCTCCAAAGAAAAAGGCCGCGGCCGCCGCGAAACCCAAAGCAAAAGCAAAGACCAAGAAGAAGTAGCTGTAGAGCCCACCTGCAGTGCCACTGGGAGTGGGGCCACCCACTCCCAGTGTGTTTTTCTTCCCAACTCCCTTAACCACTCACACAACAGAATCACCTGATCGTATCCTGATGCTTGGGATTTCCGCAGACATCAGGTATGCTGGGAAACGGTCTTTCCCCCATTATTTATGCCACTATCCCCTACCGAATATCACTCGTTAACCCGCATCGCCATTCAAGCCGCCAGGCAGGGCGGAGCAATCCTTCTCGACTACGCCAAAAAAGGATTTCAAGTCCATAAAAAGGATCAAGCCATCAACCTGGTTACCGAAGCCGACCTACGCTCAGAAGAAGCCGTCATTCAGGCCATCCGACATGCGTTTCCCGAACACCAGATCCTCAGCGAGGAACAAGGCCTGCAGGACATCCCCCCCCATCCCATCAAATGGATCGTCGATCCTTTGGATGGAACCACCAACTACACCCACGGTTTCCCCATGTACAATGTCTCTATCGGCGTGGAATATGAAGGCACCTGCGTCCTCGGAGTGGTCTATGATCCCACACGGGACGAACTGTTTCTGGGGCAACAAGGGAAGGGGGCCACACTCAACGGCACACCGATTCATGTCTCAGTGACACCTCAATTAAACGAAGCGTTGCTCGTCACCGGCTTTGCCTATGACGTGCACACCGCCACAGACAATAATCTCAAGGAATTTTGCGCATTCACCCTACGTGCGCGCGGGATGCGTCGGACCGGTACCGCCGCGATTGATCTCTGTTATATTGCCTGCGGCCGATTCGATGGCTTTTGGGAACTACAACTCAATCCGTGGGACACTGCGGCAGGAAAAGTTATCCTGGAAGAAGCCGGGGGGCGCATGTCCGATTATGCAGGCCAACCCTACTCCATCTATGGCAGCACCCTTATCGCCACCAACGGCCATATCCATCAGGAAATGGCTGAGGTCCTCCAGAAATGTCGTCAAGAATAAATTCCTCATCTCACCGTTGATCGATTCCCGACCGGGATTACATCAGAGTCTCTTTCGTCCTGCCTTCTGACTACCTATGGTCCTTGCATAACTCTCCACAAGTTTCCGGTTATGTCGGTTCGGCAAGTAACTGTTGAATAGTTTTTTTGGTTTTCTCATAGCTGCCTTCACCGATCCTGGTGTATTGAATATATCCCCGCTTATCGATCAGATACAGCGTCGGCCAATTGCGATTGCGATACTGTCGCCAGTTCCGGAATTCATTATCAATGGGCACGGCATAGGAAATGCGGTGTTCCTGGATATAGGCTTTGACCTTTCCCACCTCGTATTCATATTGGAATTCCGGCGAATGCACCGCAATCACCACCAGCCCTTGCTTGGCATATTTGTCGTGCCATTCTTTGACATAAGGCTCGATGTTCCGGCAATTCCAACACCCGAAGGTCCAGAACTCCACCATCACCACCTTTCCCCGCAATTGCTCCAGGTCTAACTGTTCGGAATTCAACCACGTGGACCTCACAATTTCTGGGGCTTGGGTGTGGCATGCACCATGGATGTGGTAAAAATTGCTAAGACTCCCAATATAACCAAAAAACAAATCATGTGAAGTCGCCCCTATCCCGAAAGGTCATGTTATCCTCCTCTTCCCCAAAACCAGGCCTTTATTGTGTTTGAGATACCTTCATACATCTGGTTTCTCACGGCAGGTAACATGTGGTCTTCTTTACCTCCGACCTATTACAGGCAATAGTTAAAACCTTGTCGGACTATCGGGTGTCAGCGTGTCCTGGTCGAAATGGGAAAAACGAAGATATCGAGGTAGGAAACCCGAGAAAGCCTGAGGGAAATATGGGACAAGCTGGTCCCCTTACGAATTAACAGGAGTAGGTTTTTCGGGAAAGAGGCTTTAACCAGAACATCTGATGTAGAGCAACTTTGATTCTTGACTACCCCATATCCCGGAAGCTGTGATCGGGATTGCGTTCGCCGGCAAAATTCTTTGACCATGAGCTGCGAAACAGAACCACCGCCCGATCCCGGCTGTCTTTGACGACCAAAGCATCTGATGGAGGCTTAAATGTTTCAACATCGCCCACGAGCCAGGCGCTGGATTCATAGGGCAACACATCCACCACCACTTTGACGCGGTATTCGCTTTGCAAACGAAATTCCAGCACATCGAACTGGAGTTTTCCGACGGCAGCCACAAAAAATTCCAGGCCGTCCAGACTCCGAAGGATTTGAATGGTCCCTTCCCTGGCGAGTTGCTCGATCCCTTTGTCGAACGACTTCCGCATGGTGGTATCAGTGGGGCGCACACGAGCAAACACTTCCGGTTGAAATTGTGGAAGCGGTTTATAATTAAACCCGTCGGCAACGGAAATGGTATCGCCGATTTGAAAGACACCCGGATTGATGATGCCGATCACATCGCCGGGATAGGCCACATCGACCGTATTGCGTTCCTTCGCCACCATGCTGTGAGGCCGTGAGAGCCGCACCTCCGAGTTGGTCCGATGATGTTTGACCACCACATCCCGCTCGAATCGCCCGGAACAGACCCGTAAAAACGCCGTGCTGTCCCGATGGCGTGGATTCATATTGGCCTGGAGTTTAAACACATAGGCGCTGAATGGTGTGTCCACCGGATCGATCATGAGTTCACGGCCATCCGGGGCATCCGCTAATCGACCGTGAGCGGAAGGCGCGAATTCCACAAACGCATCGAAAAATGCTTCCACCCCGAAATTGGTCATGGCCGATCCGAAAAAAACCGGCGTGACTTTTCCATGTTGAAAGTCTTCTTTCGTGAACGGGTTCCCGGCAATATCCAGTAATTCCAAATCATGCATTAATTCATCCCAGATATACCCGGCCATACGGTTTTTCACTGAGGGGTCATCCAACGAGAGTTCCATGAGGTCCGGTTTCGACGCCCCTCCCGCAGCCGTTTTGGTATAGAGTAAGACCTGCCGGTTTTGCCGATTCACGACACCGAGAAAGTCCTGTCCCGACCCGATGGGCCAGTTGATGGGACTGGCATGAATGCCCAATACGTCTTCCACTTCTGACATGAGATCCAGCGGAGCCCGTCCCGGCAAATCCATCTTGTTGATGAAGGTCAATACGGGAATCTGGCGAAGACGGCAGACTTCAAACAATTTTCGTGTTTGCGTTTCAACACCCTTCGCGGCGTCAATGACCATGATCGCGCTATCGGCCGCTGTGAGGGTCCGGTAGGTATCCTCGCAAAAATCCTGATGGCCTGGCGTATCTAACACATTGATAACCGCCTGTTTATAGGGAAATTGCATCGCCGAGGCGGTGATGGAGATACCGCGTTCCTGCTCCATTTCCATCCAATCCGACGTGGCCATTTTCCGGTTTTTCCGCCCCCCGACCATCCCGGCAGTGCGGACCAGCCCTGAGTAGAGCAGGAGCTTTTCGGTCAAGGTGGTTTTGCCGGCGTCCGGATGGCTGATGATGGCAAACGTCCGACGCTTACTCGCTTCTGACCGGATTTCTTGTTTGAGTTGAATGGTCGTCATAGTACCCTTTGGGCGAACAGGCCCGATCTATTATAATTTTTCCAACTGACCCTGTGCCCGGGCCAGGCTGAGACGCGAGGCATTGAAGGTGAAGAGGCCTTCAATCAAATTATCTCTGGCTTGCGCCACACGGGTTTGCGCATCGGTGACTTCGAGATTGGTGGCAACACCGACCGCGAACCGTTCACGCGAGAGT
This sequence comes from uncultured Nitrospira sp., assembly GCA_902500695.1. Lineage (GTDB taxonomy): Bacteria > Nitrospirota > Nitrospiria > Nitrospirales > UBA8639 > Nitrospira_E. The sequence goes on along the minus strand of CABVRQ010000040.1, from coordinate 13,165 downwards.
TCCAATTCAGTGAGGGAGAACTTCAAACCTTCTTCCGCCACCGCTACTTGCTGTTTGGCCGAACTCATCGTGATCAGCGCATCGCGAACTTCCAAACCCACCTGATATTGCACGTCTTGCATCTTAATTTCTTCCTGCCTGAGGAGACTGCGACTCTCCGAGATTCTTGCTTCCCGCATTCCGCCATCGAAAATCGGCACCCTCATGAGCACCTGAACATTGTCTGTGGTCAGGGCATTGGGCATTTGATTGCCGATCTGGCCCACATCGGCCAGGGCCTGAATGGAGGGAGTCCGTTCATGGGTCACAGAACTTAACGTCAGGGAGGCCAGTCGCTCACGATTTAACTGTGCCTTCAGTTCGGTCCGGTTTTCTTTCGCCACCTGTAAGGCATCTCCTATGGATTGTTCAGAGACATTCACCAATTTCATTTCATCCGTGAGTACCAGCCGCACATCGAACGAGAGCCCCATGGCACGAATCAAATTGAGTTTGGCACGATCCCGCTCATTTTCAGCGACTAATAATCGCTGTCTGGCGTTTTCCAATTGAACCTTCGCCCGCATCACATCCAAACTTGTCGCCATCCCGGCGGATTTTCGTTCGGCCGCCAAACGCAGTAATTCCTTATTCAATGCCACATCGGCGGTCCGAGCATTCACGGCCGCTTTGGCACGAAGCGTTTCCAAATAAATCAGACCAGTGGTAGCCATGGTATCCCGTTTGGTGACTTCCGCATCCAACCCTGCCACATCCACCCCGGCTTTGCCAGCTCGCCACCGTTGAATGAGACTCAAGCTGAACACGTTTTGGGTAAGAAACGCCCGTGCCTCGTAAAAATCCCTGGGGCCAACGACGGTGGCATTCGAGCCAAACGACCCCGTAAAGAATCGACGCCGGGATGCGCCTGCCGTCCCTGAAAGATTGGGCAATAATTCGCCAAGACGGGCATTGGCCACATCCTGCGCCTGGGTAATACGTTCGTTAAACAACCGGACCGTGGGATTTTGATCCACGGCGGCGTCCATAGCCTCTCGCAGACTTAACCGCAATTCAGGAAGGTCCGGAGCCGTTGAAGACTCCAGGGGAGCTGCCCAGGTCACAGGGCTGAATCCGCCCGACACCCCTATGCTTACCACAAATAGCAGTACCACCTTCGAAACCTGTCCTACCATCATATCCTTTCCCTTTGCCTCTTGATTACAGAGAGCCTCCCGAGGGTTGTTGAGCTGCCAATTGAGGCTGTCTTTTCACTGCCCATTTGCGTTGCGTATCGATGACCAGTGTAAACAATGCCGGAATGACAATAAGGGTAAACACCGTGGAGACTAAGAGGCCACCCAGGACCACACTTCCGATCCCCCTGTACAGCTCGGAACCCGCGCCAGAGGAGACCACCAGCGGAAAAAGCCCAAAGAGCGTCGTGAGTGTCGTCATCATAATCGGCCGGACACGGATCTTGACGGATTCGCGAATCGCCTCCCGAAGGGGTAATCCTTGGCCTGATTCTCCTTCGAATGAATCCGCCTCTTCCGGTCCCCTCATAAAATTTAAGGCCTGGTGCACCACGAGAATGGCATTATTGACCACCACCCCGATGAGAATGACAAAGCCTAGCATGGTCAGCACATCTAATGGTTGATACGCGATAAAACTATTGACCAGAGAAAGCCCTAGGAATCCACCGGCTGCGGCAAACGGCACCGTAAAAATAATCACCAGAGGATAGAGAAAACTTTCGAACAACGCGGCCATCAACAAATAGGTAATCGTAAAGGCCAAGAGAAAATTCCATTTTAACGCATCATAGGTTTCGGTGAGATCATCGGCCGTCCCCGACAGCCGGACATTATACAAACGTCCTAGCGTCCCACTTTCTTTCAATGGCCCAAGGATTTGCGTTCGAATGACATCCATCGCCTCCTCCAGCGCCATCTCAACGGGCGGGATCACCTGAATCACAATGGATCGTTCCCGTTCAATATGATTGATTTGTTCCGGCCCCGAGACTAATGTGACATCGGCAATATTGCCGACCGTCGTCAATTGGCCGCCCTTGGTATAAATCGGAATGGAATTGAGCGACTGCGTCTGATTGGCATACCGGTCGACTCCACGAATCGTCAGGTCAACTTCATCGCCCTCAAATTGATAGTCGCTGGCCTTCGCCCCATCGACCAGGGCATCAATAGTAAATCCGAGTTCCTGATTGGTCATTTGCACATCGGCCGCCCGATCCCGTTTCAGGGTGACACGAACTTCCGGGCTTCCCAAATCCAAACTGGGAATGGGCCTGACCTGCGCCTCGGGCAATACCCCTTTCACCTGACCAAACACCTGAACACCCAACCCGACCAGCGTATCCAGCTCCGGCCCGGTGATTTCGATATCAATATTTCGTCCCTCGCCCAGGCCACGCTCAAACAGCCCGCGTTGGGTGATAATCCCAATCACGCCTGGAAGATCGGCCGTAGCTCGGCGAAACAGGGGGATCAATTCTTTGACTCGGTCGGGATCATTCACTCGACCGCCCATAAAGACTGACCGCCCCCGCGCCACATAGAAAAAATTGGCAATGCTGGGGCCATCCAGAGCGGCTTCCTCCGGGGAACCAGGCTTCGCGTCCCAATAAGGGCTTAAGGTCGATTCAATCGGCTTTCCCATTTTGACAAATTCGTTGGCGTTATAACCCGGCGGAGGCAACAGAATGCCAACGACCAGGTTCCGGTTTCCCTGAGGCAGATACTCCGCCTTCGGCAACAAAGCCCAACTTCCCACAAGAGCAATCAAGGTGAACCCTAAAATGGTCACACTTCGCCAGAAGACACTTCCACTGAGGTCATAGACGAGAGAACCCAACGCCTCTTTGATTCGCTCCAATCTGGAAGGCTGTCGTTCCGGTAAGCCCTTCTCTGCCAATGATGATGCATTCCAGACAGTGGTGGCTTCTCTCTCATTGGGTGTTTTGACCGTCCTTAAGACTCGTGCAGATAACGAAGGAATCACGGTCATTGAGACCACCAGGCTCAAGCCCACACCCGCACTAATCGCAATGGCAATATCCCGAAACAACTGGCCGGATTGTTCTTCCATAAACACAATCGGCACAAATACCGCAATCGTGGTCAGGGTACTGGCCAGCACCGCCCCCCATACCTCGACAGTGCCATCATAGGCGGCTTGATATAACGATTTCCCCAATTCCCGGTGACGATAAATATTTTCCAGCACCACAATGGAGTTATCCACCAACATCCCGGCGGCAAACGTCATTCCCGCTAAACTGATGACATTGAAATTCCGGCCCAATGCCCACAGCATAATAAACGTCCCCATCATGCTGATCGGAATAGCCAGACCAACCACCAGGGTGCTACTGCCCGTGCGGAGGAATAAATACAGGATGGAGATCGCCAACAAACTCCCGATGATTAAATTTTGCTGGACAAGAGTCAGTGAACGGCTAATGTAAATGGTTTCATCATAGACCTGAAATAACTGAAACCCTCTTGCCTTCAAAATTTCTTCGTTGAGCTCATCGGCGGCCTCGCGCAGACCGTCCATTGCTTCCAACACATTCGCGCCGGTCTGCCGAATCGCGTTGATCGCGATGGCGGGATGGCCTTTTTGTCGCACCACAACAGTCGGATCCTTGTAATCAATATGGGCGGTCGCCACATCCCGCACATACACCGACGCACCATCACGCCTGGCGATGATGACATTTTCCACATCCTGGGGGTTGAGATACTCCCCCACCGTACGTACGACATACGACCGCTTCCCCTCATCGAAATCTCCGGCACTGTAATCGCGATTCTCCTGATCTAACGCTCGAGCCAAGTCCATAATAGTTAACGCTCTGGACGCTAATTTAGCCGGATCGACCGTCACCCGAAGCTCCCGCTCCCGCCCACCGTAGACATTCGAAGCCGCGACACCCTTCACCCGTTCGAAACGGGCCTTGATGATATCCTCTGCAAAATCCCGCATGGTTTCAATATTGACGGGATTCCCTTCCAAGGTGTCTAAAATAAACCAGGCCATGGCGGCCCCACGGGTATCCGCACTGCTAATGACGGGTTCATCCGCCTCAAGCGGATACTCCTTGACCTGATTCAATCGATTGGAGACTTGGAGTAAGGCCGTGTCGGTATTCGTTCCTGTGGGAAATCGAAGAATAACTTTTCCCTGACCATAGGAACTTTCGCTGAACATTTTCTCCAGGCCTTCGACACCTTTGAGTTGCTCTTCCTGTTCATCGATGATTTCCCGCTCGACTTCATGCGGGCTTCCCCCAGGCCAAACGGTATCAACGGTGACTTCATGTTTTTCCACATCGGGTGCCAATTGCACCGGGAGCTTCACCAACGCCACAATGCCGAACAACACGACTAAGAGCACACCCACGGCCGTGCTGACCGGATAACGGATGGCGGAATGAACCAGATTCATGCTTCTGTCGGCTCCTCTAAGATTCTGACCGACTGCCCGGGCAGGAGGCGCTCATTCCCTTCCACGACTATCTGCATGCCTTCTTCAATAGCTCCCTGTACTTCAACCACGTCCGCAAAATGAGCTACAGGAATCACCGCAACCTGCGTGACGGTATTATTAGCCACAATAAACGCGAATTCCTTGCCCCCTTTGAGGACCAGAGCATCTTTGGGGATCACGACCGCCTGGTACGGAGCGCCCACGGCTAACTTCACCCGTGCGACCATCCCGCTTTTAATGCGTAAATCCGGATTGGCCAACACCACTTTGACCGGAAACGTCCGTGCTGACCGATCGGCTTGGGCGACAACCGAAAAGACTGTTCCTTTGACCTCTTCTCCAGGTAAAGCATCGAACTCAGCCATCACGGGATCCCCGACCCTGACATCCCGCACATATTCTTCCGGGAGCGGCACTTGCACCTCGACCTGAGACAGGTCCACCAATTCCACCACTGGTCCACCCTCCTCCACCCATTGGCCGATTTCCGTGTATTCCTTCGTGATCCAACCGGGAAAAGGCGCCAGGATCCTTGATTTGGTCACTTGATCACGTACCAGTCGAATTTCCGCTTCTAATTGAATCAGCCGCTTTTCTAGAGCGCTCTCTTCAACAACCGCATCATCCATTTCCTTTTGAGTCACCAGTTCTTTGCTAAACAACATCTTAATTCGGTCCAAATCCTTCTCCGCCTGTTCATAGCGAGCTTTGGCTTCACGATGCGAAGCCCCTGCCGAGTCAAGGCGGATGTTTAGCGTGTCCGTCCGAAGACTGGCGAGCAGTTGGCCTTTCTTCACAAACTGACCTTCTTTACCGGGAAAGGCTTTGACCAGCCCCGCCACTTCACTGGCCGCGAGACTTCGCTTGCGCGGTTCCGCTGTTCCTACCAAGGAGACGGATCGCTGAACCTGCTGACTCGATACGGTCACGACCCTGACCGGCGCGGGCGGACGTCCCGTTGGCGGCTGGGCGGCCTCCTGTTCGCTGCACCCCTGCAATCCCTGCACAGCTAGGATCAGGCCAAACAACAACCAGATGGGGCTTTTAGGCAGATATGTCATACGTTTACATTGACCTTTTTAGAGTTGAATTCCCGAGGCCGTTAAGCAACAACGACCCTAACCACTCGCCTTTGTCCACAAGTGATTCTTTGGGGCCTGACTGGAGAATCCAAAGATAGATGGTGGAGTTTAACATGCCATGAAACGCTAAAGAGGTATCTTTGGGATTCACTTTGCGGAATTCTCCGGTCTTGATACCCTCCTTGATGAGATTCGCAACAAGATCAATTTGCGCCAGGTACCGTTTCCACACCCGCTCGCCAAACGCGCTTTTCACCGTCCATTCAAACCCGCTCCACTCAGAGACATAAATACGGAAGAACGCACGGTTTTGATCAGCGAAGGCTAACTTTACCTGAATCACTGCACGTAACTTCTCCTGTGCAGGGAGACGGCTTTGCGTCGCTTCTTCCAACAGGCGGAGTAATTCCTCCACCTTCGCTTCCACTAGAGAGATATAGATCTCTTCTTTGCTTTTAAAAAACCGGTACACCGTCCCCATGGCAAATTGAGCAGCTTCCGCAATTTCCGCCATACTAGTTTTAAAAAACCCGTTCTGAGAGAACCTTCGCTCAGCAGCTAAGAGTATTTCCTCTCGCCGGGCTTCATATTCCCGCTGCTTCCTTTGTGCCCGAGGATTGGAAATCACTTTCATAAATTACCTTTTACTGAAAAAGTTCTAGTCGGCTTTGAATACTCATTCTAAAAGATGAATACTCATTCCACAACATGAACCAATGCTCCAACTCTTTATCGGTCCGGACTCTTCCTTCTCTGATGGGAAAAATTTACCTGGAATCCTATTTTCTGGGCTAGGACCCGGATTTTGAGATACCTTAGGTAAACTTCACAGTCATTTTGTCCTGGGAAGAATCGTCCGAAACGTTATTGACCCAGAATTAAACCTGGGCTGAGAAGCGAAAACCTTCGCCGATCCCCTCACATTGGTGAAACATATCTCTTTGGGGTGACAAGAAGGAAGGATAATGAGTGGAGGTCGGCTTCCTCAAATTCTCGGGAAACCTCAAAGAAGGATAATCATTAGATGATGGCCTGAGAGGGAGAAAGATTGCTCTTTCTAAACTTAGCTTTCTTGTGATTGCATCCAGTCAATGACGTTGGGTCTAAGTACAATATGTACTCAAACATTTAAGACGAAGGCTCCTCGCGAAAGAATCCTAAAAACAGATTTCCGCAGAGAAAAGCACCACCTATCAATAAGCCTCCCACACCCGTATACACGAAGAGTTCCGTCAGAAAATGCTCATGAGCCAGACCACGCCCGATTGACGGGGCAAGGAGAAACATGGTCAGCCAGGAAAGCGGATACAAACTGCTGAGGCCGAGAAAAATTGCGGAGACTTTTTTGTATCGGGATTTCATTCCAGACAACATGGTGAGTAGGATCAGTCCCAGGGAAAATGCGGCAATACCCGTTCCATGGAAATGAGCACGTTGGGCATACCGCCATATCTTATCCGCACTTTTGGCATCATGTACTGCCGGATTCGCTTCAATTCCCTGTTTAATATAGGCTTTATACATATCTTCATTAAGGCCGAAGAGAATTCCCATTCCCACACCAAACATCAGCCCCAACAGCACGAGGCCCAGCCCAACTTTCACAAATTGAATCTCTCGGGTCATCATGTTCACTCCCCACCCTCCATCGTCCTGTCATAAATAATATTTGTCAATCGCGTTTCTCTCAAAATTCATCTCCTATCCTTCACATACATGCGGTCATGAGGATTATGAAGTATGCCCAATCCCCACTTGTCAGTTCTCCGAAAGTGTTGAACCCGTTGGTTGGCTCAGACAGGCGAGCATGGGACTCGTGGATCACAACTGCTCATCCACTGCGGGCCATTCAAGGATGGCGCGCACGCCTCCCAACGGGGATCGCTCCAGATGCAAGGAGCCGCCATACAGCACGGCAATATCAA
>CABVRQ010000040.1:0-5561 GCA_902500695.1 uncultured Nitrospira sp. | reverse complement strand
CCCAACGGGGATCGCTCCAGATGCAAGGAGCCGCCATACAGCACGGCAATATCAAAGACGATGTCGAGCCCCAGGCCGCTACCCGGTGTGGCTTCATCAAGCCTGCGTCCTCGTTGAATGACCACAGCTTCCTGGCCTTCGGGGATACCAGGACCATCATCATCAACAACGACCCGCCATTTGTCCCCGGCCCGCTCTCCACGAATCTGAACTTCTCTCTTGGCCCATTTGCAGGCGTTGTCTATGACATTGCCCAACATTTCTTCTAAATCCTGGACATCGCCATGGAAATAGACCTCCTCCAGTCCTATCAAATGAATGTTGAGAGCTTTGCCCTTGTAAAGATGATCCATCGAAAAACGCAGATCCTCGGCTATGGTCCCGACAGGCGTTCGGATACCCGTGAATCGATTCGCTCCCCCCGCTCTGGCCCGTGAGAGATACCGATGCACCGAGTGGGTCATGTTCTTCAGTTGTTCTCCCATCAGGCTCCCCTGTTCCCCTTCCATGGCACGGGCCTCATTCGTCAGGACCGTTAAAGGATTCTTTAGCGCATGAGCCAAATTCGCGGTTTGGGTTCGAGCTCGCTCAAGGAGAGCCGCATTATGATCCAGGAGCGCGTTCAGCTCCGAGACAACGGGTTGCACTTCCCCTGGAAAACTTTCCGGAAGCCTGGCTGTTTTCCCCAATCGGGTTTCCGCCAAGGCCTGTTGTAACCGGGAAAGCGGGCGTAACCCGATCCGAATCTGAAAGAAAACGGCACTCACTAATCCTACCCCCAATGCCGTCAGCGTGATCAACAACATTTTGGAAAATTCCTGGACATCCTGATCAATATTGGAAACGGGACCGGCCACCACAAACGTAAATGAGGCTTCTGAATCGGGCAAGGTGACATTTTCAACAAGGCCGCGTAACGCCATTCCCTCGGGCCCTCTGAGAGCCTGGACCTGTAAACCGGTCCCGATGCCCGGATCGGTGACCTCAAGGGTATGCTGCCACAGGGAGCGGGAGCGGGCGACCAATTTCCCGTTTTCGAGAATTTGCCAATACCAACCGGATAAAGGCCGGTGAAAGCGAAGATTGGAAGGCGTCCAGGTCATCTCTAACACTCCCGACCTGGTAGAAATATCGCTGGCCGCAATGTTGCCCTTGAGCTGATCAAACATGAAGTCATCAAATCGGCGTTCCACATGGGAGCGAAACAGAAGCATTAACAGCACCCCGACCACCACAAGAGTCAGTACCACCCACACGCTCGATAAAATCAGGAGGCGCAGGGCCAGCGTGTTACGCTTCATGGTCGAACTCGGTGAGTTGGTATCCCTTACCCCGGTGAGTGCTGATAAACGAAGCCCCTAGCTTCTTTCTTAATCGATTGATTAAGACTTCAATCACATTAGAATCCCGATCAAAGTCCTGGTTGTAGATATGTTCCGTGAGTTCGGTCTTCGATATGATGGCGTGAGGATGATGGAGAAAATACGATAAGGTACGAAATTCCAGCGCAGTCAATTCCAAGGGTTGATCGTGAACGGTCACCCGTTGGCTACTGGTGTCGAGGGTGACCGAACCCCACGTCAGAACGGCGCTGGCGTGGCCCGCAGCCCGCCGAATGAGCGCTTCTATTCGAGCCACAACCTCTTCAAGCTCAAAGGGTTTCGTCAGATAATCATCCGCGCCAGCCCGTAAACCCAACACTTTTTCCCGCCAGGTATCCCTCGCCGTTAAAATAAGGACAGGCATCGTACGTCCCGCTTGACGCCAACGTTGTAACACCGTCAAGCCTTCACATTTCGGAAGACCCAAATCCAGAATCACCGCGTCGTAGGATTCCGACTGGCCGAAGAACTCCCCTTGCTCCCCATCAGAGGCCACATCCACGGCATACGCGCCGCGCTGCAGCGCATCGGCAATTTGCCTGGCCACCTGTGGGTTATCTTCAACAACGAGCACCCTCATGGGATCAACCTGGGGCAAACGGTCCTCATCACGGTGAATGGTCTCGCTGACCTTTGACCGTGAGAACCGTCATCGTTTTGGCATCGTAGTCGATTTTCAGTACATTACCCTGAGGGGTCAGTAACTTGACCTCATAGACCCAGCGCAAAGCCTCCTCTTCTAATTCCAACTCAAGAATTATTCCCTCAAACTCTTTTTGCACCTTTTGGAACAATTGCTCGACAGGAACCACTTCGGCCTTTAATTGTTGATACCCGGGAATGTCGTCATCCGGATAAGCTGGTGGGAGAAATCCGAACAGTCCGATAATAACCCCGAAGATCCACGGTAATACAATCCTCTCGTTTTCGGATATTTTCTGCCGATCAACTTTCATTTCCTCCCCCTCCTTTCCCTTTGCGGCCATACAGGAAAAACTCTCTGGAACAGAATCTTATCATGACCAACCTTACGCCAAGCTTAAAATTCTGTTAAGGGCAATCTCAGGATATAAGAAATACCTTATCTATCATCATTCACAAAAAACACTCTCAGAGGAACAACACGCCATGAACGGTAGTCGGTAGGGTGGGTCATCTCGCAGCCAATAGACAGCAAGAACGGCCATCGAGGACGACGAATAGGGCGTGAGGAGGCCCAGGACCCCGACAATCCATGGGTCGAATTGATTCCACCGATAAGAAGCCCACCCTCGGATTAAATACCTTTCAACTTTTCCCCTCCAGTCCCCACTCCTCATCATCCCTCCCAGATATACGTTGAGGGATTTCAAGAAGGCTTTGTCAAACTGCGCATTCTAGGAGTGCATCGACGAAATATCAGAACCCAAAAATAATCCGTGCAGCAGCGACTGGAAAATTCTGATGTTCTGTGCTTTCCATCCCGAATCCGAATTGTATCTTCGTATGTTTGGCTAAACGAACATGCAGTTGGGGCATCACTATCATTAAATCAGGGCGCTTTGGTCGAGATTCCCAATTCATCTCTAATCCCATTTGAAAAGTTTTCGAGAATGAATAATTAAGGTTTCCATTCACCAATCCCTCAAGATGCCCGTGAGACCCGATGTCCGTAAGACGCAATCCCGTCATATTCTGCATACTCCAATGCCTATTGAACTGATATCCAAATACGTAGAGCAGGTCATTCTCAAACCCTCCACCACCTTTAAACTCTCCAGGATCATCTTCAAACTCTCCACTCGCATCTTCAAACCGTGAAAGATGCCTATGGTATTCACCAATATATTGCCACCCGTGAATAAACCGACTATTTCGGAGAAAATTAAATGTGCCTTGTAATCCCAGTTTATAGGCTTTCACGACACCGTTTTGCATCGGTAATTCAAATTCAATCCCATAGCCATCTGCAAAGGCGTACTCGAATTCAGGATTGAATCTCATGGCATCGTCTTTGAAATCATATTGAAACAGGGCATTGAACTCGTACTCATTTTTGTGGGCTCCCAAGGGTAACACCAAATCAAAAACCATGGGCTCGGGGAGACGAGGAGAGTCGCTATATGTTCCACGTTCAGAGGCATGGGTGATATTCGAAAAAGTCATAAGAAGAAGAAACCAGACTGAAATTGTTGAAGTGTTCATTCCTAATTTTCTCTCCGTCCTTTCTCCATAAATTCATAATTCTGCCCCTATCTGGAATCGCACCCTAACGATCCAACATTTAAGCCAGGCTGAAATGCATTTTCAGCGTGGCTTCAGGATGCTGGGGGTACAATCCCAAAAGAATAATGACAGGCTTGAGAGCCAACGAAAGGAGGTTTAAGGAATAATCGGTGAGATCAACGGACCCATCATTCGTGGGGTGTTGTTGGTGGGATGAGTGATTGGGCTATCAGCTGAAACAAGTCTTAGGTGCCTTACACGTCAAACCTTTTTCAACCAAGGAGAAACATCATGAGCAAACACATTATCTTCATGACCGTCGGATTTCTTTTATTGAGTACTCTCACTCTCTGGGCGCAATTCCAGGGACCAGGAACGCCTGGCATTACGACTGTATCTGCCGCTCAAGAGGCGGTTGATGATTCCTGGGTGATGCTTAGCGGCACCATCCTTCGCCAAGTAGGAGAAGAACGCTACCTTTTTCAGGATGCTACTGGGACAATGATCGTCGAAATCGATCATGAAGATTGGGGAAATGTCACCGTCAATCCGGAAACCATCCTGCGGGTATCGGGAGAAATCGATCGAGAATGGGGGACGACGGAAATTGAGGTGAAACAAATCGAGACGGAGAACGTCTCAAGTCCGGACCTGAGCCGGTTGCAACCGGACCATTCCGATCACAACCCAATTGACGGTATGCCGACTTCAGGTCAGAGCGTAAGCCTGCTTCAACTGCATTAAGGAGGAACGGTCTAGCAAGGCTTCACACCCTCCATCAATTGGTGGAGGGTGTGAGCAACAGAATCGCCGGGATGTTGATCCTGAATGCATTTTCGTAATCGGGGGTCCGACATGGCAAGTGGGATCAGCAGATTAACCGAGCCGATCTTACTCAACGGTTGAGACGTTGAGCATGAACATCAGGACGGTATAGCGGTATTTACCATCAGAATATCTTCGTAGATGCGGCCAACCAAGGAGGACATATGAGCAATTTCTACATGCCTGGCGGAACCCATGCCTGGTATACACCCGGACAAATCTTTACCTGGCTTCAAGAACAGCGTTATCAGGTTTTTAGCATTCTGTATGATGATCAATGGTATGTCGTTGAAGCTCGTGATCCGGAGGGCACATGGGTTGAATTGAAGGTCACACCCAAAACCAGAACCATCATTGCGTGGAAATTCCTCGAAGAACCCTGCTGTGAATTTTCGCAGGATGGATAGATTCCATAGACCTGCTGATGGAGGTCGTATAGAGAATGAGACTACAAGAGGCTATCTTTCCATCATTCGTGATGGCCCTGCTTTTTAGATTTTGCACCTTGCGTTCTTGGAATTGGGTGTCATGAATATTTTAGCGGCCTAACTAGGGCAGAGGGTGATTTCGCAAATTCTTGAGTAACAAGGGATAGGGGGGATTAATGTGTGAACGAAACACACATTCCTTCAGAAAAATTGTCTGGTTATCCTAAATCCCGTCAATAAAATTACCACAGACTTCTTCACTCCCATTCTCATAAAGGAAATTTCCTTGGTGCCTATACCCCTTCCCCATTTTGCCTCCCGGAGACTCCTCCGGACACGATAAACGCCATGACATCCGCGCTTTCCACTTCCAGCGGGCGGATTTGCTCTTTGGGAAATATCAGCAAATGGCCTGCAAAGTTATAGGCTTGTGGGAAATAAACCGCCACATGGTCCATTAAGCCAAGGAATTGCAAATCGCTTCGCGTCAGAAATCCCAAAGCTTTTCCATATCCATTGGGGTTCAGAGTCACTAACACCGGCTGGTCGAACCGACGCTTTTCTCCCATAAACGCCGCGATCAGATCCTTGAGCGAGGTATACAGAATTTTGACGTACGGCGCCTTGACCAACACCCGTTCCAACACATCTAACATTTTTTGCACAAACACCGTGGACGCATACCGGCCGGTCAAGGTGATTAACCCAACCGTGACCAGAA
>CABVRQ010000039.1:9312-37391 GCA_902500695.1 uncultured Nitrospira sp. | reverse complement strand
ATTCTGGCCATGGACGCCTGTAACCGAGGTTGCAATCCGGCGATTGCTGGGTAGGGTGGAATAGGATCTCAAATCGGTACTGCAACAGTTGATATTGATGCCGATGATCCCGAAGGAATAGCCCAAGCTGCCTACTTCTGTGCGGTAGCGTATGAGTGGAAGAGTAAAACCATTATTTCGTATCGGGGGACCGATACGAATCTAGAGTTGTTACTCACCGATTATCCCATTGCGGTTAATGATGATTGTGACGAAGCTCTGGCGCATTTTTCGAGGTGGATCCCAGGAACCAAGACTTCATCAGACCGAAAATAGTTAACTTTAGGGAGCGAAGACTCTTAGAGGTATCTTGCGGATGAGTATTTGTTTGTGGTCGATTGATGAATGTCAAATTTTGTGACCCAGTCTACGGCATCACAGAGCTCTTGAAAATCCAGAGGCTTTTCAAAGACTCGGTTTACCCCGTTTTTAAATGCGCGAAGACGGACAATGTGGGATAATTCTGCAGTAATCAGGAAAATCGAGAGAATTTCCTGCGAATATTTATGATTGACTTGTTCAATGAAATCCAGTCCATCCATCTGTGGCATATTGTTGTCGGTAATGATGATGGAGACCGACTCCTTCTGCAAAATTTCAAGCCCTTCCACACCATTTCCTGCTTCTGAACACACATACCCTCGAAGTTCTAGAAATTCTTTCAGGCAGGTTCGATGATGTCGATCATCGTCAACTAACAAGATCCGGTCTTTGATGGGAATCTTGGGAGGATCGGATTTTGGTGAATGGTGATAGACGCCTAAAATTTTCATGATGCTTTACATTTATTCGTGTCGTAAAGGTTTCTCTTAAAAGGAGGCGGAGGGACTTTTGAGAAGGTGGCTGATGAGGAGACCAGACTTCGGGTGCGGTCGAAATCGTAGTTCCCCTGAAACCAGTCCCTCCGCCGAGGCTCATATCGTGGCGCTCAATTCCAGTGTTGCCATGTTTAAGCTTTACTAGTGGGACATTCGAATTGATTCATTCTCCACGCCATTAGGCAGTAAAATTAATATGTTTGAAAAAATGCTTCCCCCCAAAAAATGACGAGTAGTAATAGTTGATTGATGTAAATGCAAGGGGTGTTCCAAGAAATATTGTTTTGAAAAAATATTTAATTTCAACTGGTTACGAATTGTGTAGACAAAAGATTAGCTATAAGTCATGCAGGTGAAACCCTACAGCACCGAGCGGACTTCCTTCATGAGTCAAATGGACGGACGGTGTTTATCGATTAACTTGGGAAAGTATTTGACGAGGCGGCTTTTGCTTAAGGGAGAAGGTCTGGACTGCCATTTCTGAGAATCACAGTTGGTGACTGTCTTGAGGAACATTCGGAACAAACGGAGCTATCGGGTCTGTGGTCCTGCTCGTGCCGGTCCGTGTAACCAAATGATAGGGGAATGCTCTTATCTGAAAAAATCCAGACGGAAGTGACTTTGGGTCACGATGGGTATCCTGGTGCTGGTTGAAAATAAATATCTATGTTGGGGGAGACATCAGCCTACTAGGAAGTCACAAATATGGATGTTCGAGAGGGCCAGGCTTGCCTGTTGGAAGTGCAAAAACCAGGAATAGCGGTTGTTTCATGCAGGGATTTCATGTAGTTTTGTCCATATCACCCGTGACCTGGATCCTATCAAAAAAAGGGATTCTTAAGGGACAAATCAGGAGTAGAATTCAAGATCCCAAATCAGAGTTCTTGACATCATTAGAAGGGACTGCATACAGTTTTGAGATAAGTTCGCAATGGAGAATGCCATTGTTATTGCTGAAGAAATTTTTGTAGAGCGGAAAGAGAAATTATATTGGATGGGATCTATGCGGATGCGTCCGTCAGTTAAGAAAAGAAATAGTGGAGGTGAAACATGATCGAAGTACTGTCTTATTCGAATGTAAGGAGAGTAGGGAAATTTGGCCTACTGGGCGGATTCCTGGTTGCGATAATGGGGGGGTGTAGTTCAAAATTACAAACGACAGTTATAAGTGTGACTGAACCTCCAGCCAAGTCTCAAGTGGTAAAGCTTGAACCTGCGACGTCGCAGGCTGAGCCAGTTCTTCAGCCACCCGTACAAGCTGAAAAAATCACTAGGATTCCGGCTATGGAAATTCCCGTTGAAGAGCCTGCCCGTCCGGTTATTCGTCCTTCGGCTCCTGCTGATATTTTTGCCACTCCTCGAACCACAGTCGTTGAACCGGTTGCCCCTGCTGCTCTTGAAGCTCCCCTGGTAGCTGAATCCGTGGTTCCTCCATCTCCTATAGCTACCCCACCAAGCCAAATTTCTCCTCAAGAATCATCACAGGGGGTTGGAGTTCCGCCGATTTCGTTTGAACCGGAAACACCGGCACGTCCGACAATTCGTGGAGACGCGTCTCCCCAGGAACAATTGATCGCTCGGGTGGAGCCCGAGTCGGTCAAATCGACTCAGCAGGCCCCAGAACTGCCCGAAGTGATTGGAAAGAAGACTGAAGATCTTCTCAAATCTCTGGGAGATATTTATTTCGATTATGACCGATTTTCTATTCGGAAAGATGCGATTTCAGTTCTGCTAGACAATGCCCAAACGTTGGCTTCGGGTTTGTCGAATAACAAGATTGTGATCGAAGGGCATTGTGATCAGCGTGGCACGGAAAGTTACAATATGGTGCTTGGTGAGCGAAGAGCAAATGCAGTGAGGGAATATTTAGTTGATTTGGGCGTCCCTAGTGAGAACCTTCAGGTTGTGAGTTATGGAAAAGAGAAGCCATTTTGCACCGACCAAAATGAAGTGTGCTGGCAAGAAAACCGGCGCGGTCATTTTGTCGTGCAGTAAGAGGTTTATCTCAATTGGGCCTGAGGCGTTTCTTGGAGGAGCGTCTTGAATGGAGAAAAGAGGGATCCATTCCTCCTGGGAAGTCTGTCGGGGCAGTTCCTTAATTGCGGCCTTTTGAATTATCGGTCGTCCCTCTGATTCTTCTACTTGGTCCTTTAAATCTTAAGTGCCCAGCCGTAGATCCTTCGATTTTTCCCACCAGAGATGTCTACTCCAAATTTTTCCACCATCGTCAAAGCTTTGTTCGATGCGCCCATGGAAGTCAACCAGTTCTAAAAAAGAGAATGCGATAAACCAAGTAGCCCTATAGATAGGTATAATTTGCTAAGAGGTGAAGGAGATGGGATTATGTCAAAATCTGTTCGCTAATATTCCTGAACACCTGGACCACGAATTGACAAGTAAATTATTGAGGGATCGTTCGGTACGAATTGAACGGATTGTGTCACGGGGCCAGGCGTCTCCTCCAGACTATTGGTACGATCAGGCAGAGCATGAATGGGTCGTGGTGCTGACAGGAAAAGCCACCATCAAAATTGAGGGACAACCTGAAATGATGCTTGGTCCTGGAGATACTCTTGATCTTCCCGCGCATACCAGACATCGTGTGGAATGGACCGATCCACAACAAAACACAATTTGGCTTGCAGTATTTTGGAATGAGGCATAGAAAATAAAAGTGGAGACAAGGAGAATAATCCTTTGATCTCAAAAAACACCACTCCAGACCATCCAATCTTTTTCATCCAGCTACCTTCATGGGAAGGATTCAGGAATATATCGGCTTATAATGTGCGCATGGTTGTTTTCCCTTCTCTGTCAGAAAGATAAAACCGTCGTTGCGTGTTTTTCCCACGAAGCGGATTTTGTTCTTCAGGCCTTCCTGTAGACAATGTCTTTGCAGCTTGTGTCTTACTCATGAGGCACGCTCTGAAAAAGCGGGGAATGAACATGGGTATTTGCCCTTGATAGTCTTTCTTCCCCATGAGGAGACACCCTATTTTTGGGTCCCCATTGAATGGCCATCAGGATAGATGGTTGTCGTCACTGCAAAGACCAGATGGACAACCGTTATCGTCAGGGGTCGCCCAGAAGGCCAAGAGCCAACCGATATATAGAGGATGCCGTACCTACTGATACAGGATCGTGGTCTTGAACGGTGATGGTGTGTGTTCTTGTTTTCGCAGAGAGAGCCAGGCCTGCCGCATGCGTGACAAATCAAAATGGTTGATGAGGAAAGTGGCCATAAGAACCAATCCCTAACCTGCTGCAAAGAGGCAGTACTTCAGGCCCTGTCTGACTGGGTCTTGAATGTGTCAAATCTTGCCTCCCATGGGTTGCCAGGGATAAACCAGGAGAGCTAGTGGCATGTTGGTCCAGAGCACATAGGTACTACGCACAATGGGTTTGGGAATAGATTGTGTCCACCATTGTTTAAAGGACTGCCGGGCCATGATGCTCTGCTGGACGGCAAAAACCCCCAACAGAAACGTATTAATGGCGAGGGCCTATCAGACTGGAACCTATGCTTGACTAGCCATGGTGTTGGAGATGCCAAAGATTCCCAGAAAGCCTACGCCTATAGTCAGTTAGTCCATTCTGTATTCACCGAAATGGCCACCGGCGCGAAATGAGTTACGATGCCGAAACCTGATGAATGTTGCGTCAATTTCGGGAGCGTCTCGGCTGGGCGGGGGGTCTTGAAAACACCTGAAATCCAGAGAGATTGTTGATCTGCAGGTTTGGTGTTGAGATCTTGGGTAAGAATCCGTAATTTCGCAGGGTCCTTTTGGGAAAAAGAGTGGGAGAAATTCTTACCAAATAAATGGGGTGCTTAACAACGAAGCACCTTCTCTGCAGCCGGATTAATTCGGGTTACTCGAAGATCTTCATCTAATTCAAAAATGGCTTCCATTGCACGGGCTACAAGTCGCCGCAACTTTTGTTCGCGTTCACGTGTAGCGGATTCTGCTTGGAGGCGCTGGAGTTCGGCGCTCGCTCTTGATGCAAAGAATCGAAAAATCGTCTGCACCCGCGGTTCCGCCGACATGGATCTGATATCCATGACCGCCAGATATCCAAAAATATCTCTGACCGAATCGATAAGCAGGAGACTCATAGAGCTGGCTGCCTTGATGCCGGGGATACCCAGATCAATTGGAAAGAGATTTAATAAGTTGTTTGGAAAGTGAATGAGTCAGGTTTGCTCGATTACGTGCTCACATGGGGTACCGGCAATCTCCATTTTCCAATATTTGAGGAACGTTCCATCTAAATAAAAGGCCAGGGCTTTCGATCGTCGTGAATCAGGAGAATATTTCGTGACCTAGACGGCATCGGTGTGCAGGGCTTTGGCCAGGTTTTC
Source organism: uncultured Nitrospira sp. (assembly GCA_902500695.1). Lineage (GTDB taxonomy): Bacteria > Nitrospirota > Nitrospiria > Nitrospirales > UBA8639 > Nitrospira_E. The sequence goes on along the minus strand of CABVRQ010000039.1, from coordinate 32,174 downwards.
CACAAGCGCTTCAAAGAATGGTTCTCCCGTGGCTGTGCCCGTCTCCTTCAGGATAGTCCAGAGTGAAGTCTCTTTGTTGAGGTTCGTTAACGGTTGGTGATGTGATCCTAGCCTAGAGTCTCCCAAATAAGAACCCTATGATGATCCATTAGTTTTTAAAGTCTAAAAAATTGGCTATTATGGCGCACGGATGCTGGATTTTTACAGGACCCAATGACAGCGTGCTGGAATATGTTGAGAGGGGGAGTTGACAGTTGTTGTTTCAGGCCCACATGAAGGAACAGGAGATTTAGAGGAAACGTTGAGGCGAAATTGATAAGATACATGCACCGGTTGTTTTAAGGTAGGGTGTTTTTTATCTATGGTTCTTGAATCGTTGGCTATTTTTTGGCAGGTCACTGAGGGAGTTGAGTGAAGGATATGATGGCGAAATCGCTCATCTATGTGGTCGACCCTATGTGTTCGTGGTGCTGGGGATTTTCCCCGGTTATTGAGGAGATCGTTCGGCGATATCGAGATCACGTCAGGATCAAGGTATTATTGGGAGGTTTGCGACCCGGCAATATTGAACCATTTGATGAGCGGAGGCGTGCCTATATTCTCAGCCATTGGCATGCGGTGCACGAAAGAACCGGTCAGCCATTCAACTTCGATTTTCATCCGGAGCCTTCGTTCACCTATGACACCGAACCATCATCACGCGCGATGATAGTCGTTCGACAATTGGCTCAGGATAGGGAGTTTGGGTTTTTGAGTTCTGTGCAGGAAGCATTTTACGTGCAGCACATGGATGTTACACATGAAGAGATTTTGGCGGATCTTGCCAGTAGGGAAGGTATTGACCGGGACAGATTTCTGAAAGGGTTTCATGATTCTGCGATTAAAGAATTGGTCTGGCATGAGTTTGATCGGGCTCGCCAATTGGGAGTGAATAGTTTTCCATCGCTGCTTGGTCAAAATGGTAATGACCACATAAGATTGACCCAGGGATATCAACCTACAGGAGTGTTGGTTCCCATTATTGATGAATGGGTGGATGGGCCATCTTCTGTTTCCTATCGTTCGTTGAGCGAATAGATCATTGTCTGAGAATAGGGTGATGGATGATCCTTAGATCATGGGCTTTTGTTTATTAACGAACGAAGACCATACAACGGGTATGTCTTCAATTTTCACAGGAGGTTATGTGATGCGGAAGGTTTCGAACGTGTGTTTTGGGATCGGAACGGTGCTGATTGTGGGTTTTGGGTTTGCCACGGCTTCAATTGCTGAAATGGCTAAATGGAAACTGGATCATGACCATTCCAGGGTTGGATTTCAAGTTGCCCATATGGTGGTATCTAAAACCAATGGCAAATTTACGGAGTATTCAGGAATCGTGGAGATGGATCCGGAGGCCAAAGAATTTAAAACCATTGAAGCGGTCATCCAAACCGCCTCGGTCACGACCGACCATCAGAAACGGGATGAGCATTTACGAAGCCCGGACTTTTTTGATGTCGAGAAGTTCCCGACCATGACCTATACCATGAAAAGTTATAAAAAAACAGGAGATGACTACACCGCCATCGGAGAGTTGACTTTATTGGGAGTCACCAAGGAGATTACGTTAGTTGGAACGTTTAATGGGGTCGCGCAGGATCCTTGGGGCAATACACGGGCTGGTTTCACTGCTGCCGGCACGGTGAACCGAAAGGATTTCGGCATGAAATTCAGCAAATTATTGGATAGTGGGGGAATGCTCGTGGGTGATGAGGTTAAAATCATTTTGGAAATTGAAGCGATCAAAGAAAAGACCGTCGAAAAAGTGAAACAAGAAAAAGGATAAAGGACTGATGGAAATGTGTGGTAAAAATCTACATTCTCCCTGTAAGAATTGCTGAGGAAATTTTGGTAGTGAAGGAAGGGAGGGTTTGGCAAAGTCTAGATACCTTTACCCTAACACAGTTCCTTCGCGGTGAGCTTAGAATGACAGGCTGTTTGAGGATTGTCGGCTAACAGGGCAATTAGTGAGAAGAGAAATTTGGCAGCGATTGTCAAGTTTTCAGGTTGAATGGACTCTAGGGTATCAGACGGTTGATGGAAATGGGGGTGTCTGCCGCTGCTGACGACTGTGACGGTCGGCACCCCCGCCTCAAAAAATGGGACATGATCTCCCCCGGGGAAATATCCATACAATTGAATATTGTCGTGTAATCCCGCCTGGTTGGCTGCTTGCTGAGCCAGCGTCTTATCCATTCGAGTGACTCCAACCGTCAGTTTCCCATCCCCCGCTCCCAGATGATCAAGATTGATCATGGCAACCGTTTGCTTCAATGGAAAGACCGGATGGCTGACATAGAGCGTCGATCCCAATAAGCCTCGTTCTTCTCCGTCAAAAGACACGAAGAGGATGGTCCGTTTAAGCGGGTTGGTGCTTTGGGAGAGCATTCTGGCCAATTCCAACATCACGGCTGTTCCGGATGCATTGTCATCGGCTCCAGGAAAAAACAAACCGGCTTGTTGACCAAAGTGGTCGCGATGCGCACCGATGAGAATGAGTTCCCTGCGTAGTTCCTGATCGCGACCCGGTATGATGCCGATGACATTGGTCAGCGTTCCGGGTTGACTGTGGCTTTCCCAGCTGAACTGCGCCAGAAGCGGGAGGGGTCTGCTATGAAATGTCCCGATATCGTTGGCGGCTTGTTGCAGGGCTTCAAGTGAGGCATTCGCGACGTTCAAGGCCTGGTCAAGAATTTTTCCATGTATCCATGCCCCAGGGATGGGGCGGTTATCGGGTTTCTCTCCGTAGATGGCTAGAGGACCCTGTCCCAGACCTTTTCGGGCTTCATAATGACCAAGCAGTGGGCCGGTTGCCGTTAAATAGCCTACCGCTCCTCTTTCTTTGGCGATTGCCGCTTTTTCTTCATGCGTAACCCACCCGAGGTAGGAAGGGGGTTTCCCTCGGAGAAATAGCACGATGCGATTGTCGACAGTCATTCCCTGGTACTCATCTATTCCGTGGGCAGGGTCAACAATGCCGTATCCCACAAAGACGACTCTGGCTGTGGTTCTGGTGGAGGGAGAATCCAAGATCGGAAGAAATTCTTCCCCTGGGACAAGTGATATCGTCATGGATGATTGGCCCGGGTCAAACAGAGAAAGGGTGATTGTCGCCGGCTTAAGCACTTGAACCGCTGTCAGTGACCGTTGTTGTAACCAGCTAAAATTCTGTTCTTGTTTGGGAAAGTGGTTGCCTGTCTGTAAGCCGAGAGAGCGGAATCGATCGACCAGATAGTTGGCCGACTGCAAGCTACCATCCGTGCCGGCCTGCCGACCCTTATACGATGGATGGCTCAGTTGGCGAATGTCCTGGATGATATTCCCAATATCCATGGGAATGGATGGAGAAGAGGAAGATTGATTGTCAAAACTCGAAGCCGGAGCCGTAAGGGCTAGTCCAATCAGAATTTGGACAATGAGAAATCGTAACAAATTCCTACCTATCCCCGGAAATAACAGGAGACGACGCAATACGTGTAAAAGGGGTTCCGTACAAACGGATGTGTGAAAAATGGAGCCTGTTGCTGCATGTGTGCCCGACGTTAATCTTCTAAAGGAATGGTGATGACAATTGCCCCCATGACGTCGCCCTTGCTGAAGTTACGCTTGGGACTTAAGGGGTGAGCATTATGGCACGTCGTGCAGGTATCGTTAATCGCTTTGTCGGCATAAATGGCCTGAAATAAGCGTTTTTTTCCGGTCGAAACAATTCCACGTTGAGGTGTATCGGAATTTAGCGAAAGTTGTTCCAAGGCTTTTCGTTCGAAATCCGTTGCAGGGCCATTTCTTCGATATATTGGCCACAGACTAATTAAACGAAATCGAATGCCGTGACCTGATTCTGCGACTAATTTACTGGAAATATGGAGGAACTGTGCAGGAAGGGGAATGGCATTTTTGTTTTCCCAATCTTCTCGCGCCATCACGACGTCTTGCTCCTGCATTCTCTTCACGATATGCGTCGTGTAGACATGGCGGTCCGCCTCCACGATGGCATGGATAAAGTCTGCCACTTTCTCGGGTGACAGATTTTTCATGGCATTGGATTCACCTGCTTGTAAAGATGATGAAGGGAATATTCCAATGAGGAGGGTTGAAAGAAAAAACATCGATAAGCCGGTCCTGCTACTTCGTACGTTTGTCATGACGTCGAACTCCTTTCCTTTGCCAGGTGGGCATTCGAGACGGGTAAGGTAATGTAGCAGGTCGTACCCCGGCTCTCTTCACTTTCCATTCGAATGTGTCCGCCTAATTTATTGATAATCCGGTAGGCAACGGTGAGTCCAAGGCCCGATCCTTCTCCCTGTCCCTTTGTGGTAAAAAAAGGATCAAAGACTCTTGGCAGATGAGTTGGGGGGATACCGGTGCCTGTGTCTTGAATGCGGATTTCTAGTTCGTGTCCTGACGTTTCCGTCGAAAGGTCTAGCTTCCCACCTTGTTTCATCGATTGAAAAGCATTGGTGATGATGTTGGTAAAGGCTTGCCCGAGTTCCAAGGCTTTTCCTTGAATGGGGGGAATGGGCCCCATGTGTGTCTGAATATCAACCGTAACTGATGGGAAGAGATTCTTGACCGTGGTCAGAGATTGTTCCAACAGTTCATTGAGGTTGATGAGCGTTTGTCCTTCAGTCAATTTTTTTCCGGATTGACCGGTAAAATCTCGGACGACGGAAGCCATACGTTTTCCATGTTGAACGATGCCCCTGGCGTATTCTTTGATCTGCTCGGGATTGGTCTCTTCTTGTATCGCTTCGCCTAATCCAATGACTCCGACCAAAGGATTATTGAGTTCATGTCCAATCCCGGCACTGAGAACGCCCAAACTAGCCAATTTTTCCCCTTGGATGACCCGGTCCTGAAGGATACTTTCTTCCGTCGTATCTCGTAAAACCAATCCGGCACTCGGCCCCCTTCCCGGGCGGGCCTGGACACCAAACCAACGGTACCGGAAGGTTCGCTGATTGATTCGAATTTCCTGGCGATTGGTGCCTGATTGGGCCCAATTCGTGGGAACCAGGGGATCTTGCAACGAGGTGTTGGACGCTTTGGTCTTCGTGTTGTCTGAAGATGGAGGTTCCATAACCTGGACAGCCTGCATTTCTTGTTTGAGCCGGTCTCGTGTCGCGGGATCCAAGGAGAAAATTTGAAACAGTGGGGTGCCGATGAGGTCGCCGTTGGTAACGGCAAAGGCTTCTTTCGAGGCGTTGTTCAAATATTCAATTTGTTCGTCCGGGCCGACCATGAGGACCGGGTCAGGCACATTATCCAAAATTTTAATGGTCGACTCCTCAAGGTATTTCACTTCCTGGGTTTTCAACTCAACCTGGCTTTCCAATCCGGCGAACTGTGAAGCCAGTTGTTGGTTCATGCGATTGACTTCATCGGCCAATTCCTCAATTTCATCTCCAGTGGATAAGGTAATGGGCTCGCGATATTCCCCTCTGCCGATTTGTTGGGCAGCTTCCTGAAGGAGACGAATAGGTGCGGCAATTCGATTGGCCGCGATATATCCCAAGGTGACGAGCAAGGCGACACCCAGTAACCCAAAAGTCGCTGTCCATTTAAAAAAATGCTCTATAGGGGCAAAGACTTCCTCGGAAGATTGCCAAACAAACATATGCCAGGTCTGGCCGGTGGATACTTGAGTAATTTGACGAGTATTGCTCAAGGGAGCGAATCCAATGATGGAAGATGCAGTGCCCCCATGCCCATCGCTTGGGGCTGGAGTCCATCCAGCCCGTAGCGGGGTGACGAGGGGAATAAGCCTGGTGTCACTAATGGAGGTGCCGGTTGGAAGGATCGGGCAGCTCAAGACGATGCCACGGCTGTCAATGAGCATGACATGACCGGTTTTGCCAAATCGAATAATGTCGATGGAAGGGGCAAAGAATTCCTTGGCGTCATAAATACGGAGCAGGACGCCGATGGCTTCATATCGCAAACTATCCATGATGGGGAGCGCGAGAGTAAAAGTATAAACTCCCCGAAGTGAATCAAACGCGACTTGGCCGATATACGGTTGACCGACCCCATTGTGGAATGCGCCTTTCCACCATGCTTCTTCTTGATGGAGATAGGGAACATCGGAATCCAGGCTTGCGACGACCCGGCCTGCGCGATCGGTGATAAATAAGCCACGTGTGGCAGATCGGGTAATCACCGGAATGGGATGCCCCGGGTCCATAAAGGTTCCCCCCACATGTTCTTGCAGGACCTCGGCAAATGGTCCTTTCAGAATTTTTTGAATGATGTTCGCCTCCTTGTCGTTCCAAGCTTCCTGTTCTTGTTTGAGGGTGAGAGCCAGTTCTTGGGGATTCAACTCACTGAGGGCATCGCGAGTGCGTTCGAGTTGTTCAATGATTTTGACATTAGTGGTCAGTAAGGCGGTGCGGGCGAGTTCATCAGCCATGACCAGATCAAGCTTTCTGGCCGTTTCGATTGCGAGGGCTTCAAAGCTGGATCCATTGACCTCCTGAATTTCCTGGGTGCCCTGGTAGAAAGCCAGCAAGAGTCCGATGACCAACGGGAGGGCGCCGACCAGCAGCATGGACAAGACCAGCTTTTTGGTCAGCCCTTTTTTCCTTTTGACGGGTTCAGGGCTTTTCACGAGACACCATATCTTCCGCAGGAGAAATGACGGGGAAGGACAATCGGAATGTGGTGCCTTTCCCCTGTTCGCTTTCGACTTGAAGCTCGCCATGATACTTGTTGACGATCGTTTTGACGTTATAGAGTCCGAGGCCCGTCCCTTGGCCCTTAGGTTTGGTTGAGAAGAAGGGATTGAAAATTTTTTTGAGGTGTTCGGAGGAAATACCACAGCCTGTATCGCTGATAGCAATCTGAACTGTTCCATTGCTGTGCGAGGTGGTAATGGTGAGGCTGCCTTTTTCTTCCATGGCATGAATGGCATTGGTAATCAGATTGATGAATACCTGGAGCATTTCTTCGGGTTTCGCCTGGACAGTCAAGCCGTTTTGGTAATGTTTTTGAACCGTAATTTCTCGAAATTTTGTTGCAAACCTGGAAATGCTTAAGGCTTCATCCAGTCTCGCATGGAGGTCGATTCGTTCGAGTTCCTGATGACTGGATGTGCGAACATAGTCAGTGATATTTCGTGAGATGGCTTGAATACGTTGCGCCGCTTCATGGATGCTGCCGGCATGTTGTCGAATGCGATCGAGATTCTTTTCCTCTTGAATTTCTTCGGCCATCGCCAAAATGACATACAGCGGGTTATTAATGTCATGGGCAATCCCTGAGGCAAACGTTCCCATGCTGGCCAGTTTTTCCGAATGAAACAGTTGTGCTTGGATAAAGGTTTGATGTTGGATCAACTCTGAGAGAACTTTGGCTGCGGTCCCTCCAAGTACTTCCGCCCCGCTGTGTTTGTGCTCCGTAATGTATGATGGAAGAATGGGATCCCCGGTCACGTCGATGATCAAATTCAACTTGTCTTCCTGAATAAGCTTCAGGGGGTGAGAGACTGTCGGGATATTGTGAAGTCTGGCAAGTTGAAAGCCCAAGGCGTGAGGATTGGTGTCGGCAATGCCCAATAGACGGATATGGGGTAAATTAAGAAAGGATTCCAACATGGCCGTTCCCCCCTTGCCGGCCCCGAGAATGGCAACGGTAATTGGAGGATCAACGGTTGACATGAAATCCCTCCTTGATTGTTGGAGTAGAAGATGAGGTGAGGCTAGGGTCGAGTGCGGAGCATGAGATGTTTCTCCATACTGCAAAGTCCATATGGTATAAAGCCCTATCCTGAGGATAGGGCCTTACTCGATATACCATAGTCTTCTTCATGGGGAACCATTCTCCCGTGAGAAGAACCTCGGAATCTGAAAAGTCAGTTCCGTTAGATTACAGGCGATTGAGATCTCGTTTTTCCATGGCAGTGGCCACGGATTTAATTAATTTTTCCTTTTCAACCGGTTTGACGAGATAATCCACGATTCCTTGCTTAAGAAATCCCGTGGCCATTTCCATGTCCGGGAATCCCGTGAGTACGATGAGTGGAACGCGCGGGTATTGTTGCTGAAAATAGTTAATGGCTTCCACGCCGTTGATTTTTGGCATTCGAATATCGGAAATGATGACGTCCAACATTAAGGGGTTTTCGCCTTTCTGCACTTCCTGAATAGCCTTTTCCCCATCCTCAGCCTCGATGACGTCATATCCGGCCTTTTCGAGAGTCATCCGCACAACTTTTCGGACATCGGGTTCATCGTCCACTATCAGAACGAGGCCGTTGGTTTTGTGTCCGCCAAACATTGCTGCAGTTGTTTCCGCCATCACTGTTCTCCTTTGTTGTTAGGTGAGTAGCCTGATTGGATTTTTAATTGGTCAAAGGGAAAAGAAGAATGTTCTTATCTCTTCTGAATGAACGATTTTATCGTAATCAACTAATAAGAGAAAGGGTTAATTTGACCTTAATAATGGGCATATTTGGAATGTCAAGGGCGATTATACGGTAAATCTCCCTGGCGTGCCCACTACTCTTCCTGAAGCCTCCCAGCGAATAGTCCTGTTTTCCGCTTAGATAATTCTCCTTTTCTTGCTGGTGCCAAAAGTGAACTAGCATTTTTAGAAAGTGTTTGCAATGTGCAGGTGCCTGCACTGAAATACTTGAACCCATCTTTTTGTTTTAAAGCTTGGGTTAAATCCCATCATGGCATCTATGCCAATATGAGGAATCAAGGGGCTCAATGTTTAATATAACTGCTGTGTTGCCGGGTTTGATACCTTTGCGGGCAATGGTTAAAATAATGGGTCAACACAACCAACGAAATTTTCAACTAGACGACGAATTTTGGAAAAAGATGGAATCGATTCTAGCGTCAAGATCAGAGATGGGCGGACATGTTGAAACGGATGTAGAGTCCCCATCGAAAGACACAGGGCGGTGGAAGAACACTTGAGGATTATGAGAGAGAAGGTCCTCGTATAGTATTTGAATCAAATGCTTCAAAAACAAACAAAGAAGGCGTATTCTTACGAATACACATGGAAAATGTTCCAATGGCGTTCTTCCCCCCTCAGGGCTTGAATGTCATTGGAATGCATATTCCCAAGGTGTCATGCTCAATTTCCTACTTGATGATGTGTTCGGTTTTTACCTTTTGATTCCTGAAAAAATCGTATGGCAGTTCAAAGACCATATACCCACTTTTTGATTGTGCGGAGGAGAGGGAAAATAAGAAAAATTGGGCTGGAGGCGTATAAGGGAATGAGGAAGGATGTCCTCAAGGGCATTCAGGTGTGAAATAGTGGAAATGACGTAATTTCTCGACTTGCTCGGACGAGCAAGGAGCCGTTTCTCTGGGGAAAGCACGACACTCTTTCAGTCAGACCGTTTGTGCGAATCCAATCACAAAAAAACGAAAACTATGTTGGCGATGAAGAAGGAGGCGAAGGGGAACCCGGTGGGGTGAAAGATTCTGGTGTACCGAGTGGAAGATTTTCGACATAGAGTGAACGCGAGGGAAACGCAAAGCTGGCCTTCTCTCCTTCAACAATTTCCTTAATTTTATAGGCTAATCGTTCTTTCGCTTCCAGCCATTCTCCCCACACAGTGGTTTTAGTGAAACAATACAGCTTAATGTCGATGCTCGAATTGCCAAATGAATCCAAAAAGATAAACGTCTTGGTGCGTTCCGGATTAGTTTCGAAGTCTCCGCATTCGTGAATATAGGTTGTAAGGGCATGAAGGATATTCCGGATTTGATCCGTCGTCGAACGGTATTCGACGCCGATCATCCAATGAATTCTCCGGTTCGTCATCCGGGAGTAGTTGATCAATGCTTCATTGGCCAATTTGGAGTTAGGAATGGTGACCAGAGCTTTGTCGAATTGACGGATTTTTGTCGCCCGAAATCCGATTTCCTCCACCGTCCCTTCCACGTCAGGCGTTTTAATCCAATTCCCCTTTTCAAAAACCCGATCCATAAAAATAGTGAGTCCGGCAAACATATTCTTAATGAAATCCTGTGCCCCAAGGGCGACCGCCATGCCGACCAGTCCCAAGCTGCCAAGGACCGCGGCGACATTGAACCCCCATTCTTGAAACACGGCGGCCACGCCTAAGCAGACCACGATGAATTTTGAAACTTTGACGAAAAAGCCTTTTATGGTTTCATGCATGGTTTGGTTGCCGAAGAGCGTGATGAACCGATCTAGCAGGATGGAAAGCGGATCAAGTATTCGAAAAATAGACCAGAAAATCGTAAAGGCAATCAGGGATCTGATGATTTGTCCAAAGACCGCATTTAACGGGGGAGACAAGGATACGATCTGTCCTGAAATATAGAGACCGATAATGACAAAGGTAAATTCAAGGGGGCGCTCAATGGCGTCCAGGAGTCGGTCATCCATATCCGTTTGGGTTCGTCTCGCAAGCTTTTTGAAGATATGTGACAGAAAGCGATACACAATTCGTCTGGCAAACAAGAACATCAGAAAGATGCTTAAGGCCAAGAAAATGTCACCCAAGCTGGTACCTAAAATCCCAATGTGCCATACGATAAGAAATTCTTGCCAAAAATCTTGAAGCATAAATCGAAAATTCCTGATTTCAGTTAAAGGATTGACGATATGAATGTCGTAGATAAAGAGGTCTACAGAAAAAGGCAGGATGAACGCGTTCACCCCTGTGAATGACCTTGTCGGATGGATCGACGAATGTCGATGCATCATGTTGTAACCATTCCTGGGACAAGGGTAAAAGAATTATCCGGCAAGGTCAATTTCATCCTGGAATCGGAAAGACGTGTTGGCGTCAACATGGAGGGATTGAGCCAGAGGAAGAAAAGTGTCTGGCACAAGATGGTGTGAAATGAATCCTCGTTCATGGACAGTCTGAAGGAGTGTGTTAGGATACACTGTCGGAATGATGGCCAGCAGTTACCTGAGGGAGTAAGCAAAAAGAGAGGGCTGTGCATGGCATTCACGTATCCCGGTTGGTTGGGGATAATTTTTGTTCTCATGGGTTTGGTGGGTTGCGGAGGCACACAGGAACCTGTGGACTTGCGTCAGGCTGATATCGGGCTTGGCATTGTTGAAGGCACCAAAGGTTATCGGCAGATTCAAGAAGAAGCCTTGTTCCCCAAGGAACCGTTGCGATTAGTGGAGGGGCAGGTGTTCCAGATTGAAGGCGCAGCCTATGTTGTGCACATCAACGACCAGATTGAGGCGCGATTGCCTTTTGATGAAAATACGCGGATTGATCGACCGGCTCATGTAGGTGATTGGATTGAAGCGGAGGTTGATCAGGAGGGTCGCGCCAGGATCATTCGAAATATTGATGATCGTATTTCACTCGAATAAGCTCCATCCTTTTCAATTTTCCCCTGTCCGGTTTCTCGTTTTGGCGTCCCAATAGTTCGCTCTCAGCATGTTTGTGTTGCACCTATTCCCATCTCACAACGTTGAGCTGTGTCCTTGCGCCCATGAGAGGTGTTGGAGTGATCAAGAGCGGGGAACGCTGAGAGAGGGGAGGGGGCCTAATATCCGGGGAACCCCGGGATAAATGGAAGGAGAATGGAGATCGCAATGAGAATGATGATGATCCATTCGAGAATTTCCATGCGCCGATTGCCGGTTTGACCGGCCATCTTGTCATACAAATTATCCAGCGTGTCCAACTTGCGGAGAATGCTGGTGTCCCAACTTTGCAAATGAAAGCGTTGCGAGGCCAGTCGCGAGACTCTGGCTAAGTATTGATCGCCGAATAATTTCAGCGTGTTGGTGACCCGTTCAAAGAGAATCGCACTATCCACCTGCATGCCTGCGATTCGGCGAAGATTAACATCCGATGCTCCCGGCCAGCGGAACCCATGCCGGCTTTCCTGTGTGAGAGCGGCATAAGCCTCATCCAGCGCTTCATCCAATTGGTGGTCGAGAAATCGGCGCTCGACTAATTCCACATTGGCGAATTCTAAGACCGCACGCACGTCATCCATTCCCTGTCCAATCATAAGCGTGGCATTCCAATCAATGAGGGTCAGGTCCTGTGTCCCGAAGGCAATGTGACTCGTGGTGGCATCATGAATTTCCTGTTCTGACAGTGGTTGATCTTCACAACGGAGGATTTGGGACAGAAGCGTGCCGTGTTGTTTGACAAATTGCGACAGATCCAACGCGGGTTGCGTCGAGAAAATCTGAAATATTGCATAGTCCTCGACCAATTCGGATATATTGGGTTTTTCAATTGCCGGACCCAAGGTGTTCAGGAGAGATTGAATATGCAGGAATGTGCCTTGGAGCAGTTGAGCATTTTCATAGAGGACTTCACTGAGCGGGAGCAACGACGCAAACGGTCCGGCCAGTGGAATCTGATAGGTCACCATGAGCGCGCCGAAGTCATAGAGGACGGTGTCGACGGTGCGAAGCGTGTGATGGGCTCCGAGACTGATGGGTTCCAGCTCTTGCGTAATACGGAGCGGCGGGGGGTGATAATCAAAATATTCCGGTGCCGGCCGTTTCCGTTTGATTCGCCCTCGTTCTTTTGTCGCGGTAATGCGCTGTTCCGCTTCGTCGATGTGAATGGACGCACCAACGTCATAGGCAAAGACGACGATGCATCTCCCGTCTTGTATGTGAAAGTTATCTGGTTCGATCATGGGTGGCATGTGTGCTGGCGGTGTGATGAACGTCAGTCTGACTTCATTGGTGCATCTGGGTGGTGTTACCCGGGTTCAGGTTTAAACGAAAGGTCAGGACGCCATCGGAAGCGCAACCACGATTTTTCATTGTCCAAGACATCACAAGCATGGAAGAGATCAGAGCCTCCAGGGGACCAGGATCATGGATTTACACGTCATACATGGAATCCGGCCGTGGAACCTCCACTTCCATGCCGGGGAATTCCGTGGTCAGCCGCATGGCAAACGCGAGCGACTGGCGTTCTTCACCATGCACCACAAAGACTTTTCGCGGATGCGGGGTGATCGCATGGACATACGCGAGGAGATCATCCCGGTCCGCATGAGCGGAGTAGCCATTTAATCGGACCACTTGAGCACGCCGTTGTGTCGGGATTCCAAAGATGGGCACAATGTCCCATTCCTCCGCCAGTTTGCGTCCCAATGTGTGTTCGGCCTGCCAGCCCACCAGGACGATCACATTGGCTTCATCCTCAATGGTCTGTTTAAGATGATGCACGACGCGTCCCCCTTCACACATGCCGGAAGCTGAAATAATCACACAGGGGCCGCTGCGCCGGTTCAGAAGCTTGCTGTCTTGAGCCGACGAAATAAAATGGATGTATTTTGCGGCAAAGACATCGCCGCTGGAGGTAAAGGTTCGATAGGTTTCCTCATCATAGCATTCCGGGTGTTGGCGAAACACTTTGGTGGCTTTTAATGCGAGAGGGGAGTCGATATAAATCGGAATGGGGTCGACTTCTCCATTGTTCACGAGTTCCTTGATGCGCATGATGATTTCTTGAGTGCGGCCAACCGAAAAGGCCGGAACGACAATTTTGCTTTTGTACTGAATCGCATGGTCGACGAGTTGTTTCGCTATCGCTTTTCGTTTGGCTTGGTCGTCCTCATGCAGTCGGTCTCCATACGTTGATTCAATGATCAGCACATCACAGGGGGGAGGTGCATGAGGATCCCGAAGGATGGGCATGTTGGCCCTCCCCAGGTCTCCCGAAAACAGGACCGAGGTGGAATTGCCACGACTCTGGTGCTTGACCCAGATTCCCGCCGATCCCAGGATATGACCGGCATCATGAAATTGCACCTTCAGGTTGGAGGCAGGAGAGATGGATGTCCCGTAGCCGACTCCTCGAAACCGATTGGTGATGTTCTGGACATCATCCATCGAATAGAACGGTGCGACACATGCTTTTCCTCTCCGTCGTTCTTTTTTGTTGACGTATCGGCAGTCACTTTGCTGAATCTTGGCGGAATCTTCCAGTAAAATTTTGGTGAGATCTGCCGTGGCCGACGTCATATGGACCGATCCGCGAAATTTCTCTTTGGCCAGGACCGGAAGAGCACCGGAATGGTCGATGTGGGCATGGGATAAGCACACCGCCGTCAGGGATTTTGGATCAAAGCCGAGGTGACGATTCAGGTTGGCCGCTTGGTCTCGCCGCCCTTGAAACATGCCGCAGTCCAGAAGCAGGCGGGAAGATCCCGCGTGAATGAGATGACGGCTTCCCGTGACGGACCGGGCGGCACCATGAAACGAAATCTTCATGATGGGATTTCCTTTGGGTGCTGGGCCACGATGATATTCCACGCTTCGCCGGCTGTTTCAGCATAATGAAACAATTGCAAATCTTCAGCCGCGATCATTCCATACTCCACAAATTTCTCCCAATTGATGAGATCCTCCCAAAAAGCCCGTCCGATGAGCACTACTGACATACCCTGCACTTTTCCTGTTTGAAGCAGGGTCAGCGTTTCAAACAATTCGTCCATCGTGCCAAAGCCTCCGGGAAAAACCACCAAAGCTTTGGCCCGATTGAGAAAGTGCATTTTCCGAAGGGCAAAGTAGCGGAATTGAAAACACAGTTCAGGAGTAATGTAGGGATTGGGCAACTGTTCGTGGGGTAACGCAATATTGAGTCCGATGGATTTGGCCTTCACGTCAGCCGCACCTCGATTAGCCGCCTCCATGATACCGGGGCCCCCGCCGGTGATGATGACGAATTTACACTGTCCGTCGATCTGACAACTGGAAGATACGAGACGGCCGAACTCACGCGCTTCCTGGTAATAGAGGGAAAGCGCTGCATGGTGTTTGGCAATGGCCATGGCCCGTTTTTTTTCAGGATCCTGCGGGGAAACTGCAAGCTCTTCTTCTGCGATCACGAGCTTGGCATTAGCCGCCGCCGGTTCCAGAAGCCGGGCACTGCCAAACACCACAATGGTGGATTCGATACCCTCGTCCTGTTGGATCAATTCCGGCTTAAACCACTCCAGTTGGAGCCGGACCGCCCGAAGATCGTCTCGCTGCAAAAAATCCAGGTCGGAGTCCGCTCGTTTGTATGCCGGAGAAGACAGGAGAGGAGGCTCAGCTTGAGGCAAATTGGTCATGGGCGCAGACAATTTTCACGAGGAGTAAAGAGTAAAGATTATAAAGACCCCGGAAGCCATTTGAAACTGCTGAAGCCGAATGCCGGGACATATTCGTGCTTTGGAAAGGGGTTGGACGCTCCTACTTCAGAAGAAATCCCGTCTGCTGCGCGGGGGGGTTGGTTGAATATCAGGAATCGGGTATAGTCCAATGGTTCGAAACGTACCGGAGTGAGCGATGAAAGCACCCACTTCTCCAGCCATTCCTGAATGTAAAGCCTGCCCCAATCGGGAATCGTCTGATATCTGCCAACTCGTGCCTTCTGTGGAAGAACCCTTCGGGCTTATTAAACGCAGGGCCATGTATCAGTCAGGTCAATATGTATTCTATGAAGGACATGCGGCACTGGGTCTCTATATTCTCTGCCAAGGGCGGGTGAAACTGACCCGGCTCAATCGCAAGGGGCAGCAGCGGTTGGTGGCCATTTTGGATTCCGGCCAACTTCTGGAGAAACAAGCCTTTCAAGAGCAACCGGTCCATCAGGTCACCTGTGAAGTCTTGGAGCCTTCCCAAATTTGTCTGTTGGATCGCACCAGCTTTCTCGCGTTTCTGAAGGAACATGGTGAGTTGGCGGTTAAGCTTGTTCAGGTGCTCAGTAAAGAAATGACTGCTGTGCTGAATGCGGCTGATCAATTTGCATTCACCCCAGCCAGGGAGCGATTAGCCAGACTCTTGTTGGAATTGGGCCATCGATTCGGGAAAGTCGATGATGCCGGAATTCGAATTACGCTCAAACTCAAACGGGAAGATCTTGCGCAAATGACGGCCGTGACCGTGGAGACCGTTGTCCGGCTTCTTCATGATTTCCAGGAAGATCAACTCCTTACGGTGCATCGGCGGGAATTGGTGATTAGGAATCCCGATCGTTTGACGAAAATTGCCGGCATGCCCCCCGCTCGTTGAAATTTTTCTCCTCAACACTTCTTACCATTTTCTATCGTTTTTCCTATTTTCTCCCTAGCGGCGATTCTGCTCAGCCTCCTTGTATTTCGACCCGGTCCCCTCACGCACTCCCTTCCTGTCTGCTGTGTGTGCTCTCGCCTTCTTTAGGCCATTAGACCCATCTAAAAGATTGATAACAATCTGCTTGAACATTGTTTTTCAACAAGGTCCCGCCGTCTGGAATCGTATAGGCTACGGCCCGTTCAGTGGTTTTTCCAAATTTCACCGAAAGGAGGAAAACCGAGATGGCCAAAAATTCGAAGAAATGTTCATTGCGGTCTGAAGTCCTAACCCATTTCATGAATGAGGAGGTAGCATAATGAACCGAGGCCGGTCCGTGACACAGTTAAGTATATGCGTATGGTTTGTGGGGTGTGTATTCTGGGCAGTACCGAGTGCGAGTCTCGCCCAGGGGTTAAGCGTGGACCAACGACTGGAGCGCTTGGAGCAGAAAACTCTCTCCCAATCTCCAGGAGCTGAACAAGAAACCGGGAACATGGTGTTTTTCCGTGGAGGTTGGGCAGGGTTAATCAACGATCGTTCGAATGAGGTCGAGACCGATGTCTTTGGGTTCAGTGGGTCAAATGACAATAATAACGGCTATTATGTCGGGGCCGGTTTGGATTTGGTCCTCACACGAGATATTTGGGATTTGTTTCCTGGAACCTGGGTGTTGGGGGAAATTGGGGTAGAGTTTAAACGGTTTAATTCTAAAGACGTGACGCAGGCCGTTCCCAGCACCTGTGCGGCAGCCGGAATAAGTACTTGCTCGGTCGAAACCAATAAAAAGGTTCAAATCACCATGCTGACGGTCAATGTGGCTCCGAAGATCATGTTCATGGAAGGCAGCCGTTTCCGCCCCTGGATCATCCCGGTTGGCCTGGACTTCCACGTCATCAGCCCTCCATCAAATGATACGACGGTCTTGGACATTGGCGTGCAATTTGCGGTGGGGGCGCAGTATCGAATTTGGAAAGCTATCCATCTCGGAGTGGATGGCCGATTTCATCTCGCCACAGGGCAAACAGATACGACGAATAATTATGGCACGGCCGGTGCGTATGTCGGCATCGCGTTTTAATTTTCGGTGAGGTAAAGGTGAGGTAAACACGGAAGGTGGCGGAGGTGAGATTGCGATCGGGCCAGGTTGACCCATGGTGAATTGGAGAGGGCAATTCTTCCGTCTATAAAAGCGGCACCACCTAAGACATCGTGGTATGGGTCCTGATCCGGCTTCAACTACAGAGAGAAGCCTTTTCAAGTATTCGCCTGTCTGAAGTGGGCATTGTGTATTATAGATTTTTCCATTCACTGGAAATGGTCCTTTTCCCGAGCTTGGATACATTTTCATGTGGTGAGTACGGAGCAATCCCGCTACAATCACAGGAAGTGAATTTCTTTTACATTATTCTGGTCTGGACCCATCTGATTGCAGCAACCTTCTGGGTTGGAGGGATGCTGTTCCTCTCCCTTGTCGCAGTCCCTCTTCTGCGGCAGGCCTCTGACCCTCCTTCCGCCCAACGAGGGTTTATAAGCCTGGCTCGTCGATTCAGAACGCTCGTATGGATCGCTCTGTTCATTTTAGTGGTGACGGGGTCGGTCCTTCTTGGAAATGTCATCAATTTCGGGGTTCCTCTTTTCTCTTGGCCACCTGTTGTCCTCACGAAACTGATCCTGGTGTTCCTGTTAGTTGTGGTGTCCTTCACTCACGATCGGATAATGGGACCGAAAGTACGTACCCTGAAGAGTAAGGCCGCTTCCGAATTATCGGTTGGGGAAGGGCTCCTTCTTCGATTCTCGCCTCTGCTTGGCCGACTGACCCTGTTGTTAGGGTTGGGAGTGCTGTTGTCTGCCGTCATCATGGTGAGATCCTGAGGGGGTCTGTTGAAAAAAGCCGCCAGCGGCGTTCTCGCCATTTTTCCGTGCTCACGTACTAAGCGTACGCTCCGTGCGTAAAAACGGCTGCGGCCTTGCTGGACGGACTTTTTTGAACCGACCCGGAGCCTTGGATGTATAATCTTATCTTGGGCAAATTTACCCTTGAAAATCTTTATTATTCAACACTCCCTGAGGATAACGATCTGAAATCCGGGAATGGAATAAAAAAAGGGAGAGGCCTTGTGGACCTCTCCCTTTATTATCAGACGTATCGAGTAATCGTTAGAATCGGCTGCGCCGCTTTCCTCCAAAATCTCCACCGCCTCCGCCACTGCCACCGAATCCACCACGGCCGCCTCCGCCGCCACCGGTACGTGGAGCTTGGGGTTTGGCCTCGTTCACCGTCAAGGTGCGGCCACCAAACTCCGTAGAGTTCAAGGCTGCAATTGCGGCTTGCGCTTCCTCTCCGGTAGACATTTCAACAAATCCGAAGCCGCGCGATTGGCCGGTGAACTTGTCGCTGATGACGTTAGCTGATTCGACGGTGCCGTGTGCCGAAAACAGGTCGGTTAATTCTGCTTGAGTCGCTGAATACGGCAACCCACCTACGTACAATTTTGAACCCATGGGGTTCCTCCTTTTAAAAAGATGATATTGTCTGATGCTCGAGAAGGGTAAAACATTTGGAAGAGGTAGGCCACGGACGCTGTTTCCACGCCACTCAGGTCAGACACTTCCGAGTTATTCTCTCGGGCTAAACAACACCGGTTACGGGCTTGAGTGATTGAACTCTCAAAGCTAAGCCCAGGGCGATGAGTTAAAAAATCGTAGCACACAAGGGAAGTAAAAGATAGTAGCCGAAAAATGGCACTATGACCTATTAATGGATAGATCCGATGGTGCTATCCGGAATGGACGACATAACCGGTCGCGCTTCAGGGTTGTACGGTTCCGCCGGTGACGCGCTCCAATTCGGTCAGGGCAATCGAGAGATCGTATTTGGCCTGCGCGTAGTCAACTTGTGTTTGCCGTAAGACCCGTTGAGCATCCAGCACATCCAGCAGACTGGCTTCCCCGAATTTAAAGCTGACCTGGGCGATACGTAGCGCCTCTTGTGCCTGGTTGAGCAGTCCATTTTCGTATGTGGCAATTTGTGCGGCAGCGGCTTGAGAAAGTTGGATCTGTTGGGCGATGCCTTTGAGAAGTTCCTGCTTGGCTCGAAGCAGGCTCGCTTCCCGTTGCCGCAAGGTGCCTTTGGCTTGGGCAATATCGCCCTGATGTTGATTCCACACGGGAAAGGGAATGGAAACCCCGGCGATATAGGCTTCCCGTCCTGCGTCTCGTTGGTATCCTCCACTCAGGGTTATATCGGGCATGCGAGCCTGTTGCTCCTGGCGGTGGGTGTGCTGCGCTTGTACGATGAGTTTTTTCCATTTAGTGATCATGGGATGATGAGTCAGAGTCTGATCCGAGAGTGTCGCGAGGTGTAGGGCTCCAGGCCAGACGGCGAAATCGCCTTGAATGGAGAATTCAAGCCCCAACGCTCCGGCTGTGAGGCTATTAAGTGAGGCTTGGATAGCCTGGACGACACCTCTGGTTCTGGCGACCTCTTTTTGAATTTTCATGCTCTCTACTTTCACTTTCACGGCCTCAAAAGGGGGCGCTTCACCGGCGTCAACGCGACGAATCACGGCTTTTCGGACTTCTTCCATCGTCCGAACATTTTGGATAGCCGTTTCCGTTTGGCGTTCCGCGAATAAGAGGTCATAGAAAGCCTGTTTGGTAGCGGCAATCAAATTCAAGGTGGCTTCTTCTTTTGAAGCCAGGGCGCCGTCCAATCCTGCCTGGGCTGCCTGTTGGCGTGCCGCCCGTTTCCCCGGCCATTCGATGGGCTGATAGAGGGTGACATACCGTTCGGTGAGCGTGATGCCGTTAGGATCACGAACGGTCCCTCGTCCGCTCTGAAGGGCAATTGTGGGATTGGGATAGGCGGAAGCGGAGATTTTATTCCCTTCCTTTTGTTCGATGACCCCCTCACTTTCGTTCATGAGGGGATTTTTCTCTAAGGCCATGGCCAGAATATCTTGCAGACTATAGGTCGGGGCAGGGGCCTGTGGTGTTGTGACAGTAGCTGCCAACAAGGGTTCCCAGCAGAGACCATATAGAATGATGAGGCAAAGAATCTGTTTGAACCACATGAGATGTTCCCTTCTTGTGACAACGCCATCCTTCTCAGATTGAGGTGGTGTTTGTGTGAGACTGATGGGGTATGGCTGGTTGTTTTTTGGAACGGCAGACGATGCCGTACAGCGCTGGAATAATTAACAGGGTCAGGGCCGTGGAGGTGATCAATCCGCCAATCACCACTGTGGCCAGAGGGCGCTGGACTTCTGATCCCATCGTGGTCGCGACGGCCATAGGCAAAAACCCCAGACTGGCCACGAGAGCGGTCATCAGGACTGGGCGAAGGCGATCCATGGCTCCCTGCGCGACGGCTTCCCGGGTGGGAAGCCCTTCGGTTTCCAGTCCTTGGATACGGCTCACCAATACGACACCGTTTAAAACAGCGATTCCGAAGAGGGCCACACAGCCGATCACTGCTGAGATACTTAACGGCAAGCCGCGCAACCAAAGGGCAAAAATCCCCCCCGACAGAGCCAGGGGCACATTCAAAAATATGAGCAAGGCCGGACGAATGACTCCAAAGATCACCGAAAGAATGGCGATGATAAGCAGTAAGGTAATCGGCACCACCACAGCTAACCGTCGTGAGGCCTCCTGGAGATGTTTAAATTGTCCACTCCATTCAAGGTAGTATCCGGGCGGGAGGGAGACGCGGTCGCGGATAACCTGTTGGGCTTCGGTGACAAATGAGCCGAGGTCCCGACCACGGATATTGGCTTCGACCACCAGACGGCGTTGAATATTTTCTCGACTGACTTGCGCAGGGCCTTCATCCACTTCAATGGTCGCAACGCGGGACAATGGAACCAGCTCACCATGCGCAGTGGGGAGCAGGATGTTACCAAGCGCCATCGGCCCGGCCGACGTCTCATCAGAGAGGCGGACAATCAGATCAAAGCGGCGTTGTCCCTGAAAGACGGTCCCGACCGTTTGGCCGACACGGACGGATTCAATGATCCCTAACACGTCTTTGGCACTCAGCCCGTATCGCCCGATTTGATCACGGTCGACGATGATCCGAATCCTGGGGACACCGGTGACTTGTTCCACTTTCACATCTGCCGCACCGGGCACCTGTTCGAGTGATCGTGCCACCACATCACCCTGATGGCGCAAGACCTCCAAATCCTCTCCGAAAATTTTGATAGCGAGGTCGGATCGGGTGCCGGCAATGAGTTCATTGAATCGCATCTCAATCGGCTGGGTGAAGCTGAGTCCCACTCCGGGAACCGCTGCCAGAACCGCAGTTTTAAATTTTTCGATCAACGTTTCTTTCGACGTGGTCGTGGTCCATTCGTTTCGAGGCTTCAGGATGACAAAGACATCAGACATATCAATGCCCATCACGTCGGTGGCCACTTCCGGACTACCCGTTCTGGTCACCACCTGCATGACCTCTGGAAATTGGCGTAAGGCCCGTTCTACGCCCAACGCGGTTTCCACGGATTCTGTCAGAGAGACGCTTGGAAGTCGCCATACTTGAATGGCCATATCGCCTTCCTCTAATCGAGGAATAAACTCGATCCCTAAGCGTGATCCGATCAACAGACTGAGGGCAAACAACACGAGACCCGGGATCACCACCCAGGCCGGCCGATTCAAGGACAGGTCTAACCATGGTCGATAGAGCCGGCGCAGACGCCGAATGAGCCAGGTTTCTTCATGGTTCGGCCTCGCGCGGGCAAACCAATACGACAGCACAGGCACGCCTCCTACCGCAAAGAGGAGTGAAGCGGCCAGGGCAAAAATAACGGTCATGGCCATCGGCCGAAACATTTTGCCTTCTAACCCGAGCAACGACAAAATAGGAAGATACACAACGATGATAATGCCGACTGCAAATACAATGGGTCTCAACACCTCCCGTGCGGCTTCCTGAATCGTCGCTAACTTCTCTTCCTTCGATTGGCGGGTGACGTTTCCGAGCCGTCGCAGAATGTTATCGATCATGACGACCGATCCATCCACGAGCAGCCCAAAGTCGATGGCTCCCAGGCTCATCAGGTTGCCGGAGATGCCGGCGTGATACATGCCGGTGAAAGCCATCAGCATGGAAAGAGGAATGGCCAACGCCACAATACATCCGGCCCGAACGTCTCCCAAAAATGAAAAGAGAATCGCGATGACCAGTAGACCCCCTTCAAGTAAATTATTCCTGACGGTGTTGATGACTTTTGAGACGAAGAGGGTCCGGTCATAATAGGGCTCAATCACGACTCCCGGTGGAAGGGTGGCTTGAATTTCCTGGACGCGTTCCTTCACACGTTCGACCACCTTCTGGGCATTGGCGCCTGCCAGCATTTGAACCATCCCGATGACGGTTTCCCCCTCTCCCATCCGTGTGGCCGCCCCTATGCGCAAGGCGGCGCCTTCTTTGACTTCTCCAAGATCTCTAATGAAAATGGGAACGCCACCAGGCCCATGACTCACGACAATTTGCCCTAAATCGGTAATCGTCGAAACCATCGCTTCTCCCTTGATGAGATATTGTTCCCGCTCATGTTCAATATACCCGCCTCCGGCAAGGGCGTTGTTCTGCGCCAGGGCATCAAATACGGATTTTAAGGTGAGGTTAAAGGCAAGGAGTTTGCTGGGGTCGACCACCACCTGAAATTGTTGGGTTTCTCCCCCCCAGATATTGACTTCTACCACCCCGGGAACAGCCCGAAGCCGCCTGCCAATATCCCATTCCAGAAGGGTTCTCAAGAACATGGGGCTGTGCCCCT
>CABVRQ010000039.1:0-9212 GCA_902500695.1 uncultured Nitrospira sp. | reverse complement strand
CCGCCTTCCTGGCCGGTCTCGACAAACACGAAATCGTATCCGGTGTCCCGTTGAACGAACACGCCGCGCACGCCATCCAACATTGTCAATGCCGACATCTGTATTGATAAAGCCGGGTTCTGTTGATCGATCAATCGCACTTCCACATATTCATTGGGTTTCAGTCGGCCCTTCGGATTTTCGACGTCGAATCGCATGCGGATCGTTCGAGTGGTGGCATCCGCGACCGGGGCGATATAGGTGAGTCTGGCAGTGATGGGCTCTCCGCCCCGGGGAAGAACCTGTCCCTCATCGCCTTCCTGGAAACGACGGGCTTGTTCGATGGGCAAATTGGCAAACACCCACACGCGACTGGTATCCACAATTTCAAAGAACTCGTCTCCTGCCGCTACGCCCTGGCCCAGCACGATGTGTTGGCTCACCACGGTTCCGCTGAGTGGGGCCCGTAGTAAATATTTGTGCCCTTCCAGATGACTGCCATGTTCCAGTTGCTGGAGTTCTTGTTCGCTGAGTCCCATGTTCAGGAGCTTTTCCCGAACGTGCTGATAGACCGCCTGGGCTTCAATCTGCTGTCCGCGGTCTTCCAGGAACCGACGTTGAGAAATGATGTTTTCGGCCTGGAGTTGTTTGGTTCGCGTAAAGTTGCTGGAGGCCACATCCATTTTGGATTTGGCCACCAGGTATTCCTGGATCAATTCATCCAATCGCATGCTTTCCACGGCCGCGAGCGGCTGATCTTTTTTAACCCGATTCCCTAATTGCACCATAATCTTATCCACTTGCCCGGGGATGCGGGAGGAAACTTTTGCCACGTACGCAAGGTCGAGGGCGACGTTGCCAGGTGCCGAGACTGAATGCGGAGTCAGGCGTTCTTTGACTTCCTCAATTCGGATGCGCTGACGGGCTTGGTCCGGAACGTGATCCACGTGAAACGTTTGCCCAGAAGGGGAAGGGGGATCGGAAGCGGCTAGGTCCGTATTTGGTGGGGTCGCTGCTGGCGGCTGGGGATCGGAGCACCCTAGCGGCAACAGACCCATCAGACAAAGAACAGGGAGCCATCTCCAGTGCGTGTGATTCAGATTTTTCATGAATGGCCTATTTGGACAAAAAATCTTCTACGACAAAATACTATCATGGTGTTCTGGTTAGCGCTGATTCCTCCCCAGGTGGGAAGGTGATCGTGAATGTGGTGCCGTGTCCTACCTGACTCTGTGCATGAATAGTTCCTCCGTGGGCTTCGACAATCTCCTTGACGATCGCCAATCCCAGGCCTGTTCCTCCTGATTGGCGATCCCGTGCCTGGTCGACTCGATAGAATCGCTCAAACAGGTGAGGGAGATGTTGCGAATCAATTCCCGGCCCGGAGTCCTCCACGGATAGATGGATTGACCTATCATGAGACCCGACTCGAACGGTGATGGTTCCGTCTGAAGGCGTATGCCGGAGCGCATTATCCAGGAGATTGATCAGGGCCTGTTTGAGCTGAGAGGCATCTCCCAGGAAAGGAGGAACAGGTTCAGACTCCGTCTGCAGATGGATACCGCCTTCGTGAGCTAACACGGACAATTCGCTCACGACGTCTTCGACAAGAGGCGGGAGGACAAGGGTTTGCAGCACGAGTGGTGGGCGGTTGCCGGCGAATTGTGCGAGGGTGAGGAGGGATTTGGTCATGGCCGTGAGTCGATCGACTTCAACCAGGTTGGAGAGAATGGTCTCGCGGTATTCCTCTGCCGACCGTGCCCGTTGCAAGCTGACCTCAAAATTGCCTTTCATCGCCGTTAACGGGGTCTTCAGTTCATGAGCCGCATCGGCCACAAAGCGGCGTTGTCCTTCGAAGATCTGCTGCAAGCGGTCCAACATGCTGTTGAAGGTTTGGGCGAGGCGTTGAAACTCTGTATAGGGGGAGGTGAGGGTCAGACGAGTGGAGAGTGTCTGCCCGGAAATGGTTTCCGCTGTCTGACTCAAGGCCTTGACCGGTGCCAGGGCTTCACCGGCCAAACGCCCGCTTCCCCACCAGGCAAACAGGAGTGAGATGGCGGAGGCCCCACAGAGGAGCCATACCAACCACTGAAGAGTTTCCTTGACAAATTGCAAAGATTTTTCCGTTTGTAAAATAAATCGTCCGTGGTCTTCGATGGCAAGAGGAATCGAGATGCGGCGAATGGGTGGCCGGCCTGGTTCGTGAAACGTTTCGAAGACGGTTTCCCCTTTGAGGACCTGAGCGATGACCTGAGATTTCACTGGAATCCGGTTCTCGGTGCTCTGCCCACTCCAGAGAATACGGCCGGTGGGATCCAGAATGGCGCTGTAACGGATGGCCTGCTGTAACTCCTCTTCGTCATCAAATTCTTCTCGTTCGTCTTCTTCATCCTCTTTGTCCCCGTCATCTTTCCGGTGGGAGGACACATGAACATGGTCGGTCGCCAGGTCCACACGATGACTTTCCTCTTCGGCGAGTGCGACCAATTCTTCATCGATATGACTGTGCAAAATGGTCGAAAATCCGAGGTATAGGAGCAGGCTAAAGAGGCCTAAGAGGATGACGATGAAGCCTAAGGCAACACGACGAATGCGAGTGCGAAAGGCCTGCATGGGTTAGGCCTCCGGGATCTTCAAGACGTAGCCGATCCCGCGCATGGTATGGATGAGCTGTGGAGAAAAGTCCCGATCCATTTTGCTCCGCAAGGTTTTAATGTGGACATCGACAATGTTGGTGACGGACTCATAGTGAATGTCCCACACATGTTCGGTAATGGCTGTCCGGGTCAATACCCGTCCCGTATTTCTCATGAGATATTCCAGAAGTGAATATTCTTTGTTGGTCAGGACGATGGTCTGGCCTGCCCGTGAGACACGATGAGAAACCGGATCCAGCTCCAGGTCTGCGATCGTGAGGCGAGGGGTGGGCTGGGCACTCCCGCGACGGAGAAGCGCTCTGAGACGTGCCAGTAATTCAGCGAAGGCAAACGGTTTTGTTAAATAATCATCTGCGCCGGTATCCAGACCGGTTACTCGATCTTCAACGGCCTCCCGTGCCGTCAAGAGGAGAATCGGGGTCGTATGGCGTTTCGCTCGAAGCCGGCGACAGACGTCAATGCCATTCATTTTTGGGAGCATGATATCCAGAATGACCACGTCATAGCGCGTGGTCTCAGCCATGGCCAATCCCATCTCACCGTCGATGGCGAGATCCACAGCATATTGCTCCTCGCGCAAACCTTTCACAATAAACCCGGACACACTTGAATCATCTTCCACTAAGAGAATACGCATCTGTCTCCCGCTGAACATTAAAACCGTTAAGGCCGGACGTGCTTCGACCCATGGAGTCCTGCTTTGTGAGTAAGGGCAAACCCTGCTCCTTGTTGGTAGACCAAATCTCCCCCTTAGTGACCCGTGGCGCTTAGTGTGCCTAATCCGATCGCCGCAATCAAAAAATACGGGGCCAAGGTCTTCCGCGAAAATTGGTTTCGCAGCACCAGGCGACTCAATAGGAAGACTCCGAAAATTCCTAAGGTCACAAAGGCGAGCGTCTCGTGCGTCTCAATCATCGATTCGGCAATTCAGGTCTTTTCAGTAGCCTCCTCTGCCCAGGTGCCAACAATCGCGGCAGCAATCCCTCCGAGAAAACCCAGGGGGGAAGCCAAAAGGCGCCATCACGGAAGTTGTCCCGTTTGAACCACGCTTCTGCGGCATCAAATAGCACATTGGGGAAGAGTAAGGCGATGGGGAAATGCACGAACATGGGATGTAACCGCAGCTCAAAGATGATTCCTCCTGTGTGTCGTCAGTGTGGGGAAACGAGAAAAGGCCCCATACACTCTTGCGCATGGGGCCTTGCTGTTCTCTTAGGATTTTCCAGAATCCTTATGAGAGGCGCCCTTCTTGTGCCCCTCCTGGTCCTCGAGTTCAGAACTCAGGATTTTTCCGGATTGGGCGTCAATCTCAACCTCCCTGATCTCTCCGGCAGCGTTGACGATCTCGACCTCATAGATCACCTTTCCGTCTTCACTTTCCAGTTCGGCTTCAAGCACCTTCCCTGGAAATTGAGTCGTCGCGGTTTTAAGGGCTTCTTCCATGGTGACCGAAGTGGGCAGGCTGGCCACGGCGACCTTCTCCTTGCCATCATCACTCATGGCCAATCCGACTGAAGTCAACAACAGAGCTGAGGCGCCCAATAGACTGAATGTGTGGACCCGCTTCATGATACATCCTCCTTGGTAGAAAATTGATGGAATCAACCGGCTGTTCATGAATACAGAATAGACCACCTACATGAAGGAGCTATGAAGCGGACATGAAAAATTCTTCATCTGGAGAGATTAACATGAGCCAGAATAGGCCCTTGTCGGCGCACTCGGAAAGGCGGAAAGGTAGCTATTGGGGGGGATGCGTTGTCGGTCGAATCCGAAGGTGCTTGCCAACATGGCGGCAAAGAAAAACTGTTCTAGACGTTGAACTTGAAGTGGCACACATCGCCGTCTTTGACGACGTATTCTTTGCCTTCCGAGCGGATCAGGCCCTTTTCGCGGAGGGCGGCTTCCGACTTGTAGGTGTCGATGTCCGCGAAGGCGTAAATGTCGGCCTTGATAAAGCCCTTCTCGAAGTCGGTGTGGATGACGCCGGCCGCCTGTGGCGCCTTGGCTCCGATGGGAATGGTCCAGGCCCGGACCTCCTGCACTCCCGAGGTGAGGAACGAGCAGAGCCCGAGTGTTTTATAAGCGGCGACCACGACCTTCTCCAAGCCGCTCTGCTCCATGCCCAAATCTTTCATGAAGATTTCGCGGTCTTCGCCGGATAGTTGAGCGATTTCGCTTTCGAGTTTGCCACAGATCACGACCGATTCCGATCCTCGCTCCTTGGCGAATGCCTGAAAATCCGCAAGGATGGCCGGATCCGGATTCTCATCGGTATTCCCGACATAGAGCACGGGCTGTGTGGTGAGCAGGAAAAAATTCTTGAGAACTTCCGGCTCGAGGCCCAGCGCTCGCGCCGGCTTACCCGCTTCAAGACCATTCTTCAGGATATCGAGCACCACAAGTGCCTCTTTCGAAGCCTTATCTCCGGACCTCGCCTTGGCTGTGACCTTGTCGTACTGTTTGGTGAGACTGTCCAGGTCCGCGAGCATTAATTCGGTTTCAATCACCTCAATATCTCGCCGATAGTCCACCCCGCCCATGGTGTGCACCACATCGGGATCCTGAAAGAGACGCACCATGTGAAGGATGGCGTCGACTTCCCGGATATTGGCGAGAAATTTATTGCCGAGCCCTTCGCCCTGGGAGGCGCCTTTAACCAGACCGGCGATATCGACGAAACGGCAGGAAGTCGGCACGGTTTTCTTGGGTTTGACCAACTCGGTCAGGCGCGCAAGACGTGGATCAGGAACGGCCACGACGCCGACGTTCGGCTCGATTGTCGTAAACGGATAATTCGATGCGGCCGCATTCCCGGAGGTTAACGCGTTAAAAATCGTGGATTTGCCGACGTTGGGTAGACCGACGATACCAATTTCCATAGAAGACGCAAGGTAGCAAATCAGGACCCTGCCGGTCCTTGAGCCAAAAGGCCTATATGTGCCGATACTATACAGGCTGCTCTTCTCCCTTACGATCGAAATCGTAAAAATTATTCCCTCCGGTTTTTGTGCCTATGCCATGAGAGAAGAGGTTAGGCATTTTTTGCCGCGTTGTCATAGTCGAGGGTGGCTGGTAGCGTAAATTCAAGTCCCTCGCAACGCATGACAGAATACGAAACCTTCCTGAAAAATTGAATATCCCTGAACGAAAATTGCGCAAAAGAAATTTCGTTCCCCAACTCGAATCTTCAACAATGACCGTTGAGATGACCGGCGAAAAGGTTTGAGTGTTTCTGATTACGAAACTGGCAATCCCAATGAGAAACGTGGCGATCGGGGAAGATCCTGTCCATCACGCTTTTTCTTTTTGCTGGGAAGTGGGAATGAATTTCCGTCGAGGGGTATCGGTTCAACATGCAAACGGTAGTTAGGGTGAGGGAAAACAAACTATGAGACAACAGGCCGGACGATTACTGTGGTGCATGATGATGGTTTTGATGATGGGAGCCACAATGTCGAGTATCGGCCAGGCCCAAACCACCACGCGGGTGAGTCTTAATTTGGCGGGAGGGGTCCCCGACAGTGCCAGTGACGAACCTATTCTCAGTGCCAATGGGCGCTATGTGGCCTTCAGTTCATGGGCTAGCAATCTGGTGACAGGAGATGGGAATGAGACGGCGGACATCTTTGTGTATGACCGACAGGCGAAGACCTCGACACGAGTGAGTGTGGATCAACAGGGCGGAGACCCCGATGGATATAGTGACTTTCCTGCTATCAGTGCTGATGGGCGATTCGTAGCCTTTTCGTCTCTGGCTACGGATCTGGTGCCCGGGGATAATAATGAAAAATTAGATATCTTTATCTATGACCGGCAGGCGGGGACCACAACCAGGGTGAGCGTGAATCAACAGGGTGGAGATCCCGACGGGGCCAGTGTCCGGCCTGTCCTCAGTGCCGATGGGCGTTTTGTGGCCTTTGAGTCAGACGCCACTAATCTGGTGGCGGAGGATGGAAACGGGACGTGGGACATCTTTGTGTATGACCGGGAGATGGGGACGACGACCCGGGTGAGTACGGGTCAACAGGGGGGGGATTCCAATGGGGGAAGTTCTAATTCTGCTATCACTGCTGATGGGCGATATGTGGCCTTTGATTCTGTGGCCAGCAATTTGGTGGCGGGAGATGCGAATGGGACTTTGGATATCTTTGTGTATGATCGGCAGACCGGAAACACCATCAGAGTGAGTGTGGCTCCACAGGGCAGAGACCCAAACGGAGCTAGTTCCGAACCTGCGCTTAGTGCCGATGGACGCTTTGTGGCCTTTGGATCCGTGGCCAGTAACCTCGTGGTAGGAGATGGGAATGGGCGTGAGATCACGGATATCTTTGTGTATGACCGAGAGGCGGAGACCACCACACGAGTAAACGAAAATCTGCAGGGTGGAGACCCGAATGGCTCCAGTAGCAGGCCTGCTCTGAGCGCCGATGGTCGGTTTGTGGCCTTTTCATCCGCAGCCACCAATCTGGTGGCGGGGGATAGAGTTCATCATTTTTCTGATGTTTTTGTCTATGACCAAAAAACACAAGTTACGTCGTTGGTGAGTGTGGATCTGCCCGGCAGGACCTCAAACGATTCTACCCACGTGTCTGCCCTTAGCGCCGATGGACGGTTTGTGGCTCTTTCATCCTGGGTGCATGATCCACCCGTGGGTAGTGATACTGATAATGGGCATCTTGAGGTTTTTATCCGTGATCGGGGTCCTGCAGTGATTGGCCCGCCGGGTATTCGGGATCTGGATGGCAGTGGAACTGCGGATCTGCTCTGGCGCAATAGCCGCAGCGGCGAAGTAGCCGTATGGCTGATGGAAGGAACAAGAATGGGAGCGTCGAGCACCTTAGGCGGAGTTCCCCAAGACTGGCAGATCGCAGGAAGTGGCGATGTGGACGGAAATGGGACGGCCGATGTCATCTGGCGCAATACCACGACTGGTGTGGTAGCCATCTGGATGATGAAAGGCAGTCGCATCAGTTCCATCGGGTTTCCAGGCTCCGCTTCAAATGCTTGGGTCATTAAAGGAGTTGGAGATGTTGATGGCAACCAGAAGGTGGATATCTTCTGGCAGAATGCTGCCAGCGGTCAGGTGTCAGTTTGGCTGATGGACGGGTCTACCATTGTATCCACGGGCCTGTTACCGGCTCCTCCATCTGAGGAAAAGATTGCAGGGATCGGGGATGTCAACGCCGATGGGAAGGCGGATGTATTTTGGTTTAATACCCGGACAGGAAAAGTGACCATTTGGCAGATGGATGGGCTGACCATCAGTGTTGTCGGGTTTCCCGGGGCCACCTCAAAAAATTGGGAAATTCAAAGTGTGGGGGATATCGATGGGAACGGGACGGCCGATGTGGTGTGGCGACACCGGACCAATGGGGTCGTGGCAGCCTGGTTATTACTGGGGTCGACCATTACCTCCTCGGGTTTCTTTAAAGGGGTCCCTGCTGCGTGGACCATAGCGCAAATAGGCGATGTGGATGGCAATGGAATGGCTGATGTCATTTGGCACAATCGCAATAGTGGGGCGGTGGCGGTGTGGATGATGAACGGGTTGAGCATCAGCTCGGTCGAATTTCCCGGCTCTCTTTCAACAGACTGGGTGCTTGCCGGCCGGTAAGGCCAACAGGATTCCCGGCGGTGGTAAGCGGGATTTATCCTTTCGTTATGATGTCTTCCTACCGTATTGTCTCCTGCACGAATTCATCCCTCTCTTTGAATGTGTTCCGCAATGCAGTTTTGTCCCGTCGCGCAAAGAGTCAGATTTGAAAGACTTCGGCCCCGTTTTGTGCCCCATTTTCTTCAATTGCGGACGGAGAACGTAATCGTCTGACTGCCACCGGCAGGCCCACTTCCTCCATTGCTAGAGAATGGTGTGGCGGTGAGCGTATGGCTGCCCGTACTCAAGGCAAACGGATTGTAATCACCTGCCGGGCTATCTCCGGCCAAAGCGTAGGGAGCCACATTCTCCGTTTGAATGGCTGGTGTGTCATCGTAGTCAAAAACCACGCTTCCCGGTGTTTCGGTGACCACAGCCCGTATGGACAGCTCCGGTGGAAGCTCGGAGAGCACGAGTGTGTCTCCATAAAGCACAGGACGGATGTCGGTATTGGAAGAGGCATTGACGAGAGTAAATTCTGTTACGAATCCAAACGTGCTCGTCACCTCGTAGGCACCCATATCGCACACTCCGCTACCCTGTGGCCTCGGCACCCCTCGCTGGTCTCGGTTCTCGCATCCATCTGCGGCTGGGAGTGGAAACTGATACCCCGCCTCACGAGCCGGACTATTCACTGAAGGAAAATGCGTTTGCGTGGGCCCTCCATTGTTGCCCAATGACGAGAGCAGAGGATCGACATTCAGCAGATAGGTCGAGACAAACGAGGGAATTGTACATTCATTGGTGTCGCCGATCAGATTGTACTTGCTGTCGCCACTCAATTCTCCCACACAGTCATTGGGGCCTATCCCGCCGTGATTCCCGGCAATAATACTATTTTTCATTACTGTGGTGCTGCCGTTTCCAATTTGAATGCCGCCGCCACGATTTGCCCCCGCGTTATTCCCAACACCGGTATT
>CABVRQ010000038.1:2836-37992 GCA_902500695.1 uncultured Nitrospira sp. | reverse complement strand
CGTTCCAAGAATTTTCAATGTGCAGGCTCCTGACCGCTTTCGAGATGCCTTCTCAGAAAGAGGGAGTGTTGAAAAAGGCCGCCAGCGGCGTTCTCGCCCCTTGGCCCTGCTCACGTACTCCCCGTACGCTCCGCTCGTCCAAGCGGCTGCGGCCTTGCTGGACGGGAATTTTTGAACATCCCACTATTTTTCTCTTGTAAATCTTGGTGACTCCGAAGCGGATAAACCGGCAAAATTTTTACAATATTCAACAGTCCCTGAAGTGGATTGCCCCATCGCCACGAGCATGTCCAGAGGTCGATGGATGCGTCCAGTCGTCATGGTCTGTCTCTTTCCCGCCTCTGTTACTTTCGCTATTCTTCGGGTACCGGCGGCGAGAGAGTGGATGACTGGCTCTCGATGCCACACTCTCGGAGCCGAAGTGAATTCAGAATGTCCCTGTTTCTTATCCTTGGGCGCCTCACTTCGCTTGAAGCTCTTGCACCTGATCTGCCAACCCTCACCCTCCACTCAGAATTTATCAAACGTCATCAGCTTGCGGGTGATGAGGTATTTAATCTGTGTTTGGCAATTGGCAGAAAAAAAGGCCTGTCCAGGTGGCCCTGTTGCCTTCTCGTTCAAAACAAAGTCGAAAATTTGTCTTGCCAGTCCTGGCACCAAAGGTGCGCCTACACGCATAGGGTTGAAGCTAGCATCCGGGATAAGATCACGCTCAAAAAACTGAATTGACGGCTCCTTGAGGTTTGCCTCCGTGCTGATTCCCCTGCGGCCCCACGAGAACTGGGAGATCACCTTCTCCTCGTGAGTACCGGCGTCGAACTTGAGCTCATTTTGCCGACCATCAGGTGACAGCCAGATGAGTGTGATGTCATTTTTTCCAAGGCGATCGCAAAAGGAAGACATGGTGAATCTCATATTAGTGATGGAGACGTCGTAGAGCGGGGTGATCGCGAGCTGCTTGCTGATCGAAAACGATTTCCCATTGGGAACCAGCTCGCGCACGGTGATATCGAGGGTGATGGCGCGAGGTTTGCCGTCCCCCTCTGCCTCGCGATACAGAAGGGTCAGGCCAGTGGTGGGACTATAGGTTCTTGTCAGGCGCTGAGTTTGGGCGGGCGAGAGGTAGGCGACGCTGACCTCAACGGGCACCGTCACCGGCAGGTTCTCAGGGATGCGGAGGTTCACGGAGACGCTTTTCGACGTCACCCGGATCGCATTTCGTATGGCGGTTAAGCTTGGAGTCGGCGCGGTAATTTGAAGGGTGGCACCGGGCGCCACAAGCCCTGGCAGAACCCCCCGTTCCTGAATGTCGGTACCCTCCGCCAGCGGAACTGCCTCTTCGTCTATCGTGGGCGCCGTGGCCGGCGATGCCGGTTCTTGCTCGCCGGTCGCTGTCCCAGTCTCGCCCCCGGTGCCCGTGGATGGGGTAC
Organism: uncultured Nitrospira sp.; assembly: GCA_902500695.1. Lineage (GTDB taxonomy): Bacteria > Nitrospirota > Nitrospiria > Nitrospirales > UBA8639 > Nitrospira_E. The sequence continues at coordinate 36,562 of CABVRQ010000038.1, read as the reverse complement.
TCTGGGCCGGCGGCTCGTCTTCCAGCGCTAGAGGCCCCTGTGCCGCACCCAAAAGACCGCCGGTCAGCAGAACCGTTGCTGATGGTGCTCCACAGAGTAAGGCACCCATCAGTAAAATCCCTCCCAAGCTGGCGATCTTATGACGGCTAGGGGTTTTCATTGTCACCCTCTTGTTTTAGAGATCAGTTAGTCTCACCTGACGCAGTGCCGATGGCTCGGGGAAGAACGCTCACAGTCTGCCAACCGCCTCCCGCCCGTGTTGTTGTGGGCGGCCGAGATGAAAAACAAGATTGAGACTTCATCGTTTCCCCTCTTTCCTGAAACCGGGATCCGGAGGCTCAAGAAATCTTTGATGAATGCTGGTGTGTCGGAAGGGCTGTACAAATGGTTCAAAGCCGCTAAGCTGTTGTGAAGTCAAGGAGAAAGTCAAAAAATCTGAAGGGCGAGCAAAAGAAGACTGATCGCAGTTGAATGCCGAGGGATGGGAAGACATGAGAGGGAGTGAGGCAGGAGGATCACACCCGTGTCGGTAGCGTCCGAAGGGACAGAAGAGGAGCGTAGAGAACACTGCCGGCATTTGGAATATCCTCTTTGAACGGTACTCCCTCCATGGATGGTAGCTGGAAAACGGTACTCCGAATACTTAATAACCGCAATATTCTTTTTAGCTTATTAAAAGGATAGAATGCCTTTCGTTGAGCCCGGTGGGTTGGTTAGGATTCTGGCTAAAAAAATGAGGTAATAGGCCTTTCGTTGCGGCACCCCCATGCTTTAACCGGCTTCCCGTTTGCCTTCATGTATCCACAAAAGTTTCAGAAGACGGCCCCCCGTCTACCGCTTCTTATCACCACCTGTTGCTTGGAGCATTGGTGGTGGGGCTTTCAAGCCACCTGGGAGAACCACTCCCAATTCCGTTATCTGCGGACTGCCGCCTCGGCCAGAATCAGCACTTGCTGGTGATAGGCGAAGAGCGGTCCGTACATGTTCTGGAGTAAGCTGTCAGCAAAGGCAATGACTTCTTCTTTGTTCGGGAGCTCTCTCACCATGTATATCATCGGGCCCGGGTCGATCTGAAGATCCCCTGGCTTTCTGCCTGATCGGATTGGACCTTTTGCCTCGGTCATGACCCGGTCGAGGTCTTTATGCTCATCCGCCGCCCAGGAAGTTCCTAAGTCCAGCATAATAGCGGTCGCGAACAAATCAGCAAATATCACGGTCGGTGCGCAGGTCATTCCTCCCACAAAAGGAAACAATCCGCATTGTGCCATCACTCCGACTCCGAAGAGGTCTTTCAGCAGGATGCCATCCAGGAGGCCGGAGTCACCTTTTTGATCCAGACTTTGGTGCCCGGCGTATCGAAGGACTTCCCACCCGAAATCGAATCGCATATCGGGTGGAAGGACCTGGGCTTGGGCAATAAATTGACGCAAATCCTCGATGGCATGTTGAGACGCCTGCACATCGGTCTTGACTTGCACGACTTGATTCACTTTGGTCGAAAGAGTTTGAAGGAAGCTGGCATCGAGCAGTCGTTCCGCCGCCATTCCCTTCACCATTTTAGCCAGCGCTCCCTTGTCAGGGACAACGTCTGCTAGCGGCGGGGGAGGGGGCGGTTTAGGTGTGATCACTTTGTATCCTCCACCCAATTGGATCGTTCCGCGAGAGGTGACTTCGTCTTCCGCTACCGGGATACCTGCCGCCGTGTTTTCCGTGATTCCCCGTGGTTTGATCAAGCCCTGCTGTACCTGTGCGGGAGGAGCAATGGGGCGGAAGGAGGGACCTGGCGTGCCGGTAGATCCTGCTGGCGCCTGTGGTCGCGGTTGGCCTCCGGCGACGGTGAGAAGCACTCGTCCGACTGATTGGGCCTGCATCTGGTGAGCGACATTCACCGTTGAGGGATCGAATATCTGACGAAGTTGTGAGGTCAATGCAGCCTGATTTTGCACCATGACCTGTTTCATTTGAGAGAGATGAGGCAACAGGGGCTGCATCAGACACCGAAAGGCAGGATTGCGTTGGCTCAAGCGGTCGAGCATCTCCACCGACCGATCCCAGGACTGTGCAGGAGAGAGCGAGGCGCGTGACATGTGGCGAGCCTGGACCTCCTCGCGAAAAATAGCCGACAAGTCACTTCGGGTCTGTGCAAGAACCTGTTCAACGACGTCTTTGGAATAGACTCCGGGATTTGCCAGCCATCGCTGCACCTGTGCCCCAAGATCAGTCTGCGCCTGGTTGGGAGCATTTTTTAGACAGTTCATGAGCGGCTGGAGCGGAAGCTGAGTAGCTGCCTGAAGAATTTTGCGTTCGTATTCTAATTTCGCGAGAAAGGGGTTGCGGTCAAACTCCCGCTGCATTTGGTCGCGTATCCTGTCGCCTTCCCGGTCCAGGACACGACGAAAACAGCTTGTCATCGCTCCGGCGTCCAGCGTCAGCGGGCAGCCGAAGACTTCTAGCCCTCTGGAGTGGATTTGATCTTCTCCCGAAGGTCCCTCTTGAGGTTTTGTGGCCTCGGTTTCAGGCGGAGCTGTTTCAGTTTGGGCAGTGGTGGAAGGCGGGTTTTCCTGTGCCCACCCGGGGACACATAACATCATGAGCAGGCTGATGACCAGGGCTGGATGGAATCGCACGATGATACCTCCTCAGAGAGATGATTATTGGCAATGGTGCGGGTCTAACAAATTTTCAGATGCAGGCACCCGCAATACATGTCGATAAAAACCTACCCCGTTCGTTTTCAACAGAAATGCACAAAGACGGGACCTCATTCTGTTCCTCTTTTCCTGAATTTCCTGCTCCCAGACTCAGGCGCTATGAGATGTCCGATGATTTGTCGAAACCTATTAAAAAACGCTTCAAGGTCGCCCAGGTGTGCTGGAAGAGAAGAAAAGATTGAAAAGTCTGAAGGCCGGATATAAGAAGAAGGACCGGCATTGAGTGCCAAATGGAAGGAAGAAAATAAAAGAAGAGGGCCAGGAGGATCGCATCCGTGGCGGTAGCGTCCAAAGGGACAGGCAGGAAGGTTGAAGATCCATGTTCGAAAACGGTCTTGGCCCATGGGGCGTGAACCCTTTCATGTTTCATCACGGGAGAACGGTACTCCGAATCAACAATAACCGCAATATCCAACCCTCTTAACGAGTCAACGAGGAAAATTCTGGTCAGACGCTCATTCAGATGTGAATTGACATGAGAGAAATTTTACAAATCCTGGTTGGAAAAACCGTGGCACGTGTAGAGGGGAAGGTAGGTGATTTGTTAGGTAAGATAGGCTCACCGTGAGGTGGGGCGGAAGGAGGGGATCCTCCTTCCGTTGATTGTTGACCTAATAACGGGGGGAATGACTCGGAGTTGTTTCCCTACTACTGTTTGGATAGGCGGATGCCTACGCCTGCTTTCAAGGCAATGTCCACGGGTGAAATGCTCTTGCCCGCCCCCACACTGACGGCAAACCCTTGAAAGTGGTCTAAAAAGAATTTGGGAGAGGTCATATCCCACTTGGGTTTAAACGGTGGTTCAATTCGAAGAGGAAAGTCGAAGAAGACGTCCAGGCCGGCGTCCATGACTTTGGCTAGCTTGGGGTGAGGGAAGGGAAAGCCTACGCCCGCTCCAAGAAACCACCCTCCGACCGTATCCGGGTTCACTTTTGGAAAGATGCCAATCGAGACGCCTCCCCCGCCACCCACATTCGTTTTCACCATTGCGGCCAAGTCCAAATACCAATGGGATTTGTTCACAAAATCGAACGCATGGCTAACGCCCAGTTCCCCTCCGCCAATTTTCGCTAAATTTCCTCCGATGCCAATGTTGGCGGAGGCGACTGAGCCGCGTGAACGGACCTTGGAGGGATTGGCGTTTTGCGATTCAGTCAGTGCGGCCCGTAGGGGAGCGCCGACCATTTTTTGAAAAGTGTGTTGCACGGTGGCAGCCGGTTGTTCGCACATGCGGTTCGGGTCCATCATTTGCTTGACCGCGTTGGCATTTTTAGGGTCCGCCAAGGTTAAGCCCGCGTTGATGGCTTGTTGAATGGCCGGTCCCTGTTGTTGTTTGATGGTGTTAATGGCTTGGCGTAGGGCCGCTTGGGCTTTATCCATCTGCAGGGCCTTGGCCAATTCTCCCATTATTGGCCCTAAAATTTTGGCTTGAACTTCTGCCGCAATGCGTGTAGCGGTGAGGCCGGCCTTGCAGACGGCTTTGGCTGCGATCAGGGCACCTTGCGCGGCTTGTCTGGCTATCCATTCGGCCTTTTTCTTGGCCTCCAATGCCGTTTTTTGAGCGAACTGTCCTGCGTTCTGTCCGGTTTGTTGGATTCCCTTTCCGATTTGCTGGGTTGTGCGCTTCGCTCCCTGTCCAACCCGATTCACGGTGCTTTTGGCGCGGTTCACGGTTCCCTTCGCCCCCTTGGCAATATTTTGAAGGAGTCCCCGTTGGTGAATTCCGCTATAGGTTCCTAAAGCCTGCAAGCTTTCTCCGGTAGGCGTCATCAGGACGATATAATGCAGATCGGCTTCTTCTTCGGCATCCCCTGGCAAAGACAGAGCTACTGAAGCGTCCAGAGCCCCTTCATTTTTGTCTTGTTGGGCTTCCAAAAGGAGACCCTCCTCTTTTTCAGGAGTCATTAACCGAATCCCCTCTCCCGCATTCTCCACGGTGTAGGTCCCCGGCTGCACCTCAAGACCATTCCCATCAGGGCTAAAAAAATGCACCGGCTTCTCCAGATAGATTTTCATCGGATCCGTGATCAGGGATTGCGGATCAACTGCGCGGGAGCGGATGCCGCTATAGGTGCCTTCAGCTTCATAGGCTAGCCCGCCTGGTAGGAGCAGCGCCAGCACATGGCGGTCAGAGGAATCTCCCCCCGGTATGCCGGGAACTGAGACTGACATGGGTTCAAGTAAGTCCTGATCATGCGTGTCCAGGGTGATGGCCAATTGGATGGGTGATGTTCCATCTTGGGGACTGACTTTCAAACTATCAGACATGGGCTCGAACAGATATGCACCGGGTTGGAGCTGGATGTTTTTACCTTCCAGTGTGGAGAAGTAGGCCGGTTTCTCCAATGTGACGGTTTGGTTGTCGATGGTTGCAGGGGCGAGTGCAGGAAAAAGAGAATTCAATACGGCACTGAATAACAATCCGCTGAGCACTCTGTTTGAAACAGGATATTTCATGGTGTGTGTCCCCTTTAGTCTTAAGGTAAAAAATATTCCTTTTCTGATGAGTCGAAGCTTAAAGAGATTCGGTTCACCAGATTTGGGGATTTCTGAGGTCTGATATGTATAGGGATGCCCTAATAGAAGTTATTCTCCAGAAAATGTCAAGGAAAATGGGGAATCTGAGGGGAAAAAAGGCCTGGCTCTTTTTTAAGAGCCAGACCGGTTGTAGATGTCTACCGACTATTCACGGCAATGGCTAACTGCGTCACGCTACCATTAAAAATATCCAAGGCATCCCTTGTTTCTTTTAAATTTGTGTCAGCTACATGGAGTAGGAGGTCCTTGGACAGGACATTTAATATTCCTTGAAGATGAGGAGTTTGGCCTCGAATATCCCTGGGAAGTTTTCCCTGCTGAATCGCTATTTTCCCCTGATCCATGGTTTGATTGTACCCCGTATGCAGTCCGGTCGTGGCGCCCCACCGGATAAGTGGTACCAGACCCTGATTCCAGACCGCATCCAGTGCTTCTTCGACAACGGCACACACAGCGGCCCCCACTTCAGGTACCAGCCCGCAGAGGGCTGATGAGACTTTTTCCACCGTACCCTCGGACAACTGAATCAGGCCGACGGCTTCATTCACCAGAAATCCTCCATGTCCTGGCCGATCGCTGTCGATGTATTTGTGCCCCATGGCGCGGATGATTTCGGCGCCCAATTCCAAACGGAAGAGTTCCGGCCATTGAGCTTGAGGGTGAAGGGCCTGCTGAACTTGTGTCACTGCTGCGGTTCGGGCTCCGGGATTCCCCAAGGCTTTGGTGAACGCTTGAATGGCGTTGGAGCCATTCTGCAATTGTCGAATCAAATATTTAGCGAAGACGCCATTCGCAACCGCTTTCAGTTCTTCTTCTGATAGCAATACGCCCCTGTCCTGGCTGGTTAGTATCCTCGTCAGGCCCTTGCCTATGGCTTCATGCAAGGCTGGGGCAATATGCGTGTCGAAGAGAGATTGCATTTGAGTGTGAAGATTATTTTGCAGTTGGTAAGCCGCATTTTTTAGCGCCGGACGAGGTTTATTGAGGAGAGGGGACAAACATCGGGCGCCTGGATGAGTGGACGCCAATCGTTCCCAACTATCAAAGGCCATATCTATGATCAGCCCTGCTTGCGGGGGTTGATTCATTCCGTTTCGAAGCATTTGAAGAGCAGGGCCCATGGTGTGGGAAAAATTGGCTTGCATCTGATCCATCTGGTCTTTGAGCAGCCATTGGCTGAAGCCTCCTGGGTCTCTTTGAAATAGATCGACATAACCCAACAGGTTGGCTCTGGCATGGCCTCTGGCAGCATCCAAACACTGAATCAAGGGAATGAGGTCGGAGCGGAGCTTATTGGTAGCCGTGAGAAGAGTGGTTGAGAGATCCTGAGTCACTTGTTCCGCAGCCTTTTTGGCATTCAAGGCCGCGATGCGGGCGGCGTCCGCCGTCTGTTTGGCTTTATCCGCTGCTGCGCGTCTGGCCGCTTCCGCAGCAGCTCTGGCTCTGTCTGCAGCCTGTTTCGCGGCGTCCATGACCCCTCGTGATCGGATGCCGCTATAGGTGCCAGTCGCCATCAGACTCGTGCCGTCAGGATTGAGGAGTTGCACCACGTGGACATCTAATTCGTCCGGTCCACTTCCGGGAGTGGACAGTACAATGGGAATCTCCACTTTGACGTCATGGGTTCCTGGTTGCGCTTCAATCAATAACGCATCCCGGCGCTCGGTTCCCGGAATGAGCCGGAGCCATTCCTGTGCGGCCTCGACGGAATAGTTTCCGGGAGTGGCTACGACATCACTGCCATCCGTCCCGATAAAATGCACGGCCTGGTCCAGAGTGATGGTGGTGGTTTCATCAGGCACCGAGGCCTGAGCGGGGAGAGCGGAGGGAACAAGAAAAATCACGAGCACAGCACGGAGAACTGGATTGGCCAAGAGGATGTGCATCATGTTTCTCCTTTCGAAATGAAGGATAAATACAAATAGGAGTGGAATATCCTTATCTGCTTGAGTCGAAGCCCTGGGCGATTCGATTCAGCAGATTTGGGCTGTGGTGAAATGCCAAAATTGTGTGGGAAGGCAATATATCAGAAAGATATTGCCCAATAATGTCAAGGAAAAAGTTTAGCCTGAATAAGGGTAATAATACATAAAGGCTGGCCTGGCTCTTCTGGAGAGCCGAAATCGTTGGAAAAATTAACGACAATTCACGCCTGCTCATAGTCAGAATCCTTTCGGTTGCTATAGGAGATGTCCTGCGTAGACAAGTTATTTATGTTCTATGTCGTTAACATGGGTCGAAACGTTTATGGTATTTAAAAATCCCCGGACGTTCACTCTGCGGGACATCCACCAGATTGAACGGTGATAGGATTCTAGAAACTAAAAATGGAAAGCGGAACGAATCCCTGGACCACACTTTTTTTGAGAATTTCAGTTGAGCCATTTTACCTGTCGGTCAGCGCCGTGAGGCCTATCATTAGGACTGTAGATCGTAGCATTCGAGGAAATGGCATGATGGTTCCTTCCGTGACATGAAGGTGAAACATCGGTTTGCTTTTCTTCGTTTGTCGAAAGAAGCAAGAGCATGGTTCATCTCTGATGAAAGCTCATCACAGTGACCATTCCTTGCGCCGGGTTGTAAGGGATTGGGGGATCTTATCGGATAGGGATAGGGTAATTCAGTCTGGGGCGGAGGTGGAGAGACTTGGCGATGAAATGTGGAGATGAAACAGAAAAGCGGTTGAGAATAACCGAAAATGGTGAGTGGCGAAAAAGCGCAGTGCTGAGGTCAGCAGATGCCATGGTGGTGGATAATCGACGGATGGTTACGTATTGATCAAATTCGTTTAGTGTTGAAAATGATGCTGAAGGGCTTTGCCCCAGTAGGAATCAGGTTGAGCCTGCCAGGCTTGCTCGTGTAGCCATTGCAAGCTGGCGCGGTCGCGTACCAGGTGACAGAGTTCTTTTTGCGTGAGGGTGTGCGGGCCATGTTGAAAGCATCGTTTGCGGAGCGCGAGGATCATTTCCTGTTTTTTGCCACCTCGATGCGCATGAGCCATGGCTTGATGTACCTGGTTTAGCACCGGATCCAGGATCGCCTGTATGGCGGGAGAAGATCGTTCAGTGTACGTCTCCAATTGAGGATAGGTCCTGGCATAGACATCATCCAGCAAGGGTGAGCCATGACGTTCCTCAGGAACTTGCAAGAATCCCCAGCGCTTCAGTCGTTCACCTGGTCCCACCCGACTGAGAAAGACGGAAGTGGGTGCGGCAAACACGAGTGGTGCCGCGACCGGGAGAGACCAGAAAAAAAACATCTGATCAAGCCAGAAAGCGAAGGCGGCCCAGGATCCGGCAATCAGCGTTCCCGGTGCCTGATTTAAAATGGCAGCTGACCAGCCGGTTTCATCTGTCCGATTCTGGCCTGCCCAACGTAATGTTGTATTAAGCAGGGCTTCCACGACAAAACGGCTATGGGCTAGCATGCGAATGGGGGCAAGGAGCGTGGACACCACTATTTCCAGTAAGACACTCATCAGCAGGCGGATGATGCCACCGTGTTGTTTGCCCCGCCGACATCGGATGACATCGAGCACCGCCAGAAATTTTGGCAGAAAGAGCAGGAACAAGGTGCTGCTGGCCAGAATGATGGCCCATTCCGGATTCCATTCAGGCCAATGGGGAAAGAGGCTATGAGGTTCCGGAAAGTAATTAATGGGATATAGCACCAGCCGTGCGGCCTCGATCGTTGTTAATACCAAAAAAATTAACCACAACGGGGAGGCCAGGTAGGACATAATCCCGTTCAAAAAGGCCATTCGATGAGCAGGCCGCAAGCCGGGTTCAAACAGCATGAGCCAGATGTGCTGTAAATTGCCCTTGGCCCAGCGTTTATCCCGTTGCAAGTCATCCACAAGGGTGGGAGGGGATTCTTCATAGCTGTGAGAGAGTTCCGGTTCCAGCCAGACCTCATACCCGCCCCGTCCCATAAATGACGCTTCCACAAAATCATGACTGAGAATAGGGCCATGAAAAAGTCCCGGTCCGGGAAGTCGCCTTAGGCCGGCATGTTCCATAAACGCCTGTGTGCGAAGAATGGCGTTATGGCCCCAGTAGACCGCTTCGCCAAGTTGCAGAGAGGCCAGGCCTGTCGTAAACAATGGGCCGTATACATGATTGGCGAATTGCTGGACCCGTGCAAACATTGAACGGGCATTGATCAAGGTGGGGCTGGTTTGCAGGATACCTGTTTGAGGTTCAGCCTGCATGAGTTGCACCATGGTGACCAGGGTGGACCCACCCATGAGACTATCCGCATCAAGGACGATCATATACTCATAGCCGGAACCCCAGCGGCGAAGAAAGTCGGCAATATTGCCACTTTTATAATGTTGATTCAGAGACCGGCGCCGATAAAACAGATGTTCGCCCGCTCCCAATTCGGTACATAGTCGATGCCAAGCGGCTTGTTCAGCCAACCACACATCCGGATTGCGGCTGTCGGAAAGAATGAAAAAATCAAAATGGTCAATCTGTCCGGTCTGTTCCAATGAGCGATACATCGCGCGAAGCCCCCCGAATGTCCGTTGAATGGGCTCGTGGTAGATCGGCATGACCACCGCTGTCCGTGAGAGGGGTTGAGTACTTAACTCTGCAGCGGTATGGCGTCCCAGTGGGGAAAATCGATCACCGCCGAAACACCGGAGGACAAACCCGAACATGCCAATCCAAAATCCAACGGAAATCCAGACGAATAGCACAAAAAACAGGGCGATAATCGACATTTCCAGCAAATTTCCCCCGTGATAGGGAAGGATGGCCATCATATAAGAAGAGGCCACAAAAGCTTGGATGAGGACTAAGACGGTTAACAGGGCACGCCGGAGCCCTGCCGCAATTCTCCAGCCTACTCGTTTGGGGGTGGCGAGCGAATGCTGGGTCTCGGCGATTGTGGCTTCACGAGTTTTCATGGTTTAAAACTCATGCTGCCGCGTGTGATCGGTGGAGCGGTGGTTGGAAGATGAGGATTCTGAATGGCAAAGTGGTCGTGAATTCTTGTCATCACAAATTGCAGTGGATCTTCCTGTTCTGAAGCCAGTCCGGCTTCAACCAATGTGAGAGCCCGCAGGGTGACTTCCCGGGTTAATTCTACTCCCATAGCCGAAAGGTAATCGCAGGCTCGTGAGAGAGTATGTTCGGCAACTGATCGGGCCATTACTGCTTCTCTTGTCCCAGAATCTGGTTATTCATGGGCAGTCGGTAGGTCCAGGTTTCGGTTAAGGCTGTCGTATCTGTTTTGAGAAATGCCCGCAAATGAAGGGGCTTTTTGTCTTGAGGTTTGGCAAGGATAGACAATCGCCAGCCTTTTATCTGTTCATGATATTCCACAAAATGCTCAAGGATGTCGCTATTGTCCAACACTGTGACCTGGCCGCTGATTGGAGCATCGGCAGGCATTTTGCTCAGGGGGCCCCCGGCAAAGTCGATGATGATACGATAGGCCTGCGGAACACTTCCCCCACCGATACGATTCCCATCTCCGATAAAAGTATTGACCACGGTTCCCAACGAATTTTGTGGGAGATTGGCCTTCCCAAAACTCACATCATAGGCCATCTCTAAAGGGGTTTCGCGCGTCACGGGCGCTACGGGGGTCCAAAACGCCACAATGTTGTCATGCGTTTCATTGGGAGTGGGCAGTTGGACGAGCACCACCTTTCCCTGCCCCCAGTCACCCTGTGGTTCAATCCACGCGCTTGGTCGTTGTTCATAATGGGCGCCGAGATCTTCGTAGCCGGAAAATTTTTCCCCACGTTGCATTAAACCGAATCCTTGCACATTGTCCGTGCTAAAAAAATCCATTTCCAGGTTGGCAGGATTCATCAAGGGTCGCCACAACCATTCACGGGTGAAGCCATCATGAATCTGCAATCCGTCCGAATCATGGACTTCCCGCCGCCATTCTCCAATTGGTCGAGGTGTATTTTCTCCATAAAAGAACATGCTGGTCAGTGGGGCAATACCCAATAACTGAATAGGCTTTCTGGGGAAGAGTTTGGTGCGCACCTTGATCTTGGTCTGGCTGCCGGGCGCAATGGTAAACTCATAGGCCCCAGTGAGGCTGATGCTGTCCAACAATCCATAGATCACCATCTCCTTTGCATCCGGAGAGGGGCGTACCAGCCAGAATTCCGTGAATGAAGGGAATACCTCCCCGCTGGGGAGTCCGGTATCAATGGCCAGGCCTCGTCCTGACAACCCAAACACGTTTTCCTTCCCGACGCCACGAAAATAACTCGCTCCCGCGAAGACCATAAACTGATTTTGCTCATTTTTGCTTTTTAAGGGGAAGGTCACCTTAAACCCGGCAAACCCGACATCGGCCGGCACCCGTTTTTCTATTTCGGGGTCGGCAAAGACAAATTCGGTTTTCTTGAAAACCAGCGGGCGCGGACCTTCGGCTTCGATGACGTTGAGTGTCACCGGGTGGGTGTAATGCAACCCCGGAGTAAGAAACATGACTTGAAAATTCGATTGACTCTCTTTCCATAGACTGTGGTCAGGATTAAACCGGATCCCTTGATAGGCCTCATAGGAAATTTCCCGCATAATTTTTGGGACAAGTTGAGGGGCTTCATATGGTTTATCCGCTAAGGTTTTCGCTTTCTGCACCACCTGCTCGAATGTGAAACCCGCTGCGACATGCAGGGGGAACATCAAGAACATTGCGACCATACCAGCTAACAAGATTCTCATCACTGACGCCCCCGTTAATAAAGATTATGAAACTGCAATAGCCCATATAAAATATCCCATCAAGTACAGACCTGACGAAGGTTTGCTCGATGGAGAAGGTTATTCTGAGTTGGCTAAGAGGGGGATGGTCCACCTGCATGATTTGTGACCGGTCGCCTATTGTACTACATGGGGGTATGAAAAAATGAGGGGATGAGGGGAATTTATCGTAAGAAAATTCAGGGGTGAGAGAGCTTGATCTCTTTCTTCCATTGGATTTGGTAGATAGGGGAGCCATTTGAGACGGTAGCACGCAAAAAGATGGTCCTGGACAGTATGAACAATTCCTTGAGTCAATTCCCGTCTTAGGTGACTGAGTGAGTATATATTCTTACTCAAGGACATTTTGGGCCGGATTATAGCATATTCTGATCTGGTATCTATCCTGATCTGCGTTGTTTTTAAAGGTTTTTTGCCCATTGTTCCACAAAATTCCGGAAAGTTATCGATTGACTTCTGTGATTGAACGAGAAACCGGGGCACCATCTCAGAGTGCCTTCCACCTTTTTGGGAAAAAGGGCTAGGTGCAGTGATCGTCCCAGGGGCTCCCTTCCTTTTATTGTCAGCCGGCTGACTCAGGATCATAAATTGGTGCATGTCGAGGGAGGGTTATGGCGCGTTATTAAATGTCCAATCAGACTCAACGGAGGTTGAGTGAGCACTTTTAAGGTTTGATGTCTCCTCGATCGACTTCGGGAAATAGGGATGGTGTGTTGAGATGAATGAAAAAACCTCAACTGGAAAGAATAAGTGAACAATTTATGATGTCCAGAACAATTCGTTGTGAATTTGATTAAGTTGGATTTCATTGGCCGTCATCGGTCCGCCGAAGTTTGCCAGGATAATCTTCTCAATCCATGTAATAGGAACCCGATCCGCAACCCAGGTTTCAACTTCGGGAACTGCCATTGGATACTGCCCCGTATTTTTTACATGTTCGTCAAACTTTTCGTAGAGTATAAGGTGTTTATGAAATTTAGAATCGAGGACTAAATATGCCAGCTCGTACTCTTTTCGATCCTCGTATGAATTTCTACCTAAATCACCAGGAGGACGAAGGAAGTCATAACGATCAAGTATATCGGGAATAAGTTCCGAACTCGCATTCCTGAGGTCGAAAAAACAGACCCACCCATTTAGCCTGCCAAAACTTTTTTCCGAAGCTGTATTGAGTTTGAAGCGTCCGTCCTTGTTGTGTTCTATCGCCCCAGAATTCTTGATAAAATCTAATGTACGTTGGCTTGTGAGATGAAAAACTTGTCCCTTCAAGTCGCCTAGGAGGCTTGCCTGATAATTGTCCCAGAGACGGATATCACTCGAATTCTCGCAGTGAATGTTTTCAATTCCCATAGTGCCTCCGACGTGAATTTATTTTCCTGGAGAATGTTGAATGTGTCTTGTTGCTTGAAACATCCGTTTGTTTACTGATGACGAAACCAGCGGGTGATGCGGAGGTCTTCGCCGGCAGTTTTGACAAAGTAGGTGGTGGGGAGTAATTCCTGTTGTTGATTGTGTGAGTTTTGGAATGCAAAGGGAGATGCACCTGGACGTGCACCGGAATAGCCATTGGGAATGATGGCGGGTTCGCTGACGGCTTGAGGTTTGTCGGTCGGATTTCGTTCCCGGCCGGTAATGGTCGTCAGAATGTGTTCGATATCCTGGCGCGGTGCGAGGGAGGCCACCACAAAGATTGTTTCGATCCCTTTGAACTGATCCAGGCTGAACCAATTCGTTCCTTCCGGCAAAATATGTTGCTGATCGGCTTTGATCGGGTTGGCAAACGGGCTGGAAGCGGTCGGGAAAATTCCCTGAGCCCAGGCCGATCCGTCCACCGCAATCACATAGACGTAGCAATCGGTATTGGCGCGGAACATGACACGGAATTTATCACCGGCCCGCGGATTGCCTCTTCCATCCAGAAGGATGTCCCCGTCCTTAATGGGCAGGTAGGACTGCACCCCATTGACCATATGTTTTTTGATCAGCAGGACGTCCAGGCTGATCGGCACGGGGCTGGTCTGTGCTGTTTCCGGCTGAGCGGTCTGGTATTCAGGAGTCTCTAGGGGTTGATTCGGGTTGGGCGCCTGATTCGGGTACGGATTCTGCTGATTGGGATACATATTCTGAGTATTCGGATAGGCATTGGCCTGTTGGCTCTGCTGAGGATATTGATTCTGTGGAGCGGAGGAATATCCCGGGACCGAGGCTTGTTGGTTGGGGTAGACAGGCTTGTTGGAATAGGGATTTCCTTGTTGCCCTGGGTTCGGGTACGGGTTATTCGGAGAGGGAGCATTCCCGGCGTATTGCCGTTGCTGATTTTGATAAGAGTCATACGGTTGTTGAGGATAGTCCGGAGAGGATGGATAGCCCTGAGAAGGGGGATATCCTTGCGTGGTCTGGTACCCCTGATCGGGATACCCCGTTTGCTGAACTCCGCCCGGTTGTCCATACGAATTGGCAATGATGCCTTGCGACATCATTGGATTGTTCCGTTGTTGAAGGGCCACTAGCAGATTTTCCATGTTTTGTTCATGGGCATTTCCGTAGTTGTTGACCGCTGTTCTCAAGAGGTTGGCCCCGAATTCTACGAGTGGGGGAATTAAAAACGGGAGGGCCATACAACCGCTGAAGAGAAGGCTTAAAACCAGGAGGAACCAGGGACGTGATGGGGGGGATTCAGACATAGCCGAGTTGAAGATAAAATGAATTCCTGCCGCCTATCTGCTGGAATGAAGCCATACTCTGTTGGTGAGCTATTCGTGTTCTCATGCTATTGGTGTCGGAACCACCGAGTCAGCCGCAGATCCTGCCCGGCCTGTTGCGCCAGATAGCTTGTGGGAATAATGGTGTGATCCGGTCCTGACCCTTCTGAGAAGCCGAACGGTTTAGCGCTCGGCTGGGTTCCTCCGACCCCATAGGGCACCATGGCTACTCTGGTCACTTGTTGGGCGTTTTCGTTCGCGGGACGTTCACGTCCGGTGATGCTTTGAAGGATTTCCTCGATATCCTGCCGCTTGTCCTGCGACACAACAAAGAAGATGGTTTCAATTCCCTTGTATTGATCCAGGCTGAACCAGTTGTTGCCTTCAGGTAGAACATATTGCTCACCGGCTTTCACCGGATTGGCCAAGGGGGAAGTGGGCGGTGGGAAGATGCCCTGCGCCCAGCCTGAACCGTCGATGGCGATGACGTAGACATGGCCATCGTGGTTGGGCCGGAACATGATCCGGAATTTGTCGCCCGCCGCCGCATTCCCGCGCCCGTCTCTCAGGATGTCGCCGTCTTGAATCGGGAGGACTACCGGAGCTCCGTTCCGTATGGCTTTCTTCACCATGACGACATCCAACCCGATCGGAGTTTCTGCCTCTTGGGTTTGGATTCCTGTCTCTGCTCCTGTCTGCATATAGGAGTCTGGCGGATATGTTGGTTGGGTATAAGGATCTTCTTGTGGATAGCTCTGAGCATTCGGATCTTGAGGATATGCTTGTTGCGTCCCATTGGGATCGTAGCCGTAGGGTTGGTTTTGCGAATAGCTGGTCTGGTCGGCCTGCGGGTTCAGCTCCTGGTCGCAAGGGGTTGAGGGAAACCTTGCGTGGGGAAGCTGTCCCGGTACTCCACGCCCTTGGACATTTGGATAGTTTGCATCAAATCCGTATTGTGGTGTTCCATCATTGAAGGGTTGTGCCCCGCCATACCCGGAGTTGGGATCTCCAGGAAATTGTCCGGGATCAAACCCTTGTTGGTTTCCAATGGGGAGTCCGGTATTGGGATCAACCTGGAGCGGCAGGCCGGTGTTCGGGTCGGTTTGAATAGGAAGACCTGTATAGGGATCGATCTGAACCGGAAGGCCCGTATAGGGATCGATTTGTTGTCCCTGCTGGAGTCCCGGGTCACCGTAATATTGATCAGACTGCTTCTTCTTTTTCTTTTTCGGCGTGACGAGTTTTGTGAGGAGCGTATTTAACTTGCCTGTGTACTGTTGGCTGTAATTCGCGGCAGCGGTCGCCAACAACGTGCCGCCGATATTGGCCAGTGGATTCAGAATGGCCTGTTTCGTAAACGACGCCATTGGACTTTCGGCAGATTGTGCACCGCCGGTCTGGCAGGGGTGGCTCTGCGAAAGATCACCTTGTCCTTGGGGAGTGGAGCAGGAAGCCAGCAGGACTGAGATCAGGATTGTGGCGATGGTGGATCGTGTCTGTGTCTTCATTCAAACCTCTATTCGTGTCGGAACCATCGAGTGACTCGTAAGGCCTGGCCGGCTTTTTGAGTGAAATAAGTGGTCGGCATCAAATCCTGATCTGATGAGCTGCTCTGCCCAAGGGTAAACGGTGTGGTGCTTTGTTGGCGTCCAAAGAATCCTGCCGGAATGATCGGCGCTTCGATGACCTGTTGGGGTGCCGTTGCGGGATGGCGTTCCCGTCCGCCAATACTCCCCAGGATATCCTCGATATCTTGCCGTTTGTCCGGTGAGGCCACAAAGAAGACCGTTTCAATGCCTTTGAATTGATCCAGGCTGAACCAATTATTGTTATCGGGGATCACATACTGTTGCCCCTGCTTGATGGGGTTTGCGAAGGGCGACGTGAGCGGGGGAAACACCCCCTGCGCCCAGGCAGATCCGTCAATGGCAATGACATAGACATAACAATCTGTATTTGCCCGAAACATGATCCGGAATTTCTCACCAGCCTTTGCGTTGCCGCGTCCGTCTTTTAGGACATCCCCATCTTGAACTGGCAAAAGTGTTTCAGCTTCGTTGACGAAGGTTTTTTTAACGAGGGCAACGTCAAGTTGGATTCCTTCGATTGGCTGAATCGCGGGTAGTGTCGGTGTTTGCGCACTCGGGTTGAAAGGAGACTGAGGGGGCGTGGGCTGGGCATGGGCCGGTTGTTGGGGGAGTTGAGGCTGTGGCTGATAAGGGTCATACCCATCTGGCTGCACTGGTGGTGCCGGCTCCCCAGGGTATCCCCCTCCACCATATTGAGAGGAGGGGTTTTGTCCTCCTTGTTGCGGATAAGGAGTCGAGGGAGAGCCGGAGCTTCCCCTGTTGGGGTCGTATGACGGGTACCCTCCCTGTCCCTGATCGTAGGGTTGGGATTGACTAAAAAGATTATTTCCATAATTTGGATCTATGGGAGATGACTGATTCGGATATTGCCCATACGTTCCGTTTTGGGGATAGCCCTGGGTGGTATTGTAGGGGTCATAGGAGTCTTGCCCCTGCGGATAGGCATTGGGATTGCCTGAAGGATACCCGCCATAATTGGGACCGGTCGGATAGCCGAATACTGGGGCTTGTCCTTCATACCCGCCCTGTTGAGCTCCCTGATCGTATCCGGAGTTTTGTCCGTACGGATTCTCGCCGTATTGATTGCCATAGTTAGGGTTGGTTGTGCCAAATGGAGCATGTAGGCCATAAGAATTTTTCCCACCGATCGCATTGGGATCATAGAGGTTGCCGGGTGTGATGCCTTGAATGAAGGGTTGATTGCCTACTCCCGGTTGACGCAGGGACTGGAGCAATTGGCCTAACTTTTGTTCATATTTATTGGTGTAATTGATTGCCGCTTTGGCCAGGAGGTCTTTTCCAAAATCGAGGGCTTTATCAAGACCGCCGGCTTGTCCGGATAACGGAAACAAGAGTGACAGACCCAAGGCAGTAGCCATCGCCACGATGAGTATGCCATGGAGGCCAAAGAAAATTTGTCGATGCGATGATGCCATTGGTTGTTCTAATTCGGTGCAACAGCTCGATTTTATTCTAGGTTTTGCTTATAGAAAGGGCAAATCCACGATTTCACGTTGGACCTTTCTGCCGGAGGCTGTTGTTGGAGAGTCAGTCGGGAGGAACTTCCCAAAGGTTCAAGGGTGGAGGGCTGTGGCTGTGTTGATGAGGTCCGGATGGGTGTGGAGAGCGGATAGGATGGATTCATCAGAATCATTTCCTTTTGGTGCAAATCCCAGCGTATATAAGCCTTCAGGTGTCGGGCCGCTTATAATTTGCCCGCCCAGGCCCTGCACCAGGCGACGAATTTGGATTTCCTGTGCCGTTTCGACGAATGTGACCTGAATCTTAATCCGCGGGATTCCTGGAGTTCCTTGTGGCACGCCGCGTTCAGTCACGGGGCTTGAGCCAGGGGCAATCTCTCTTGCCGGCTTTCCGAGTACTGAGACCAAGAGGACGGCCTGTCCGACAATCAATAGGCTGGCAAGGGCCGGAGCCCATCGGACCTCGAACAGGGAACGAAAAGTTCTTTCCATCGATTCCCACCAGGAATTCTCCTGGCCTTGCCGAACGGTTGTTGACACTCCTTGAGGTTCCTGATGAATACGGCCCATCACTTGGGTAAACGCTGCCGGTGAAGGCCCTGGACGTTTTGCAATGGCGGTTTTTAATGCGGCGTGTATGATCTTTGTCTCCTGAAGCTCCTGCTGGCAGGACGCGCATGATTCCAAATGAAGGTCGACCTCCTGGCGCTCTTCGGGGGTCAGCGTTCGACTGACATAGCCCGGGAGGAGGGTGGCTTCGGAATGTATCGGTTGTTCAGGTCCCATCTCGTTTAAATAATTTCCTTCGTGACTCCCTGGTGCTGGAGATTTTTTTTGAGCTGCCGCTTAGCATAGTACACCCGCGTTTTTACGGTATTAACTGGAATGGCTAATAATTCTGCAATCTCCGGATAGGAGAATTCTTCGAAGAAAGCCATATGCAAAATCTCCCGGTGATCCGGTGATAAGGTCATGAGTCCCTGGTTGGTGAGTTCGGCCATCCGTTTCTGTTGTGTATCGTTCAATGGATTTTCATTGGACTCTGCTGTCTCGATGATGTCTTCCAATGGCATGCCGCCCCGTTGCTGGCTGGTAACTTTGCGTAAAGCGTCCACCGCCTTGTGATGGGCAATCCCAAAAATCCAGGTGGAGACTTTTGATTGTCCTTGAAAGCTCTGGAGGCCTTTCCATATGGCCAGCATGACTTCCACTAAGGTTTCCTCAGCTAATATCGCCTCATTCATGATTGTCATGAGGTACTGGAATATCCGTTTTTCATATCGCTGATAGAGGATAGCAAAGGCTTCCTCATTGTTCGGGACGCAGGCTTTGAGCAGGTCCGAATCCGTGAGGGCTTGCCAGTTGGTCGAGCTCATTGGGCTAGCGGTTCAATCTCAGATGCAGATCGAGCAGTTGCACTCCCCGGGGGGCGGCTGTAAGAAGTGACGATGATTGTATCAGTTGGCTCTCTAGCATAGGGGAGGAGGCGTGAGAAGACAACAGGAGAGCCTGGTGGATGGGGCTTCCACAGGCGTTTAGAGTTGATTGTGAGTCATGCGCAATACCTCATCTCCTCAGTCTATAATCTAAGGATTCGACCATGATGAACGGTTGATTGGTTTTCTCTTGTTGTTGCGTTTGAACCTTTTGGGGGAATGGGGAGACCTACCACATAACAAAAGGTTGAGAGACGACACAAAGACCGATAGACTATTGACCCATTACACGGCAATCTTGATAAGAGGTTCATCATGAAAATTCGCCCATTCTTCCCCACTCTGATCCTTCTTTTGATTGTCGTTTTGTTTGTCGGGCACAGGTTGATAGTGCCCATGCCTGTGGCTTTTGGGGCGGGTGCTCCTTCGGTCAAAAGAGCCCTCTTGATCGGCATTGGGAAATATCAGATTTTGCCACGGCTTCCTGGATCAAAGAATGATATTGATTTGGTGCATCAGGTCCTGCTGTCCCGGTATGGGTTTGCCGAACATAATATCCAAATGGTCCGGGATGAAGCGGCAACCCGGGAGGGGGTACTGGCCGGTTTAAATCGGATTGTGACAGAGGCGGGTCCCAATGATGTGGTCTACATTCATTATTCAGGTCATGGATCTCAGGTTGAGGATTTGAATGGGGATGAACCGGATGATCATCTGGATGAGACGATTGTTCCGGCTGATGGCCGGACGGAAGGCGTTCCCGATATTACCGATGATGAGTTGGATGAGATCCTGTCACGCTTGAAAACGTCCCAGGCGGTCGTTGTCCTTGATTCCTGCCATTCCGGCACTGCCACAAGAGGGTTGGAGGTGCGGGTGCGATCCGTTCCGGCGGACCCTCGGGTGAATCTGTACAAAAAAAACGGAGTGGCGACTCGGGCAATTGTCCCGGTGAATCTGCATGCGTATGTCTTATTCAGTGGGGCGGCTTCCCATGAGGAAGCGTTAGATGGGCCGGTTGATGGACGTTACCACGGATTTTTCACACACTCTCTGTTTAAGAGTTTACAATCTGCCCCTATGGGTGCGTCGACCCGCGAGATTTTTTCCGGAGCCAAGCAGGAACTCAAGCGGATTCAAAATCAATTCGGGCGGACCAGTATGCCCGAACCTCAGCTTGAAGCTTCCAAGGCGAGAATGGATCTGCCCTTTTTTTCGGCTCTTGCCGAACCGCCTGACCTCGTGAAGGCGCAGAGCGAGGCAGCCCGTCGCTCCTGGTCAGCGGTACAGCCACAAGCAGATGGACTGTTAGTCTTGGCCAATGCCGTTGCGCTCGGAGCAGATCCTGGTTCGGTATGGGGGATTTATCCTGAAGGGGAAGTGGCATTTGATCCGGCCAAAGCCCAGGCCTTTGCAGTGGTCCAAGCGGTGGAGGGGCAGAATGCCGTAGCGATGATTTCGCCCAATCCCGCCAGGGTGTCTTTCAATGGCCGTGCCGTGTTGGTTGCGCAGGCCCCCGAATCCAAAGCCATTCCGATTGCGCTTCGGAACGTACCACCGGAACAAGCCAAACTCTTGAAAGAGGTGTTGGGAAAACACATTGGTGAGGTGGAATTTGTGGGAGAACAGGAATTCGCCCGCTTCGTCGTGGAAAGCCGAGGGGATGGGCTGCATGTCTTGAGCGCAGATGGCTTCAATGAAGTGATGGCGTTGACTGCGAAGCCCAGTACGCAAATGATTGCTTCATTGTCTCAAGTATTGGTGCAGTCACGGAATGCTTCGCAGCTGTTAAACCTGCAAAATCCCGCGAGCCAGATGAATGTGAGTGTACGGGTGGTTCAGGTTGGAGAACGGGGGATCGCCGTGGTGAGCGACAAAATGGAAGCCCCGGTCTATCACATCCGGCAGTCGAACCAACCTCGATCTTTGTCCAACAGTCTGCAATTAGAAGTGGCCTCCGATACGGATGCCTACATCACGATTCTGGATGTGGATGCGGAAGGGGGGGTAAATGTGTTGTTCCCGAACTCGTATCAAAATTCCCGGTATTATCCTGACGGATTCATTGAAGCGGGGCGCACGGTGTTATTGCCTGATTCGCTCCAATCCGGAAATCAAGCGGGATTTCACTGGGATTATGCGAATCCTCCGGGGGTGGATACGATCCGGGTGTTTGCGAGTACGACTCCCGAATTGGCACAACGAATTCGCCAGGCTGTGGCGGGGGGCAATATCCAGGGCATTGGGAGTCCTCAAGAGACCAACTCAATGGCCCATCTGGCAAGCCTGAGGCAGGAATTAATCGGAAGTGTGACACGAGGGTTGATCACCGTTCCTGATGATTCTGCGACTCCGGTTTCTCGGCCTGCTATGGGTAGTATGGAACAACCGCAAGTGGCCATGGTCGATCAAATGCCTGCTCAGAGTTCCATGGAGGCAGAAGTCGGATATATTCAAGACAGCCCAGCGCAATGGGTTCAAACTGATCCATCTATGACGGGCGGCATGAATGCGGGTCAAACGGTTGATTCTCAAATGGGAGGGCAGGCCATCCCGGTGGGGTTACCGGTCTCTGACTGGACAGCGGTCTCAGTTACGGTTCTGATTCAACCATAGGGAACTATAGGAGACGTGAAAATCTAAGAATAGACCACGGCGTTTATGTGTGTTGGCACCATGAGGCCCTCTGTACGATATGCAGGGGGCCTTATTTGTTTGAGAGTGAAGTCAACAACGCAAGGGTCGAACGGATGTCGACACGGGGAGTATCCGTATTCCAGGAGACACGGATCGAAAGGTTTGAGGGATAGGTGGGATGGGTAAGGGTTTTCCAGGCAAGGGAATGAGTGGTGGAAAGTCTGTGCATGGTCTGTTCCGTGGGTTCGTCAAGGCAGACAAACGACAAAATGCCTGGAGCGTGCGGCCCGTCCCATTCTATCGTTCGAATACCTGGGTTTGATCGGAGACAGGCTTTCCATTCCTCTCTAAACTCTTCAAGAATTTGACTGTTTGAACTTGTTTGAGTCTTGAGATGGCAAGCTTTGGCAAATCCGGCGATCAAGCCTATGTTTTGAGTGCCTAATTCATATCCGGCCCAATAAGGTTGCGTGTCTTGATGACCGTCTTTCCCGATAATCAGTGCACCGGTTCCCATTGGGCCGGTGCACCATTTATGGCCAGGGAAAAAATACGCATAGGGAGCAATCTCTTGAAAAGAAACCGGAATATGTCCGATGGCTTGTGCCCCGTCTACGATGAGCCGCGTGTGGTGTGACTGAGCCAGGTCCTGGATTGTGGCGATGGGAAAGATACGCCCATCAAAATGAGAGACGTGACTGATGACGATGGCCTGAACGGGTTGTTCCTCTAAAGTGCGTTCAAGAGCAGGAAGGAATCCTGAGGAGACATCCGGGTCGAGTGTAATGACGCGGATGCCACGGTCACTCAACTTTTTGATTTCATTGAGAATGGTGGAGTTTTCATGTGTGGTGGTCAGAAGGACATTTCCAGATTTCCAATTGATTCGAGAAAGGACAAGACTGCACGCGGTTGTGGTATTGGGCATGAATGCGAGCCGTTGTTCATCGTGCAACGTCAACCAATCTGCAATGGTCCGTCGACATCGTTGAAGCGTGTCCCGGTAATGCTGAATGCCGGCTTCCGCATACAATAAGTGGCTGAACGTGTCGAGTATCCTGGAAATCTCTTGCTGCACCTCATGATGGAACGGAGCGAGTCCAGCCGGGTTGAGATAGATCATGGGAATAAGTTGGTGGAGCACCCTACGGTAATGAGGGTAGTTCGGATCTGAGTCATGATGGAGAAGGTCCTGCCCTTCTTGAATCCGGCTTAGGGTTTTTTTGCGAGCGCGAGACCAATCAGGCTGTCAGGGTCCGAATACCATTTGACCAGGGCAAAGCCCGAAGAGGCGAGAAGTTCTTCGGCCAGGGGGCGGTCATATTTCGTGCTGATTTCTGTGCGGATTTCTTCCCCTTCTTTGAGGTGCACTCTTAATTCCAAATCCGGGATGTCAAGGGTTTGTTCTTCCCGTGACCGGAGCCACATTTCAATGCGATGGTCGGCTTCATTATACCTCGCGACATGGTCGAAGGATTCTTCATCGCTCTGACTTCCGAATTGATGCCGAAGGACTCGAATAATATTCTTGTTGAACTTGGCCGTTACCCCCTGCTTGTCATTGTAGGCGGCTTCCAGCCGGCTACGATTCGTAATGAGCTGCACACCCAATAAGAAATAATCGCCAGATGCCATTTCCGAATTTACGGATGAAAGAAACTCTTGAGCGGCGACCGCAGGAAGGTTCCCAATGGTTCCTCCAAGGATGACCACCAGGCGGTTGCCGCCTTCTGGAATATGCTCCAAGTGGAAAAGGAAATCTCCCACCACGCCATGGATGAGAAGTCCAGGGTATTCCCCGACTAATTCTTCGGAGACTCGCCGGACAATGGTTTCATCGACATCAAATGGAACGTAATAGTGAAGGTGGTCGACTTTGGCCATGGCATCGAGGAGGACGCGTGTTTTTGTCGCCGCGCCGGATCCTAATTCAACCAGTTCATCCGCTCCGCTGATGGCAACGATTTCGTCAGCCCATCTGGTAAGGAGTTGATGCTCGGTGCGAGTTTGATAGTATTCCGGCAACTCACATATTTGCTCAAAGAGGGTGGATCCGCGCTCATCGTAGAAAAGTTTGGAGGGAAGCGTCTTGGGATTGGCCACCAGCCCTCGGGTGATTTGGGTTTTGACCAAGTCCGGGTCTTCTCTGGTTAATGGAAGGTCGATGGTAATTGATGGATCAACTTGCGATGTCATGAGTCCTCCTCAGGGGGTGTGCCGTGACCATTTCTCTGGGCTCCGCCCTCAGGCTGCAGCGCAGTCGATGCGATCTTTTGAATTGGATGGATGAAAACCGTACACAAAAATGAACATCCTTCGGTTCAAGCTTTGTCAGGGAAAGGTCCAACGAGGGAAAGGATCCGTTCGATGAACTTTATGATCGGTTGTCTCAGGTTCCAAATCGACAGGCAATTCGTGGCTGATAGCGAAAGTAGTTGGGATTACATGGATTATTTTACTATACCGGCAGAGTGACTTGTGGGCAAGGCAAGGGCCTTGACCAAATTCGATAGGGACGAAACTCTTTTGTCCACCAAACCCGGACATCTGGTTGAGGTGCTCTTCCATTTCATATACGGCGATTCGGTGAGATTATCGAAGCGGTTCTAAACCCCGCGGCCGGACCCACTGTTCTACCCGACCTAAGAGTCCATCAACCGTCAGAGCCAACACCGTTGCAGGTAAGGCCCCGGATAAAATCAGATTGGTATCGGCCAGCTGGAGTCCTGCGACGATGGGGACTCCTAATCCTCCTGCGCCGATAAAGGCAGCAAGTGTCGCAGTCCCGACGGTCCAGATGGCAGAGGTGCGAATGCCGGCCATGATGGTTGGCGCGGCAAGTGGAAGGCGAATCGTGCGGAGAATTTGCCACTCCGTCATCCCAAGGGCTCGCCCGGTTTCCACAGTATTTGGAGCTGCGTCTCGCAACCCCGAATAGGTGTTTCGCAGAATGGGAAATAACGAATACATCCATAAGGCCATGATGGCGGGGAGCGCTCCCACGCCAAATATCGGAATCATAAAGGCCAGAAGTGCGATGGATGGAATGGTTTGCAACATGCCGACAATGCGGATAATCGTTTCCGCTCCCTTTCGCCATTGTTCGAGGGCCAATCCCAATGGGATGGCGACCAGAATCCCAAGGAATAAACCAAAACTGGAAAGTCCAAGATGTTCTCCCGTCCGCATGGTCAGCTCGGAGCGCTTGGACCACAGGTAGGGCAAGAAGGAATCGGATGAGTCCGCACTGGCGGGTGGTTGCGCGTGATTGTCGGACACAAGATTGAGTGCCCGTAAAGCGCTATGCGCCACTTGGGGTACCGGTTCTCCATGTTCTTGAATCCGGAGATTTAATTCACGCATGTGTGGTGGATCCAATGCATTGGTGAGCAGGCTGATGACCTTTCCCAATTCCGGATGACGGTTGAGAATTTCTCCCCGAACGAGTGCTGCGGCCTCATAAGGTGGGAAAAAATGACGATCATCTTTCAGGACGACAAAGTCATACACGGCCAAGCGTCCATCTGTGGTGTAGACATCTAAGAGGTCCACCTCTCCCTTATCTGTGGCTTGATATTTCAAGGTTTGTTGCATGCCGATCACTTCCTGAAACTGTAACCCGTAGGATTGATTCAATCCCACCAATCCATCTTCTCGCTGGATAAATTCATATCCAAATCCGGCTTTCATGTGTGGGGCGACATGCACGAGATCAGAGATTGTTCGGAGTCCTAAGGTTTGTGCTCGATCACGGCGGAGGGCGAGAGCATAAGAATTCTCAAATCCGAGCGGTGCCATCCACCAGATATCCCATCGGTGAAGAAACTCCGTGCGAACGCGATTCAAAACAGAGACTCGATCGTTCATTGGGCGTTCACCGAGAATGGTGACGAGCCCTGTTCCTGTGTATTCGGGATAGAGGTCAATCCCTCCGGTTTTTAACGCCTCGAAACAGACTTGAGTTCCGGCGAGTCCCAGGCGACGCGTGACGGTTAATTCCGTACGGGCCTCGATGAGTTGAGCGAACATTTCCGCCAGGAGCCGGTTTTCCATGAAGTTCTTTGATCCCACCACAATGGTGTCAGCGGCCCAGGCCGGAAGAGAAAGAGAATAGAGCAGGCCAAGGATTCCACCCATGATCCCTAGGGAGATCCTCCCTGTGCCATGTCTGTGTCGACGGGTAGGCATCTCCTTATCGGTCACCCTCGTTGAGCATGATAATGCTGGATAAGCGAATGAACATAGGGCGTGGCAGGGGAATGCAGGATCTCTCGTGGAGTTCCGATTTGATGGATGTGACCTTCTTTGACTATCGTGATTCGGTCGCCTAATCGGAAGGCTTCTGACATGTCATGGGTCACAAGGACCATCGTTTTTTGCAACTTGGTCTGAAGCGAGAGAAATTGGTCCTGTAGGTCATGGCGGGTGAGCGGATCCAACGCTCCAAACGGTTCATCGAGCAGGATGATGGGCGGATCGGCTGCCAGGGCACGTGCCACGGCCACGCGCTGCCGCTGTCCCCCTGAGAGTTCAATGGGATAGCGTTCGGCAATATGCGAAGGATCCAGATTTACGAGAGATAAGAGCCTGTCGACTTGTTTGAGTTGCTGTTCCGAGGTCCAACCTAATAAGTGAGGGACGAGGCAGACGTTTTGTTTGATCGTCCAATGAGGGAAGAGCCCGCCATCTTGTGGGACATACCCCAGGCGTCGACGAAGTTGAATGGGATCCTGTAAGCGGGACGGCTTTCCTTGAATGACGATGGTCCCGGCTGTTGGTTCTATCAGCCGATTCAGGAGCCGCAAAAAGGTGGTTTTGCCTGACCCGCTCTCACCAATCAGCGCCATGGTTTCCCCCTCTTTCACACGCCAATCAATATTCCTCAGGGCATAGGTGCCATCCGGGAATTGTTTGCTAACTTGTTGGATTTCCAGCGCCTCCGGCTTCATATGGACGAGTTCCCTGGTGTGAGGTTTGACGGAGGACAAATGGCGCGGTGATGAAAATGCGTCATCGTCATGATGAACGTGTGGAGGTTTCCCCATGGCCAGGATAACAGGGTTCAAGGGGAGAGACTAGCCACGTTATCAACACGACCTGCAATGCTGGTGTAAGGAATGCCTCTATAATTTTGAGGACAAGCAGGAAGAACGGGATGCACGTGTGCCATTTCGCTCATGCTGCGCTTTTCATCTCCGCACGATTTTTTCATCAAGGTGCTTTCATCTACGGCCTCTGAAATCAAATGCGGAAATGTATGGGGAATTTTATTGGCTTTTGGCCTATTTGAGATAGGCATAGTGGTTGCACCGTAGCAACGTTTGTATGGTGAGAAAAAAAGACGGAAATCTAACTACGGGATCTCATAACTGGTTTTTTAATTTATTTCTTCCTAGGAGATTCGAATGAACGTTCACCTAATTGGAAACTCTCATATGTTTGAAAGGCAGACCGTGACCCATGAAGCTGGAGGCTGTTGCCGATGTGGTGGATTCATGTATAGGGAGCCTGTCGTTGATTCAGTTGAAAATGAAATGGAATTTATGGCAGCTCGCTGTCTGCAATGTGGAGATGTCGTGGATCCGGTTATTCTCATGAATCGATCAGGGAAAGGCGTGTTGAGTGGTAGCACTGGAAGGGCTCGGCATTGAATCTTCTCATGCTTTGTATGGGGTTAGGATTGAGAAAGGCCACCGGCCAAAAAGCCTCATCCCATGAATGTGAGCACCTTGATTGGGCGCGATGTCGGGAGTATCGAATGAAAGATAACAAATCTTAATGGTCGGCATCTCGAGCTTGAGCGTGATCTTCCGGAAAGCGGTATACGCATTTTAGTTTTGGGGATTGACCTTAAAACATGGACTGGGTTGACAGACAGTCTGTGGGATTTAGGGGTTACGCTTAAACGTCTTTCCTCCTCCTTGCACGAATTGGATCAACTGAAGGATGCTTTCGTCGATGGTCTATTGTGGGACTTTGAATCGAGTTCCCCGAAGGGCTTAGCTGTCGTGTTACAGCTTCGCGGAAGAGGATCTGTCCCCCCAGTGATGGTCATCTCAAGCCCCTCAAGCAAGCAGCTGCTGGTAAAGGCTCTTAGAAATGGGGCAATGGATATTATTATGAAACCCATAGATCACACGGAACTCCGAAACCGATGTGTGCGGTTGTTTGGATAGCGGATGAAATAGATACATAAAGCCAATTTCAGGGAGGAATCTTCATGAGGCCTGTAGGGTGTGCCGATACCCAGAAACTTCCTTCGGAAAATCCATCAATTTGTGTGAAGTCGCAGGGAAAATTGGGAGGGTTAAATCCTGAATCTTTAAACCCTGTTTCTATTCTGGTTGTCGACGACAGTGTTGAATGTCGCATGATACTCCGCATAGCCATAGAACGAGAGGGTTATCGTTGTGTAGAGGCAGCAGATGGAATAGCTGCACTCAAGTTATTTCAGCAAACAACGATTGATTTCATCATCACAGATTTTCAAATGCCACATATGAATGGATGCGAATTTCTCGAAGTATTATTGAGTGCGGCCATCAGTTGTCCTCCTGCGGTGATGATTACGGGAAATCTTGCGGATTCTGTGCGAATGAGAGCGACGCACGCCGGGGCATTGGCCGTCTTCTCAAAGCCTTTTGATCTAAAGAAGATTCTGGAAATAGTTCGGGAGGTCGTGCATCGGAACCAGGAGGCCCTTCATTGAAAGAGGATCCATTTAACCCTGGAAAATGTGGTATAGGGTTCTTAATTCATTGCCATTGGGAATGCGTGGAGTAAGGAGAAACGCATAATGACCATTCTGGCCCAATAGCTGCCTCAATAGAAAACCCTGGGAGGCTGAGTGGTGAATCCCGCCCCTGGTCTGTCCTCTTCTTGAAATCCTTGCCTGCTCTTCACTCATTTCAGTTGGCAATTGAAGTGCGCATGTACTTTACTTAAAAGGAATATGTAGGTGAGATGCGCTCGGAGAGGAGAAAGGTTTTAGGCTCGGGATATGGTTACCTTCTGTTTCAGCGGGGGCTGGAACATTGTTGGGAATTTACATAATAGGAAAGAAAATGATTGGTCTTTCCAATTTCCATGAAGGTCCTATTTGCCGGATCAAATTAATATTCATGGCAATAGCCTTAGAGAATGCAACTCGTCGGCGCCCCGGACCGGACAGCTTGGAAGGGGACAGCTACCGTCGCCGTGGGTAATTTGATCGACCGGGCAGAGGAACACCAAATCCGGCAGGAGATCGGGAGTGGGCCATCAATGACCTGATCCGCCTGAATTTTCCAAAGTATCGAACCTTCACAACAATCATAAAAAAAAGATTCCCCTTCTCCTGACTGGAGTCAATTCTTGTTCCAGAAAGTTCTTTCGGTTCAAAACCTCGAATCAAGTGGTTTTTCGCTCACCCCTTCTGTTGCCATAATCGAGTCAAAACAAATTCAAGAATAACAATGGACAATTGCAAAATGGTAACAAGAACATTTGGAAGCCTTGTCACTCCACCATCCCCGTTAAGGTAGAATGGATTAATACGTTTCCCAACAGTCTTTACCGAGTGGAGATTTGGAGAGCATTCACCATAAAACGGGTGACGGATAACCCTCTGAAGTGAGAAGATCCCGCTGGATGCGGAGATTTAATGGCGGGACATAGCCCATATTTTTGTGTTGGGATAATGAGAATGGGGAGTGCGGTGGTCCCGCATGGAATGGATTGGTCAAACCTTTGCAAAAGGTAGGCTGGCCACATTCAGTGGTTCCATGCGGAGAAGTGCCTCAAAAACGCTAAGCCAGGGATTTTGGGGCCTTGTCTCATTTTTGAGCGCTACAGGAAGCAATCATGGAAGATCAAGGGTTCTTATCATCAACCGATAGTCACTCATTGAAGAAGTCCGACCAAGAATTGAAGCGGACGTTGCACGATCTCCGGGAACGGGTGAAGGAACTGACCGCACTTCATTCCACCACGCAATTGTTCCACAACGAAGACTTACCGACCCAGGAATTGCTTCAACGCATTGCTGATCTCATTCCGCCTTCCTGGCAATACCCCGAAGTCACAGCCGCCCGGATTCGTTTTGGGCATCTGGAAATTACGACGCCTAATTTTGTGTTATCCCCGTGGACCCAGCGGGAGGAGTTTATTTGCCGTGATGGAACCACGGGTGAAATTGAGGTCGCGTATCTGGAGGAACGTTCGACGGAAGTTGAAGGCCCCTTCTTGCAAGAAGAGCGAAATTTATTGCACTCACTTGGAGAAATGGTCCGACTGCAGTTAGATCGGAAACGGACGCAAGCTGCTCTGCGTGAAGCGCATGATGTGCTGGAGCAGCGGGTGCTGGACAGGACATCCGAACTCACGACGGCCAATCGGTTGCTGTCGCGGGAAGTGACACAACGGAAAGAAGCTGAAGAGAAATTGGAGGAATTGATTGCGGAGATCCAGCGGAATCATGATGATCTCATTGCTATTTTGAATCAATTGCATATCGGGACTGCCCTGACCGACCAGGATGGAAAGGTGACCTTTCTGAGTCAGGCTGCACAACAGTTATGCGGAAAACCGAATTTTCCCCATTCAGGGGAGCCGTGGCAAGC
The DNA here is from genome assembly GCA_902500695.1 of uncultured Nitrospira sp. Lineage (GTDB taxonomy): Bacteria > Nitrospirota > Nitrospiria > Nitrospirales > UBA8639 > Nitrospira_E. The sequence continues at coordinate 6,131 of CABVRQ010000038.1, read as the reverse complement.
ATTGTTTGGCGATCTCTCCTATCATGCTCAAATAGAGGACATGGTGAATCGTTCCCCGGGAGAACGGCAGAAGGTCCTAGTGCGCATGCCGGCAGTTGGTGGAGAGTGCACCCGTTGGATCAATGTGGATGTCAGAGATGATCCACGAGACCCGGAACGGAAAATGTTTTTCTTGTACGATGCCTCGGAGGTGCAGACTCTTCGTCAACTATTGGGAGAGACGGGAAAATATCAGGATCTTATCGGCACCAGCCATTCCATGCAATTGGTTTTCCAGCAGATTCAGGATTTTTCGCGAGTGGACTCCACCATTCTTATTGAGGGAGAGACCGGAACAGGCAAGGAACTGGTCGCTCGTGCCATTCACCAAGCCAGCCATCGCAATGAGTTTCCATTTATTGCGGTGAATTGTGCGGGGCTAACCGAATCATTGGTCGCCAGCCAATTATTTGGGCATAAGCGTGGGGCCTTCACAGGAGCAGTATCAGATCAACAGGGATTGATCGAAGCCGCTGAAGGCGGAACCTTGTTTCTGGATGAAATCGGGGATATTCCGCTCACCGTCCAAACCAGTCTGCTTCGGGTTCTGCAAGAATGGGAAATTACCCGTCTTGGGGAATCTCGGCTTCGGAAAGTGGATGTTCGTGTGCTTGCGGCCACCCATCATAATCTTGCCAATGATGTTACTGCGGGAACCTTTCGGGCTGACCTGTTGTATCGGATTCGGGTCGGAAGAGTCCTACTGCCCCCGTTGCGGGAGCGACGGGAAGATATCCCAGTGTTAATCAGCCATTTTCTGAACCAATATCGGGCGACAACAGGAAGACCTGTTGAGGCCGTGAGTAATGAAGCTCTCCGGCTGTTGATGGCCCATGCATGGCCTGGAAACGTTCGCGAACTCAAACATGCCATTGAATTCGCCGTCATTCGATGTCCTCAGACGATTATTCAACCTCAAGATTTACCGCCGGAGGTCCTTAATCAGGATGAAAGGCTCCCGGTGATGACTTCTGAAGAAATGACTCCAAGCCATGAGAAAGAGAAGATTCTCTCTGCCTTGAAGCAGACTGGAGGGAACCGTTCAGCTGCCGCTAAGCTGCTTGGGATCGCCCGCCTCACTTTGTATCGTCGAATGTCACGCCTCGGAATTTCTGCTCGCCGTTAAACCACTTCCATATTGAAAGCTTTTTTTGGGGGGTCGTTGAATGTTTTCCGGCTCTATCCCTAAGCCATCTCGGCTCAATTAACCTGAGCCAAGCCAGGGTGAGGGGTCATAAAATAGGGGAGAAGCCCCGGTTAGGGGGATATTTCAACGCTTCTTTTTTGTTCGCCACCCCTTTAAAACGGATGATGGTTTTCCGCTCTGCATCGTCTGGTGGAGAAGTATCCTTCGGTACCCCGGGAAAAATGCCAGGCGCATGATGAATAAAATAATGAGGTGTAACTCAATGTAACTAGATGTTACAGAAATGCTTCACAAGGCTGTTACTTTGTAAAAGGGAAAATGATTATTGGTTTCATTGTAAACATTTGAAGTTAAACGAAAATAAACGTTTGGGCTTGATGGCATATAAATTGGATTGTCAAGCAAGTGTGGATAAAGACATCGTTAATAATTAACCGCATAAGTTTTTCAATGTTCCGGTATAAAAGTCTGGAAGGAGGAAGCTATGAATAAAAAAATATTCATTTCATTTTTTCTTGTGGGGATGCTCCTAAGCCTTCCACAATTTGTCCTGGCTAGTGAGAGCAGTCAAGAACAGAATTCTTCCTGGAAACTTGAAACGCAAGGTTGGTCGATTCAGGATCACATGGCTGCGGCAAAAGATAAAGAAGGTGAAGCCCAATCTCTACAGAGCCGTGTTCGCCATTTGGGGGAGCGCATAGCCCATTTTGAGAAAAAGCCACACTTCGATCCAAAGGGGATTCATAGAAATTCCATGAAACTTATTGCCTCGACTTTGACAGGGGAATTAAATCGTTTAAATAAAGAGATTGCCTGGCATTTCCGGCAAGCCGACCATGCCAAGCTTATGGAGTAATGGAAGAAGCTGTATAAGTTGGGAATATGAATGAGTGTCTATCGTCATTTCCAAGGAAAGAGGAGGGCAAGGAGGGGTCTCTCCTTTGTTCGGGATAGAGGTCTTCTGTTTCGGGTTTGGTTTTGTGCCTCGCATATGTCAGGTATTTCCCCAGAGGCTGCTCGACCGCTCGCGGATACAATTTTACTTGACACCGTTGGGAGCCAGGTATGACTGCTGGCAGGTGTGGGTTCACGATGTTTGGACGAGGCTATACCGGCGTTGGTTCCTCCTCATCGTCCTGGCCTTAGTCGAATTGATGTCGGGGTTTTCGCCAAAATGGTCCTAGCATTCTTCGAAGTATTTCCTATCAGCAATATTTGTGCCTTATGCCTTTTCCCAGGCCAGGCAGCCTAACTAGTTGGCTATCGAGGTTTGGCCTTCAGGGATCCCCCTTAATAGGTTCAGGGGGTGGCCTTCATATTTGACGACTCAATGTAGCTTGGCAAAATAAAACCGAGCGGCCCCAGGACCATGGACCATTGTTGAAGGATCCGTCTGGCTATCGGTATCTACTGTTTGTGCCAAATCTGGCGCTCCCGTTGGTGAAGGTGTAGCGACTATATTCCCACCGGGCCAATTTGGAAAATCGACTCACCCAACCTAAGCGTGATTTCAGTCTCGCCGACTTTTGATTGAACTCTTTTTAGTGTGGCAGAAGTTGCCTTTTACCCAGTGGTATTGGTCTATCCTCTCAAGAGTGTGTTTGGCAAAAACACCTACTGCGGCACACGCAGGACCGTCAAGCTTTCAATCAGGCAGGTCCAACGCTTTTTGTACGAGGAGCTTGGGTGAGTCGCCAGAGCAGAGCCAATGTTCTCCGCTGAAACGCCCTTCCCGAACGCCGATCTTGGCTTGAAGATTTCCAGACTTGAGGGTCCTCCTCTTCTATGCCAAGTTCAAGTTTTACATGTATAAGTATAAAACCTAAAAAACAACCATCAGTAAAAAAATTGAGTACGAAAAAAAGTGTAACTATGTGTAACTAAATGTAACACTTTTGCTTCATTGGCATGTTACAGGTATTACATAATAATTATTCATAATAAATAGGAAGTCATTGAATTTAATATGAAATGTTCTTTGAATCTTGTTGGCACATAAATTGGATATTGAAGTATGTGTGGATGAAATAAATGTCAACCTTAGATGTATAAGTTCTGCCGGGTTTCAAGAACTGAATAATTCTAGAAGGAGGAAGTTATGAGTAACAA
>CABVRQ010000038.1:0-2736 GCA_902500695.1 uncultured Nitrospira sp. | reverse complement strand
TATGAGTAACAAAATGATTATTTCAGTTTTTCTTGTGGGTATGCTTCTAGGCCTTCCACAATTTGTCTTGGCTAGTGATAACGGTCAAGAGCAAAGTTCCGCCTGGAGAATGGAGACCCAGGGTTGGTCGATTCAAGATCATATGACTGCGGCAAAAGCAAAAGAAGGAGAAGTCCAAGCTCTACAGAGCCGCGTTCAGCAAATGGAAACGCGGATAGCCCATTTTGAAAAAAAGCCACACTTCGACCCGAAGGGGATTCAGAGAAATTCCATGAAACTTATTGCCTCGACGTTGAAAGGGAATTCTGAACTTTTAAATGAGAGAATCGCTTGGCATTATAGACAATCTGATCAAGCCAGTCTGACGAAGTAGTCGTCCACTGAATGATTGAGTTGTAAATGCTAAAAAAATGCCTAATGGCGTTCTGGGGAACGGGGAGATTTGTGGGATTTCCCGTTCCCTAAGAAAGAATAAGATCCTTCACTGTATTGTTCTTGTGCCTGACCTAAGGGTCAGGCATTTTTTTTTCTGCTAAGTATTTTCGACCGCCATGGGCTTGGATCCCTTTCCCACCCTGATGACGTGAAAGGCCCCAAGTTGCCTCATGTGGCAAAGGGATCGGCAGAGTTCCTTCCAGCGATACCGACCAAGGTAATGCCTAAGCAAAGAGCTATGATAAAAGGCCAGAGTTATGGAGATCCATAGAAGGATAGGCGTGCGATTAAGCACGTCATCTCGGTGCGTTTCCGCTCAATTCTTAGGTTCGAACATGAAGTTTTTTTAATAATATTTCCTTAATTAGAACAGGTCATTACACTGCCTGGATGATATAATGGGCGGTCGGGTCGAGTGAATCATTAAGCTATTGAAAAGTAAAATAAATTGGTCTTTAATTTTAGTTCAGGTGAGGCGACAATTATGACAAGGAAAATAGGTTTTAATATGCGACAACTCAATGGTTGATGGCTAAGAAATTGCTATTTCTTTTTGAAAAATTAAGCTTTATAAATTTTGCCCATGACTGACTTTTTCTTTTCAAGATTTTTCAAATGATATTCCAGTTTTAACCAAGGGTTTTCAATAGTGGTTGGGTGGTTGCTTTCCTGGTAGTAGCCTACCGTATTCCAAGAAATATGACCGTGCTGAAAAAATTACCGTAAAGTCACCATCCTCCGTACTTATGTTTAAGTGTGTGTGAGGGGATTAGTCATGAAATTCGAAATGACTCACCAAACCGATCAAGTTGGCCGGCACTTTTATCAAACCTTGCTGGAAGTTACGAATGTCTTAAATTCCCAGCGGAATACGGAAGATCTGTGGAAAGCCATTACGGGACACATAAAAAAGGTGATCTCGTGGGAACGCGCGGGTATTACGTTGTATCACCAGGATATAGATGCCTTTCGGTTCTACGCGGTGGAAACGAGTATGCCTGTGGTGAAGTTGAAATGTGATGCCATTATCCCTCGAGAAGGAAGTGCCATGGGATGGGTGTATGGTCACCGTCGTCTCCATATACGACCACATTTACAAAAAAATCCCGTATTTTTAGAAGATGCGTATTACCAGGAAGAGGGTTTAGGCAGAATGATCAATATTCCCTTGATTGTCGGGGATAATTGCTTCGGGTCTCTGAATATCGGCAGTGTGGAATCTGGAGAACCTGATCCGGAAAATGTTTTGTTTTTATGCCAGGTGGCGACCCAAATTGCCTTTGCCGTTGATCTGGTGCGGGCCTACGAAGAGATCAACCATCTGAAAGAACAACTCACTCGTGAAAATGCCTACCTCCTGGAAGAAATCAAAGTTAGCCACGATTTTGGAGCGATGGTCGGCAACAGTCAAAAATTTAAGAACGTCCTGGACCTGGCTCAGGCTGTTGCCCCCACCACGACTTCAGTGCTCATCATGGGTGAAACGGGAACAGGAAAAGAACTGTTAGCCCGCCTACTCCATGAGTTGAGCCCCAGAAAAGATAAACCCTTTGTTCGAGTCAATTGTGCGGCGTTACCGTCAGGGCTGGTAGAAAGCGAACTTTTCGGCCACGAAAAAGGCGCGTTTACCGGTGCAGAAAATGGAAGGCCCGGCAAGTTTGAATTAGCCCATCATGGCACCTTGTTTCTAGATGAAATCGGGGAGATGCCAATTGAAGCACAGGCGAAACTCCTGAGGGTTTTGCAAGATGGGATTGTGGAACGAGTGGGCAGTATCGAGGGGAAGGATGTCGATGTCCGAATCATCGCCGCGACCAATAGCGATTTAAGCAAGGCGATTGCCGAGGGGCGTTTTCGTTCCGACTTATATTATCGATTGCATGTCTTTCCGATTGTTGTGCCTCCTCTCCGGGAACGTCTGCACGATATTCCCCTCCTGGTGCGACATTTTATGGAAAAAAATCGTTTGCAATTTCGACGAAATTGTCAGGATATCGATGACCAGTCAATGGAATTGCTCATTCAGTATCCATGGCCGGGGAATGTACGGGAACTCAAAAACGTGATCGAACGAGCGATGATTCTTTCCCAATCGTCGGTCGTGCATGTGGAGGAATCATTGTTGCCTTCACGGGGACATGGCATGGATGCCCTGCCGCCCACTCAATTGAAAGACGTGGAGCGCACTCGAATTCTACAAGCCTTAGCGGCCTGTGAATGGAGGATTGATGGCCCATTAGGGGCGGCTAAGCATCTGGGATTACATCCCAGCACCCTGAGAAGTCGATTGAAAAAATTCGG